>CP155570.1:0-300000 GCA_041428575.1 Sporomusaceae bacterium ACPt
ATGAGTGCTGATACCGCTTATATGGCAAGCATTTGGCAACAGGCTCTGGTACATATGAAAAAAGCATTTATTAAGCCATTATTTGAAACATGGATTAAATCAACAATACCGCTATCTATTAATGATAATGTCATTGAGATCGGAACTCCAAAACAATTTGTCAAAGAATGGCTGGAAAGCCGCTATGTGCCTGTTATTAAGGCTGCCTTAAAAGCTGCCGCCAACAAGGACTTTGAAATTATTTTTATTAATATGGATATTGAAATGGAAGGCACCGAAGAAGCCCCCTTGCCGGAACCGGAAGACGATATTGAAGTCACCGACAATCCTGACACCGCCAACAGCCCCCCTGCTAAAGACAAGCCCACACTGACACAACAAGCTGTACATCAGGATACCGGAACAGATATCAACAATATTGACTTTCTAAAATATCTTGACGATATCGGCGACATCCCTGAAGCGGCGGCGGCTCTTTCTTCAGCAGCAACTTTACCGTCGCCTGCTCCAAAAAACAATACACTTCCGGAAAAACGGCCTGCCAAAACGCAGCCGCCCAGTATAACACCTGCTGATGACTGCATATTAAACCCCAAATATGTTTTCTCAACATTTGTTATCGGCAATTCCAACCGCTTAGCCCATGCTGCTTCACTGGCTGTTTCTGAAGCTCCGGCACAAGTCTACAATCCATTCTTTATTTATGGTGGCGTAGGTCTGGGGAAAACCCACCTTATGCATGCCATCGGCCATCGTATTAAAGAAAACAACCCCAATATGAAAGTAGTATATATATCAAGCGAAAAGTTTACCAACGAGCTTATTAATTCGATTATCAGCGGCAATCCGGAAAGCTTCCGCCAGCGTTACCGCAATATTGATGTTTTACTTGTTGACGATATTCAGTTTTTATCTAAAAAAGAACATACACAGGAAGAATTCTTCCACACTTTTAATACCTTACATGAAGCTAATAAACAAATCATTATTTCCAGCGACCGGCCGCCCCGCGAGATTCAAACTCTTGAGGACAGACTGCGTTCCCGCTTTGAATGGGGATTAATTACCGATATTCAGGCCCCTGATCTCGAGACCCGAATTGCGGTATTGCGTAAAAAAGCTATGTTGGAAAATCTTAATGTTCCCAATGAAGTATTCGTCTATATCGCCAGCCGCATCGAAAACAATATCCGAGAACTTGAAGGCGCGTTTATTAGGGTAATTGCCTATGCCTCACTCAATAACCAGCCTATCGATATTGATTTAGCCACCGAGGCACTCAAAGATATCTTTCCTAATGGACGGCCGAAACAAATTACCACTGATCTTATTCAGGAAATTGTCGCCGCTCATTTTAAAATTAAACTTGAAGACCTTTCGGCTAAGAAACGCACTCGCAATGTCGCCTATCCCCGCCAAATCGCCATGTATCTGTGCCGCGAGCTGACCGAAACATCATTGCCGAAAATTGGTGAAATTTTCGGCGGCCGCGATCACACAACAGTAATCCATGCTCATGATAAAATCAGCCGGGAACGGAATATGGACGCCAAACTAAATAATACGATCAAAGAATTGATTAAACGTATTGAGTCTTAGGTATATAATTTTGTTTATAACATCTGATTTAATTTGTACACAAAATGTTGATAACTTTAAACCGGGAATTTTGTGTTAATATGTTGATAAATGCTATTATACTTATCGACATATTATTAACATTAACATTGTCTGCCCCGGCAAGTATTCAACCTGGTTATCAACATATCTACAGCTCTTACTACTATTACGGCTATTTTATTAATATATGTATTAAACAATAATAATATTACAGCTTAATAAAAAATTTTTTACCGCGTCAAATAAACGCAAGGAGGCTTTTTCTATGAAACTTACCTGTGCCAGGGAACTTTTAAACCATGCTGTCCAAACTGTTCAAAAAGCTGTAGCAGCTAAAGCTACACTACCCATCTTGTCAGGAATATATATGTCAGCAAAAGATAACAAACTTGAGTTACAGGCTACTGATTACGAAATAGGCATAAAATGCGCTATTGATGCACAGGTAGATATTCCTGGACAAATAGTGCTGTCCGGCCGTTATTTCCAGGAATTAGTAAAAAGACTTCCTGGAGAATTAGTGGGAATTGCCTCATCGACCGAAGACCGTACCATAAAAATTACGGCAGGAAACTCTCAATTCAACTTGTTAAGCCTTCCAGCCGAAGAATTTCCTGTTTTAAAACCATTATTTGAAAAAAATACAACGATAAATACTTTGGCTATTAAAGATAATGTACTCCGGGACCTTATTAAGAGGACAATTTTTGCTTGCGCCACTGAAGAAAGCAGACCGATTTTCACCGGCGCGTTATTAGAATCAACAGATAAAGATGTGCGAATGGTTGCCACCAATACTCACCGTCTAGCATTAAAAAAGAGCATATTGGAAAACATGAATAATGATGAAAACAAGCTAAAAATTGTTATCCCGTCAAAAGTTCTCAATGAATTAGCCCGCCTATTAACTTCCGAACTGCCTGTTGATGTACATATTTGCTGGGAAAAAAACAAAGTAGCTTTTAGTTTTGAGGATGTTTACCTGGAATCCAGGCTCATCGAGGGACAATACCCCGACTATAACCGGGTAATACCACCGCAATTTGGTACTACTGCTACCATCAATACCGCCTTGTTTATGGATGCTGTCGAACGCGTTTCCCTTATGGCTAAAGACGGTGAATATAATGTAATAAAATTCCAGTTTAATTCTGATGAAGTCATCATAACTTCTAACAATCCGGACGTTGGCAAGGCATACGAAACTGTGCCGGTAATTACTGAAGGCACTGAAATAGCTATTGCTTTCAATGCCAAATATATAACTGATATCTTGAAAAATATCGGCACTCCTGAACTGCATTTCTCATTAAATACCCCGCTTAGTCCGGCAAGCATAAAACCGGTTAATGATGAAAATTATATTTATATCATTACTCCTGTTCGCACCAGCTAATGAAAACTGCTAAAACACCTTTTGGTCAGGAGGTTTTTGTATGGAAGAAATCGAAATACATACTCCGGAAATTAATATTGACCAGTTGCTAAAATGGGCCGGAATTATTGATAATGGCGCCCAAATTAAGCCATTTTTAGAAGACAAGCTTATTAAGCTTAATGGCAATATTATCAGTGAACGCCGGAAAAAAGTCCGTCCTGGTGATATTGTCGAGGTCAAAGGCATTGGCTGCTGGAGGATAATTACAGGTGAGGCATGAGAGTAAAAAAACTTACTTTACGTAATTTTCGTAATTATGTAAATTTAAATATTAATTTTACAGCAAATATTAATGTTTTTGTTGGCCTTAACGCCCAGGGAAAAACCAATCTACTGGAAGCCTTGTATTTTGCCGCTATGGGCCGGTCACATCGTACTAACACTGACCAGGAGTTAATTTGTTGGGAGCAACCGGCTGCAAGTGTTGAAGTAGTTTTTTTCCGGCAGGATGTGGAAAACTGTTTAAAGGTTAAACTTATAGCCGGCCAAAATAAGGAGATACTATACAATAGTCATCCTTTGCCGGTGCGCGAAATTATAGGGTCCCTAAACGCCATACTGTTTTCACCAGAAGATTTATTATTAATAAAAGGAGCGCCGGCTTTACGTCGGCGCTTTTTGGATAATGAAATATCTCAAGCCAGTCCGGCTTATTACCGGCAGCTCTTAAGCTATAACCGGCTGCTCAGCCAACGCAACAATCTGTTAAAAAAAATCAGAGAAGGTAAAGCCGGCAGCGATTTATTAGTACCATGGGATGAGCAAATAGCAGTTGCATCTGCCAATATTGTCAAGAAACGTAAGGATTCGGTAAAAAAATTAACCATGTTAGCCAACCTCCATCACCGGAAAATAACCGGTAGCCGTGAAAATTTAACAGTTGCTTATTATCTTAACGGCGCCAACCAGGATAAGATAGAGGACTTAAGTGGCTGGTACTATGAACAACTCAATCGTCTGCAGCAACAGGATATTATGAGTGGCAGTACCAATATCGGACCACACCGGGATGATCTTATTTTTTCAGTTAACGGTAAAAATCTGCGTAATTTTGGCTCACAGGGCCAGCAACGTACCGGCGTATTGGCACTTAAACTGGCAGAGCTTGAATTTATAAAGTCCGAGACGGGAGAATATCCCATTTTGCTTTTAGATGATGTTATGAGTGAACTTGACGCCGGACGCCGTTCTGAGTTACTCTTATTTATTAGGGAGCGTGTTCAGACATTTATTACTGCTGCTGATGAACAATACTTTTCTGAAGTAAAGCTAGGCAAATTTTATCGGATAATGAATGGTACAGTAACGGAGTGATACATATGTTCAGCGTAAAGGATGTATTGCCAGGTACGCTAAAAGCGCTGGGGCTTGCCAAAAGGTACAATGCCCAGTCTGTTCTTGTTCATTGGCGGGAAATTGCCGGTGATGAGATTGCCAGCCATGCTTGGCCGGTTTCAATACAGCGCGGTATTTTACTTTTAGCTGTTAATAATCCGGTGTGGAGTCATCATCTGCTGATGCTCAAACCAGGAATAATCGATAAAATTAACACATTTTTAAATGAAAAACTCATCATTGATATTAGATTTCAGGCAGGAGATTTACGAAAATACCAGAATTTTGGAGAAGATGGGGATAGTGTCGTTATTTTACAACCCGCCAAACTTGATTCTGATGAATTGGCTACCCTATGGCGGGAAACCGAGTCTATAAAAGACGACAAATTGCGAAAAAAATGCTATTATATTTTAATCAAGCAGAAAGGGCTTAACAAAACCAAACAAAAAAATGGTTGGCAATCTTGTAAACGCTGTAGCGTGCTGGTGCCACCAGGTCAAAGCTACTGTACAATATGCAGTATTGAACATAAGCAGGAAAAGATAAGTTCTATCACCAGGCTGTTGACTGAAGCGCCATGGCTTACCTATCAGGAAATTTCCCAGTTTGTTCCCTGCAGCCCGCGCGAATTTCATACTACCAAGAAATTATTAGTGCATAAGCTTATTCGCGGTTTGTTTGATCGCGCAGCCGACAAACTTACCGAAGCTACCTTGGTAATGCTCATGACGGGAATTAAGCCTAATAAGATAACCCAAGAAATAGTCGATCATGTAATTAGTAAAGTAAAAACCCGACTTGCGGAAAAAGTCAGGAGGAAAAAGTATGTTTCTGCATCTGGGCGCTAATACGGTAATTCCTTTGCGGAATGTAATAGCTATTTTTGATTTAAAGATAGCTGCTTCGGCGGTTACTGACCAGTATATAAAAAACGTAAAATCAAGTAATAAATTAATTGACATATCGGAAAATAGCGCGAAAAGTTTTATTATTACCGACCAAAATGTTTATATGTCAGCAATATCTTCACAAACACTTAAAAAGCGGGCAGGTCACATACCGGTCGGAGATGAGGAATAACGGGGGTTAGTTATTATGGTAGATATTAGCGATACAACGGTGAACGGCAGTTATAGCGCCCAGCAGATTCAGGTTCTTGAAGGATTGGAAGCTGTACGTAAGCGGCCGGGAATGTACATTGGCAGCACTTCAACAAAAGGTTTGCACCACTTGGTGTATGAGGTAGTAGATAATAGTATTGACGAAGCTTTGGCTGGATATTGTAACAGGGTTGAAGTAATCATTCATAAAGACAATAGTATAACTGTTATTGACAACGGCCGCGGTATTCCGGTAGATATGATGCCTGAACAAGGTAAACCGGCCGTTGAAGTTGTACTTACCATACTGCATGCCGGCGGCAAGTTCGGCGGCGAAGGCTATAAGGTTTCAGGCGGTCTTCACGGTGTTGGTGTATCGGTAGTAAATGCATTATCGGAATGGATGCAAGTTGAAGTAAAAAGAAACGGTAAGATTCATCTTATTCGTTTTGAACGCGGCAATACTGTTGAAAGCCTAAAGATAATCGGTGAAACAGAGGAAACCGGCACTAAAGTTACTTTTAAGCCTGATGCCGAAATTTTTGAAGAAACCGAATACAGTTTTGATACTTTGAAACAGCGCCTGCGGGAACTGGCTTTTCTTAACCGGACAGTCACCATAATTATTAAAGATGAGCGTGACGGAGAAAAGCAGGAATTTTATTATGAAGGCGGCATCGTCTCATTTGTCGAATACCTAAATAAGAACAAGGATGTCATTCATCCTAAGCCGATATTTTTAACCGGAGCCAAAGATACCACACTTGCCGAAATAGCCATTCAGTACAATGACAGTTATGTTGAAAATATATATTCTTTTGTTAATAACATTAATACCCAGGAAGGCGGCACACACTTAAGCGGTTTTAAAATTGCCCTGACGCGGGCCATTAATGATTATGCGCGAAAATTTAATGTGCTTAAAGACAATGACGAGAACTTAAGCGGCGAAGATGTGCGCGAAGGACTGACAGCCGTAATCAGCGTCAAAATTCAAGAACCGCAGTTTGAGGGCCAAACCAAGACTAAGCTTGGTAACAGTGAGGTCCGGGGTGTCATTGATAATATTGTATCCGAAGGTCTTAATGAATTCTTTGAAGAAAATCCTGGCGTTACCAAAAAAATTATAGAAAAAGCAGTTATGGCTTCCCGCGCCCGGGAAGCAGCCCGTAAAGCGCGCGAACTCACCAGGCGTAAAAGTGCGCTTGAATCCAGTTCGTTACCTGGTAAACTGGCTGACTGTTCGATAAAAGACCCTGATCAGGCAGAAATATTCCTCGTCGAGGGCGATAGTGCCGGCGGCAGCGCCAAACAAGGTCGTGACCGGCGTTTCCAGGCTATCCTGCCGCTTAGAGGCAAAATCCTCAATGTCGAAAAAGCCAGAATGGATAAAATACTAAACAATGAAGAAATCCGGGCTATGATTACTGCTTTTGGCAATGGAATTGGCGAAGATTTTGATATTGAAAAACGCCGCTATGGCAAAATCATTATCATGACAGATGCCGACGTTGATGGATCGCACATCCGTACTTTACTGCTGACTTTCTTCTACCGTCATATGCAGCCCTTAATCCAGGGAGGCCACGTCTATATCGCTCAACCGCCATTATATCTTGTTAAAAAAGGCAAAGAACACTGGTATCTTTATAGCGATGCTGAAATGGAAAATCTACTGGCCAAAATCGGCCGGGAAGGTATAACTGTGCAGCGTTACAAAGGTCTCGGTGAAATGAATCCTGAGCAGCTGTGGGAAACAACTATGAATCCTGAGACCAGAACGATTCTTAAGGTTGAACTTGAGGACGCTATGGATGCTGATGAGATATTCTCGGTACTTATGGGGGATAAAGTAGAACCTAGGCGAAAGTTTATCGAAGAGAATGCCAGCAAAGTAAGGAATTTGGATATATAAAAATAGAAGAACGCCATTATCCAATTGTAGTGATTGGAAATGGCGTTTTTTTAATGAGTAAAAAAATAGTCGTCTTACGCTTATACTAACAACACGCCTGTACATCTTTATTGGATACTATATAGATACCGTAGAGAACAAGAATCCATATTGCTACTATAACATAAGCTGCAATCCAAAGTTTCGGTTTCATTGCAGGAGGATTGTTAGCCGCTTCTTCCCTGCATGACTGGAGAACTTCATAAGGGATTAGTTTTATTACCATTGCGATGCCTAATGGTAATAAAATGACATCGTCAAGATAGCCAAAAATGGGTATGAAATCGGGAATGAGGTCGATCGGGCTTAAAGCATAGCCGACAACTATGGCAGTTATTGCTTTGGCATATAACGGTGTTTGTGAATGCTTGATTGCGTAATATAGGGCGATGATATCGTCTTTTAGTTTTTTGGCCCAATGCTTGAGCTTTTGATTGAATGATGGTTTTATTTTATCCGGTTTCGCCTGCTCTGACATATCAAAATCCCCCGGTGCAGCGGTTCTTGGTTTATTTCACATCAATGATTTGCCCTTGTGTGATTGTTACCAACTGATCAGGTGTAAGACGAAAAACATCAAAAGGGGTTCCGGCAGCTGCCCAAAGCTCATTATATTGGAGGAGATCAGCATCGATGAAGCACTTCATTTTAGTAGCATGTCCAATTGGCGGAATGCCGCCAATGGCAAAACCGGTAGTCTCCTGAACATATGACGCGTCAGGACGGGAGACTGGTTCGCCCAGATATTCTTTCATCTTTTTTTCATTAATACGGTTGCTGCCGCTGGCTACAATAAGAATAGGCCTGCCACTGGTCTTGCCTCTAAATATCATGGATTTGGCAATTTGTCCTACTTGACAGCCAATAGTATTAGCTGCTTCAACCGAAGTGCGGGTAGAATCCTTCATGGTAATTACCGTTAATTCAAGACCGTATTTATTAAGTTCTTCCTGAACTTTAGCTGCGCTTTTTCCCAGTGTTTCCGACATTATAGTACCTCCTAGCGATAAAAGAATACAATTTTTATTATACATTATTTGTAAAAATAATAAAATCTAATCAAATGTAGAATAAAAGAATCATTGAACTAAACCCTGCCAGGATATGGCCGGGTTTAGTTTTGTAGAGATCTTTCTCATTTCACTAGGAACTTATGTAATTTTAGTAACATATAATATACAAACTAAATTGAACTGTCTAATATAACTGCATGTAGAAAAGGAGAAGTATGATGGCTGACAGAAAAAGTGAAAAATGCCAGGGATGCTGCCAGTTGGATTTCGATATACTGCCGGCTAATAAACCGCCAGCAATTGATGCCGGTTATTGGGTTCAGGCTGTAGCCAGCGGTGAAGTGTGCGGGTATGATGATAGCGGCAGTATATCCATATCGGCAGAAAGGTTAATTCCTCTAGGGGTGTATACAGTATGGTTTGCTACTGACCGGGGGTTACGCCCGGCAGCGCCTACTGATGCCGTGTATACGGCAGATGGGTTTGATCCCAACCGCCTAGTTGTTAATAGTGACGGAATATTAAACTATTATATTGCTCCGCTTAATTTTAATCCTTTTCGCGGCATACCGCTGCCAGGAAGTAAAACTACAGCCATTATTCAAGGGGTAGTTATTGGCTTTAATAGTAACCGTCTTACCAATGGCACTGTTCCTGGGGAATTTAATGTGACTTTTTTTGAACAGTTAAGTGCAGACTTTTGCTTATCGCGTTTATCAGATAAAGGTTGCAGTGAGGAATAAAACAAGGGTTAATAGTTTTCAATAATAACCGGGGTGCCAATAGACACTAGTTTTGATAATTCGAGCACATCCCGGTTGTACATACGGATACAGCCTTTAGAGACAGCACCACCAATGGATGAAGGGTTATTTGTACAATGGTATATGCCATATTTTCACCTCCGCTATCATACTATGCCGGTATAGGCGGAAGTGTTGCGGTGCGGATCATGTTGTCGAATAATGATGATGTTGATCTAATTTTGTAATTAAAAAGATTGTGTCAAATGTAACATGTACAGGCCGTTTTAGAAGGATTTGACAGAAATTTCACGAAGTTAGATTGTGAAAAAAATAATTGGTTGGGAAGGGGTGGTACTACTCATGTCTGATTGGCAAAAATGGTTTACAGGTATTAACGGCAAACTGGCTCTCTGTCTGTTTTTTACCGGCATAGTACCTTTAACAGGTATTCTAGCCTTGATAGTCCTCCTGCCAGCAGCAAAGCTGCACGCGATTTTATTTATTTATACTGGTTTATCTGCTTTAGTCTTAGTGTTATGGGCATTTGGTGTTTCCAGAATTATTGCCAATCCTGTGCATCAGTTACTGGCAAGTTTACGAGAGATGGCCGCCGGCGGTGGTGATTTGAACAAAAAGCTGAAAATCGTGACAAATGATGAAATTGGCCAACTGGCCCAGAACACCAATAATCTAATGGAGAAAATATCTGATTTGATTAGTGAGATTACGCAGATTAGCGGCAAAGTGTCCGAGGCTAGCAAATATTTGTCCGATTATACTACTCAGACGGCTGAAGCCATGCGACAGACGACCGAGAACATTGGAGGTATAGCCGCTGGTGCTTCCAAACAGGTACAGGACCTGGAATTATGTAATCAAGTTTCTTTCCATGCCAATACCAAAGTTCAAGATAGTAACCGGCTCGCCGGACAAACGGCTGAGCTTGCCAGTCAGGCCAGCGCCAGCGCTGTTGAAGGCGCTAACCAGGTAAAAGAAGCCATTGTGACCATGACAGAAGTAAAAATGCAAATGGATATATCTGCTAAAGTTGTCCATGGCTTGGCAGAGCGGATTAGTCAAATTGGCCAGATCGTTGAAGTAATTACGGCGATTGCCGCCCAGACCAATTTGCTGGCTTTAAATGCCGCCATTGAAGCTGCACGGGCGGGAGAACAAGGTCGAGGTTTTGCAGTGGTTGCTGATGAGGTGCGTAAACTGGCCGAAAGTTCGCGTCAGTCAGCAGAGGAAATAACTAAACTAGTTACGGAAGTCCGGCGGGAAACGGTGGATACTGTGGCGGCTATTGAAAAAGCACTCGATCAGGCTCATAAGGGAGCGGAGATGGCAAGTGGTTCGGAGGTTGCACTCGGTCGTATTATCGCCATAAGCCAAGAGCTTAGAGACAGAGTAAAATTTATGGCGCAAAATACAGCCGGAGTAACGGCTGATATTGGCAATATTGCTACACATATTCAGGAGATAACGGGAATTGCCCGTCAGTTTTCAGGGGCCAGTCAGGAAATTAACGCCGCCAGTGAAGAAGTGTTTGCTACGATCGAAAAAATGGCAACGTCGGCTCATGAACTGAACAAAATGGCACAGGGAATGGAAGAGATGACTGCCCAGTTTGTTGCTATTGATGATAATACTAAGCAGCGGATAAAAAATAAGTTGGAGAAAGCGCGAAAGCTGTTACTTGAATGTGGTCCGATTTATATTAACAGCAACAATCAAATGGTGGCTGGTAATCAAGTAATTAATAACAATGACAAACTGGTTGACGAAATATCACGTAAAATAGAAGCAGCTTTTACGGTATTCCAAGGGAATACCCGGATTGCCACAACTGTTACCACTAAGTCCGGGCGACGGGCGACCGGTACACCGGCGGCTAACTATGTGGAAAAAGCAGTGCTTGGGCGGGAAACTGATTACATTGGCCGCGCGACCGTTATGCGGCAATGGTATATAGTTAGTTATGAGCCTCTTAAAGATAAAACCGGGCGTATTATCGGAATGCTGTTTGTCGGAGAAAAGCTTGATAAATAAAGGATTATGGGAAAACGCATGGATGTTTCCAAAACATCTATTGCGTTTTTTTATTTGTACAGGCCCAATTTTTTGTAGAAGGTAATAAATTAGTAAAAAGCCTATTTTTTAGGTTTATAAAAAAGTAACTTCGGCTTATTTGATAATTTGGAATAAAAAACCGCCCTCAAGTTTTATTTCCCATGACATTCATCAAAAAAAGGAGGCATGTGATATGGCCTATGATTTTGAAAAGCTTATTAAGCAAGACCGGGATGAACACAAACAATCCAAGTTTGACGGTACTTTGCTAGACTATTTGTCAATTGCCAAAGAGAATCCCGGTGTAGCAGTTTTGGCCCATCAGCGAATGTATGAGTTATTGATAAAATCGGGCGTAGAAACGGTAAAAACAGAAGAAAATCCTCGCTTAAAGCGGATTTACGGCAGTGATACTCTCAAACGCTACGCATTTTTCCAGAACAAGTTTTTTGGTATTGACAAAAGCATAATGAAAATTATGCGCTATTTCCATTCAGCAGCAATGAAAGGCGAAGAGTCCCGCCAGGTGTTGTATTTGGTAGGACCGGTTGGGGCTGGTAAATCTTCCATTATGGAAGCGTTAAAGCAAGCTCTGGAAATGAGTCCGCCGATATATGTGATTAAAGACTGTCCCATGCGTGAAGAACCATTGCATCTTATTCCTCAGCATCTGAGGCCACAATTTGAGAAAATGCTTGGTGTCAAAATTGAAGGTGATTTGTGTCCTATCTGCCGCTATCGCCTCAAACACGATTATAACGGTGAATTTGAACGTTTTCCGGTCACTACCTCCGAGTTTTCTATCAGGTCGCGTAAGGGTATTGGTGTTGTTCCGCCAGTTGACCCTAATAACCAGGATACTTCGGTATTATCAGGCTCGGTTGATATTTCCAAGCTTGATTTGTATCCTGAGGATGACCCCAGAGTATTGTCGCTGAATGGTGCTTTTAACGTGGGTAACCGGGGTGTTGTGGAATTTATCGAAGTCTTTAAAAATGATGTTGAATATCTTCACACCATGATTACGGCCACTCAGGAAAAATCCATTCCGTCACCTGGAAAAGGAGCCATGATTTACTTTGATGGCATTATTTTGGCTCATTCCAACGAAGCTGAATGGAATAAGTTTAAGTCTGACCACACCAATGAAGCCATTTTGGACCGTATTGTCAAGGTTGAAGTGCCGTATTGTCTGGAACTGGACGAAGAAGTGAAAATTTACCGCAAGGTACTCAAAAACAGCAGCTTTAACGCCCATATTGCACCTCATACCATTGAAGTGGCATCTATGTTCGCGATTCTTACCCGTTTAACAGCCTCTTCCAAAGTTGACCCGCTTACAAAACTAAAAATTTATAATGGTGAAGAAATTGTGGAAAAAGGTTCTACCAAGAAAATTGACATATTTGAGCTTCGTGATGAGGCGCCGCGTGAGGGTATGACCGGTATATCCACCCGTTTTATTATGAAGGCCCTTGATACTACTCTATCAGAATCAGAATTTAATTGCATTAATCCAATTGCCGTTATTGAGACCATGGTTAGGGCAACCAAAGAACTGGCTATTGCCGAAGATGAGAAAAAGCGTTATCTTGGCTTTTTACAGGATACGATCAAAAAGGAATACAACAAAATACTGGAAAAAGAAGTGACCAAGGCCTTTATTCACGGTTATAAAGAACAAGCCGAAAGTTTGTTTAACAATTACCTTGACCATGCTGAAGCTTTTGTTAACGCTACAAAGCTAAAAGACAAGAGCACCGGGGAAGAGCTTGATCCGGATGTTAAGTTCCTCCAGTCCATAGAAGAGCAAATTGGCATTACCGGTACGGCCGCCCATGGTTTTCGCCAGGATGTAACCTCATATATGTTCACGGTTATGCGGGGCGGGGGCAAAATTGACTACCGGAGTTATGAGCCGCTCAAAGAAGCCATCGAAAAGAAATTAACAGCATCGGTCAAAGAGCTTTCCCGGATTGTTACCCAGGCGAGAGTACGGGATAAAGAACAAGAAACTAAATTCAATGCTATGGTGGAAGCCATGAAAGAGAACGGTTATTGCGCGCATTGCTGCAACGTGGTGTTAAAATATGCTGCCAACAACTTGTGGAAGGACTAGTGCAAGAACGGAGGAGGGCCTATGGCAATATTTAAGGAAGGACGTACCGGCCAGTCTGACCGCTCGCAATATGACCGCAAACGCCATCGCGAACTGGTAGAAGATGCTATAAAGCGCAACCTGGGTGATATTATTGCCGATGAAAGCATCATTGGCCAAAGTAAAAATAAAAAAATTAAGATACCGATTCGCGGTATTAAGGAATACCAGTTCATATATGGCAAGAATAACGGCGGCACGGCCAGCGGCAGTGGCAAAGAGTACCGCGGTCAGGTTCTCGGCCGCACTAACAGCCAGCAGGATAATGGCGTGGGCCAGCCGGGAAGTGAGCCAGGCGAAGAGATCTACGAAACTGAAATTACTATGGATGAAATAGTAAACTATATGTTTGAGGATATTCAACTTCCAGATTTAGAGCGGAAAAAGTTTGCCTTACAAGATGCAGAATATAAGTTTAAAAAATCGGGATATCAGCGTAAAGGAATTCCGCCGCGGCTTGCTAAAAAGCGTACAGTAATTGAAAAGCTAAAACGGCAGCAAGGACTTATCAGAGAAAAAGTTTGTACTGAGGACCAGTCCGGAGATGGCCACCGGGTACGGGAGCGGGTGCCGTTTCGAGAGGAAGACTTGCGATATTTCCGGGTTAAAGAAGATATCCGGCGCCATTCTAATGCTGTTGTATTTTGTATTATGGATGTGTCTGGTTCAATGGACCAGAGTAAAAAATATCTGGCCCGTACCTTTTATTTTCTGTTATATCAGTTTTTGCGCTGGAAGTATGAGCAGGTGGAAGTAGTATTTATTGCCCACACCACCGAAGCTAAGGAAGTTAATGAACGTGAATTTTTCCACCACGGCGAGTCTGGCGGTACAATGATCTCCAGCGGCTATGCTAAAGCGCTGGAAATCATCGAACAGCGCTATAATCCATCGGTATGGAACATTTATGTGTTTCATTGTACTGACGGCGACAATTGGTCTGAAGATAATCCGAAAGCTCTCGAGATGGCCAAGGAATTAGTTAGTATCAGCAATTTAGTCGGCTATGTTGAAATACTTGCTAATTATGGCTATGGTATTACGATTCGCCGGGATCTTGAACAAAAAATGAAAGATAAAAATTTTATAATGGTATGTATGGCGCGCAAAGAGGATGTTTGGCCGGCTTTTAAACGGGTGCTGGAAAAAGAGACAGAAGCAGAATCAGGGACTGGGACGGGGGGGAAGGATGAGTGACAGACTATACAATGAGTGAGCTTGAAGGATGGAATGAACGGATTGAAACACTTATGCATGAAGCCGGTCTTAACTGCTATGAGCAACAGTTCGAGATATGCAGTTATGAAGATATGCTGTGTTATGAAGCGTATGTTGGCATGCCATCCCACTACCCCCATTGGAGTTTCGGCAAAGCGTATGAGCGGAAAAAAACTTTTTATAGCTATAATTTAACAGGCTTACCCTATGAGATGGTGATAAACTCTGATCCATGCATTGCCTACCTGATGCGGGATAACACGCTGCTCTTGCAGATACTGACAATTGCCCATGTATACGGACACAATGATTTTTTCAAAAATAACCGGTTGTTTAAAGAAAACACCCGGGCTGAACTGACGGTTGAAATGTTTAAGTCCCACGCCAGCCGGGTGCGGGACTATATTGCCGATCCCAGTATTGGTCCCAAAAAGGTTGAAAGAATTCTCGACGCCGCTCATGCTTTGCGGTTTCAGATCAGGCGGCAAGGCGAAGGAAAACCTCCCAGCAGGAGCGAACTGGCTAAGGAAACGCCTGATGTGGTGCCAGACCGGCTTAAAATTGATCTTTTGGGATTTTTGAGTGAGCGCGGTAAATTAACGTACTGGGAAAAAGACTTAATAAATATTGTGCGAGAAGAATCCTTCTATTTCTTACCCCAGATGGAGACCAAGATTATGAATGAAGGGTGGGCCAGCTATTGGCACTACCGGCTGTTAAATGACCTTGAACTACCACAAGGTCTGCATTTTGAATTTTTACAGCGCCACAATTTGGTTGTCAGGCCGTATCAAGGTCAAATTAACCCATACTTTATCGGTTTTAAAATGTTTGAATATCTTGATAAGAATCATGGGCAAGACAAAATATTTGAAATTCGGGCCCAAGAACGGGACCAGTCGTTTCTAAGACGGTATTTAAACCGGGAACTATGCGAAGAAATGTGTTTGTTTAACTATAAGATACGCGGCGCTGAGATTGTTGTGGCCGAAGTTGCTGACGAAGACGGCTGGAAAGTGATCAGGGATGAATTAGCCAATACCGTCGGCTTGGGAATGGTACCCGAAATAAATCCGCAAGGGGTGGAGAACGGCGTATTGGTGATCGAGCATGTTTACGACGGGCGGGAGTTGGAGATGAATTATGCCAAGGAGACCCTAAAATATGTTGCCGATTTATGGGGCGGTAAAGTGGATTTAAAGACCAAACTCAACAACAAGGATAAGATAATTCGTTGTACTGAAGATAAGATAGTTTCCGTGTGGGATGATTAATCATGTATAAAAAAGAAAGAACCGGGTTAGCGGTATTTTGCCGCAACCCGGTTCTTTCTTACCATTAGCCTTTATACTCTTTGGCTGCTTCTTCGCCGGTTAGTACCCGGTAAGCGCCTTCAGCCAGCGCTTGTAGTTCATTTTCACCAGGCAGGACAACGACAGGAGCGATAAAACCAATATAGTCTTTGAGTTTGGCGGTAAGTTGCTCAGAATAAGCAATACCGCCGGTCAAAATAATATGGTCTACTTTGCCGCAGACGGGAACAGCCGCAGCGGCAATGCTTTTGGCAATTGCATAGATCATAGCCTGATAAACAATAGCTGCCCGGTCATCTCCTGCTGCAACCCGGCGCTCAACTTCGCGTACGTCATTGGTGCCAAGGTGGGCTACCAGGCCCCCTTTACCTGCTAACAACTTGGCCACAGAGTTATGATCCAAATTCTCAGAAATAACTTTTTCGGCAAATTGTCCGGCCGGCATTGTGCCGGCGCGTTCTGGTGAGAATGGGCCTTCTCCGTCTAAGGCGTTATTAACGTCGACAACTTCACCTAATGCATGGCAGCCAACAGAGATGCCGCCACCCAAGTGAGCCACAATTAGGTTGAGACTGTTATAAGGACGGTTGATGCTCTTGGCAAAACGTTTGGCAACCGCCTTTTGATTAAGGGCATGAAAGATGCTTTTGCGGACAATTTCCGGGCGTCCGGTAACTCTGGCTATGGGAGTCAGTTCGTCGACAACTACCGGATCGACAATATAGCCGGGACAACCGCCTTGTTTGGCAATCATGTCAGCAAGAATAGCGCCCAGATTGCAAGCATGAGCCCCATAGCGGTTATGCTTTAAATCATCTAACATCATATCGTTGATTTTATATGTGCCGCTTACCAATGGCTTCAGGAGGCCGCCACGACCGACAATTGCCGCAAAATCACCGGCTTTTAAGTTTTGACCGGCTAAAAAAGCATTTATCTTTTCCAAACGGTATGGAAACTGGTCGGTAATTGTTGAGAAGGCAGCAAGATCTTCAGCACTGTGACTGATATTTTGGGTGAGTATTTCTTCAGTATCATGATATAACCCAATTTTGGTAGAAGTTGAACCTGGATTAATGGTTAAAATTTTGTAAGGCATAGTGGTCCTCCAATTCGTAGTTAGTTTTATTTTACAGTTCATGTTTAATTGTAGTAGAATTGTCAGGATTTGTTAAGCCGAATAAGCGGTAATTTATCTAAAAAAAACTGCACCTGGTCTTATACCAAGCGCAGTAGACCTAATATTATCAGTATTGCTCCGGGAATATAGGGAAATCTTTTTTTTAAATCATCGGAGCCCAGGCGGGTAGCTGCGGTCATCCCCAAGCCAATCAAGAGTATCTGAATAATAGCCATTATTACCGGGGTGTATAGTGGAAGTGGTTTAATGAGAGCGGCAGCGAAGGTGGCAACGATATTGTCAATGCCTAAAGCCAAACCAAGCAGTACGGCTTCAGAGGGGCTGATAGAATGAGAGTGGTCCATGTCGGCTGTTTCCGGATCAGCCATAATACTGATAACTATGCGGCCCATCCGGACAGTAAGGCGGGCATTGGCCACTTTTGTATCCTTATTTGAGGAATTTTTGGCGATGTATTCCTGAAGAATATTCCAGGTACCAATAGTAATTAACATCAGTGAGCCGGCGGCAACTGCCAGATGAGTATTGAGGAGTGAACCCAGATAGTAGGCAAGAGCCATGGCAACGCCGGTACATATTCCGGTGATAAGGCCAATCACAATAAGAGAACGGACAGGCATTTTTATTGATTTTAGCCCGTAAGCTATGCCGGCGACAAAGGCGTCAATACTGACAGCCAAACCGAGCAGCAATACATAAAAAATGTTCATGAACCACTGCGCCTCCGTTATCATGATAAAATTTATATATCTTTCGTGTTAGTATATGGATTACATTAAAATTAGGTTACAGGCGCACTGAAGCTTCTGTCAGCATAACGGATGACAATGAGCCAGATATTCTAATAGTTTTGCGATTGGCCTGATTTTTGCAGGATTTTTTTGCATTTGTGGGGAAAATATAGTAAGATGTCGATTACTGAGGTGGTTATGTGCAAGATAGTTTAGATTTTGGTTTAGGTAAAGTTTTACCTGTCAAAATTGAAGAAGAAATGAAAAATTCATATATCGATTATGCCATGAGTGTAATTGTTATGCGGGCGCTGCCTGACGTGCGCGATGGCCTGAAGCCGGTTCATCGCCGGATACTATACGCTATGCATGAAGCCGGAATGACCGCTAATAAGCCGTATAAGAAATCGGCGCGTATTGTCGGCGAAGTTTTAGGTAAATATCATCCTCATGGCGACAGTTCGGTATATGATGCTATTGTCAGAATGGCGCAAGATTTTTCTACCCGCTATATGCTGGTAGACGGACACGGTAACTTTGGCTCGGTCGACGGCGATTCGGCAGCAGCCATGCGCTATACCGAAGTACGTATGTCGCGGATTGCTGAAGAAATGCTGGCCGACATCGAAAAAGACACCGTTGACTTTGTTCCTAACTATGACGAATCATTGAAAGAACCGGCCGTGCTTCCGGCCAAGGTGCCTAATCTGTTAATCAACGGTTCGGCCGGTATTGCTGTCGGTATGGCCACCAATATACCCCCGCATAATCTGGGGGAAGTTGTTGACGGCCTGATCATGATGATTGATAATCCTGATGTTACTATCCCCGAGTTGATGATGGCCATAAAAGGGCCTGATTTTCCGACCGGGGCCTTGATATTAGGGCGGGAAGGCATTAAACAGGCTTATACTACCGGCCGGGGAGGCATTAGAATCCGTGCCCAAGCCAGAATTGAAAATATGTCTGGTGGTAAGCAACGTATTTTAGTTACTGAACTGCCGTACCAGGTGAACAAGGCTAGACTTATTGAAAGTATTGCTGCACTGGTAAGGGACAAGACGATTGACGGGGTTACCGACCTTCGGGATGAGAGTGACCGTACCGGCATGCGGGTGGTCATTGAACTCAGACGGGATGCCAATGCTGATATAATTTTGAATCAGTTGTACAAACATACGCAAATGCAAGAGACCTTCGGTGTTATTATGCTGGCGTTGGTGAATGGTCGTCCCAAAGTGCTCAACCTGCAGGAAGTGCTCAGGCATTATCTTGACCATCAAAAAGATGTAATTATTCGTCGCACTAAATTTGAACTTGATAAAGCGCGGGCGCGTGCACATATTTTAGAAGGTCTGAAAATTGCGCTTGATCATTTGGACGCCGTTATTGCCACCATTCGCCAATCACGCACGCCGGAGATTGCTAAAAACGCGTTAATGGATAAGTTCAGCCTTAGTGAAAAGCAGTCTCAGGCCATCCTGGACATGCGTCTGCAAAGGCTAACCGGACTTGAACGCGAAAAAATTGAGATGGAATACAAAGATATTTTGGAAACCATCGAATGGCTGGAAAGCGTGTTGGCTGACGAACATAAAGTGATGAACATTATTAAGGAAGAACTGCTGGACGTTAAAAAACAGTTTGCCGACGAACGCCGCACGGTTATTACCAGTGATGTGTCTAAACTTGATGTTGAAGACCTTATTGCCGAGGAAGATATTGTAATTACTTTGACCCACCAGGGTTACATCAAGCGTCTGCCGGTTGATACCTACCGTAGCCAAAAACGGGGCGGCAAAGGCGTTACCGGGATGGGCACCAAAGAGGAAGACTTTGTTGAACATCTCTTTGTGGCGACAACACATCATAATCTATTGTTCTTTACCAGCAGGGGCAGAGTTTATCGCCTAAAAGGATATGAACTGCCTGAAGCCGGGCGGACAGCCAAAGGGACAGCTATTGTCAACCTGCTGCAGATTGAAAAAGATGAAAAAATCACGGCTGTTATTCCTATTAAAGAATTTACCGGCAAACGCTACTTATTTATGGCCACGCAAAAAGGCATTGTTAAGAAGTCGGAACTGCTGGAGTTTGACACAGCCCGCAAAGGGGGCTTAATTGCTATTTCGCTGGATGAAGATGATGATTTGATTGGTGTTAAGCTGACCAACGGCGAACACGATATCATCATGGGTACCAGAGATGGCAAGGCCATTGTCTTCCATGAAACCGATGTGCGGGTCATGGGCCGAACAGCCCACGGTGTACGAGGCATAAACTTAGAGGATACCGACCAGGTAATAGGCATGGATGTTGTGAAAAAAGACGGTGAAGTGTTGACTATAACCTCCGAAGGTTATGGCAAACGTACACCAATAGACGAATATCGCATAACAGGACGGGGCGGTAAAGGAATTATTAACATCAAACCTAAATCGGCCGAAAAAATTGGTCATGTTGTCGGTATCAAAGTTGTTAAACCTGGCCAGGAACTCATGCTGATAACCAGTGACGGCATTATCATCCGCATGGAAATTGACACTATCCCGGTAACCAGCCGCAGTACCCAAGGCGTTAAAGTAATGCGCACCGAAGAAAACGATCAAGTTGTCGCGCTGGCGGTTGTTGAAAAGAAAGCTAATAACGACTAATATGTAGAGCGCCCTAACAGGGCGCTCTGTATTTCAAAAATATACCAAATAAAGTATTGTTGACATAATGATAATGCCGTGATATTATAAATAGGTCGCTAATCAAAGCAACAAAATATTCCAAAATCAAATGGTCTACAAACAGTATTTTGGTTAAACTAATAAAAATATGTTGACACGGTTGAATAAACCTGCTAATATATAAAAGCTGTCGCTGCTGCGATGCAGTAGCGGTGGAAACAAAGAATGTGTTCCCTGAAAACTGAACAATGTAAGAATGCATCATAAGCGTACTATCGTACGGGCTGCATAATATTCATGGTCTTGACGGCCGTCATGTTATGTATTCTCGATACATTGTACGGGCCAGATGTGCGGTTCGTGTGTCACTTGCGACATACGAAAACCTAAATTAATTCTTTATTGATTTAACGAGCCAACAAATGGCTTCATGATAACGCGGATGTTCGACTGCTAACGCAGCGAACAAAGCGATCACATCAGCGCTAAAGCGCTGTGTGCCTGCTTTTCATGGAGAGTTTGATCCTGGCTCAGGACGAACGCTGGCGGCGTGCCTAACACATGCAAGTCGAACGGTCTGCTGTTCAACACCGAGAGTTTTTGCCAACACAAGAGCCATCGGTGTTGGACAGCAGATAGTGGCGAACGGGTGAGTAACGCGTAGACAACCTGCCTCTAAATTGGGGACAACACCGCGAAAGTGGTGCTAATACCGAATGTGGTATCCTGGCCGCATGGCGAGGATAAGAAAGGTGGCCTCTATTTATAAGCTGCCGTTTAGAGATGGGTCTGCGTCTGATTAGCTGGTTGGTGAGGTAACGGCTCACCAAGGCGACGATCAGTAGCCGGTCTGAGAGGATGAACGGCCACACTGGGACTGAGACACGGCCCAGACTCCTACGGGAGGCAGCAGTGGGGAATCTTCCGCAATGGACGAAAGTCTGACGGAGCAACGCCGCGTGAGTGAAGAAGGCCTTCGGGTTGTAAAGCTCTGTCGTTTGGGACGAACGTGGTTTGGGTGAATAATCCAAGCTAATGACGGTACCAAAGGAGGAAGCCACGGCTAACTACGTGCCAGCAGCCGCGGTAATACGTAGGTGGCAAGCGTTGTCCGGAATTATTGGGCGTAAAGGGCGCGTAGGTGGATCATTAAGTCTTGAGTCTAAGAGCGGTGCTCAACGCCGTATAGGCGCAGGAAACTGGAGATCTTGAGTGCAGGAGAGGAAAGCGGAATTCCCAGTGTAGCGGTGAAATGCGTAGATATTGGGAGGAACACCAGTGGCGAAGGCGGCTTTCTGGACTGTGTCTGACACTGAGGCGCGAAAGCCAGGGGAGCGAACGGGATTAGATACCCCGGTAGTCCTGGCCGTAAACGATGGATACTAGGTGTAGGAGGTATCGACCCCTTCTGTGCCGGAGTTAACGCAATAAGTATCCCGCCTGGGGAGTACGGCCGCAAGGTTGAAACTCAAAGGAATTGACGGGGGCCCGCACAAGCGGTGGAGTATGTGGTTTAATTCGACGCAACGCGAAGAACCTTACCAGGGCTTGACATTGAGCGAAAGGTCTAGAGATAGATCCCTCTCCTTCGGGAGACGCGAAAACAGGTGGTGCATGGCTGTCGTCAGCTCGTGTCGTGAGATGTTGGGTTAAGTCCCGCAACGAGCGCAACCCTTATCCTTTGTTGCCAGCACGTTATGGTGGGAACTCAAGGGAGACTGCCGCAGAGAATGCGGAGGAAGGCGGGGATGACGTCAAGTCATCATGCCCCTTATGTCCTGGGCTACACACGTACTACAATGGGCTTAAACAAAGCGAGGCAAGACCGCGAGGTCAAGCAAAGCGCGCAAATGAGCTCTCAGTTCGGATCGGAGGCTGCAACCCGCCTCCGTGAAGTCGGAATCGCTAGTAATCGCAGGTCAGCATACTGCGGTGAATACGTTCCCGGGCCTTGTACACACCGCCCGTCACACCACGAAAGTTGGAAACACCCGAAGCCGGTGGGGTAACCGTAAGGAGCCAGCCGTCTAAGGTGGGGCCGATGATTGGGGTGAAGTCGTAACAAGGTAGCCGTATCGGAAGGTGCGGCTGGATCACCTCCTTTCTAGGGAGAACTGTTCGAGGTGACACTCGGACTACTTCCAGGTCGGTACATTTGGCAGATGATAACTCTTACATTGTTTGGTTTTGAGGGAATGCTAGTTACCAGAAGTTACTTGTTGAAATACACGAGTGACTATGATAACATAGATATTCCTGATGTTCCTTGAAAACTGCACAGAAGAAAGCAAAAGTAAAGTAATGCCTCATAGTAACATATGAGAAGTTCTTTACGCGCAATTAGGATTTATACTAAAGGCAAAACGTAAGCTATTAGAAAAAGCTTATTAACGGCTTAGACTGTTCAGCGTGTATCAGATGCAAGGCGGACCGGAGAAGTGTGCAGCGCCGCGTACGTAGTGTGTACGCAAGCAAACACTTCGAGGACCAACGAAGCAGATGATGCGCGATCAACAGTCGTAACTAAGTCAAGTTAGTAAGGGCATACGGCGGATGCCTAGGCGCCAAGAGCCGACGAAGGACGCGGTAAGCTGCGAAAAGTCATGGGGAGCCGCAAGCAGGCACTGATCCATGAATATCCGAATGGGGGAACCCGGCGGTGATAATGCACCGTCGCCTAACTTAGGTTAGGAGGGCACCAGGGGAACTGAAACATCTAAGTACCCGGAGGAAAAGTAATCAAACGAGATTCCCTAAGTAGCGGCGAGCGAACGGGGAAGAGCCCAAACCAGAGAGCTTTTGCTCTTTGGGGTTGAGGACCGGCGGAAGTTGAGCCAGGTCTAGTCGAACTACCTGGAAAGGTAGGCCGCAGAAGGTAACAGCCCTGTAGGCGAAAGACAGAGGCGAAACGGCTGGAATCCAGAGTACCACGGGACACGAGGAACCCTGTGGGAAGCAGGGGGGACCACCCTCCAAGGCAAAATACTCCTTGGCGACCGATAGCGCATAGTACCGTGAGGGAAAGGTGAAAAGCACCCCGGGAGGGGAGTGAAAGAGAACCTGAAACCGTATGTCTACAAGCAGTCGAAGACCGTTAAAAGGTCGACGGCGTGCCTATTGAAGAATGAACCGGCGAGTTACAGTAACTAGCGAGGTTAAGTGGAAAACACGGAGCCGAAGCGAAAGCGAGTCTCAAGAGGGCGAAAAGTTAGTTATTGTAGACCCGAAACCGCAGTGATCTATCCATGACCAGGGTGAAGCGCAGGTAAAAATGCGTGGAGGCCCGAACCCGTGAGCGTTGAAAAGCTTTGGGATGAGTTGTGGATAGGGGTGAAATGCCAATCGAACGCGGAGATAGCTGGTTCTCCCCGAAATAGCTTTAGGGCTAGCCTCAAGAGGTAAGTACAGACGGTAGAGCACTGATAGGGCTAGGGGCCGTTTAGGTTACTGAACCTTGTCAAACTGCGAATGGCTGTACTCAAAACTTGGGAGTCAGACTACGAGTGATAAGATCCGTGGTCAAGAGGGAAACAGCCCAGACCATCAGCTAAGGTCCCGAATGCCGTACTAAGTGGCAAAGGATGTGCAATTTCCGAAACAACCAGGATGTTGGCTTAGAAGCAGCCACCATTCAAAGAGTGCGTAATAGCTCACTGGTCGAGAGATTGTGCGCCGAAGATGACCGGGGCTAAAGTACGGAACCGAAGCTATGGCATGTCTAACGACATGGGTAGGGGAGCGTTCTATATGGATTGAAGCAATACCGTAAGGAGTTGTGGACTGTATAGAAGTGAGAATGCCGGTATGAGTAGCGAAAAGACAAGTGAGAATCTTGTCCACCGAAAGCCTAAGGGTTTCTGAGGAAGGATCGTCCGCTCAGAGTCAGTCGGGACCTAAGCCGAGGCGTAGATGCGTAGGCGATGGACAACTGGTTAAAAATCCAGTACCACCTAGAGTCGTTTGAGTGATGAAGTGACACAGCAGGGTAGATGAGCGCGAGGATGGAAATTCGCGTCTAAGCTTGTAGGGTGCTTGGTAGGCAAATCCGCCAAGCTGGAACCTGAGGAGTAACGGAAAGCTGTTAGAAATAACGGCGAATTCATTGATCCCACACTGTCAAGAAAAGCTTCTAGCGAGATGATAGGTGCCCGTACCGTAAACCGACACAGGTAGGCGGGGAGAGAATCCTAAGGTGCGCGGGAGAACCCTCGTTAAGGAACTCGGCAAAATGTCCCCGTAACTTCGGGAAAAGGGGAGCCTCGGATGTGTACACTTGAAACGGTGGAAGCATAAAGAGGTTGCAAAAAAGAGGCCCAAGCGACTGTTTACCACAAACACAGGTGCCTGCTAAAGCGAAAGCTGACGTATAGGTGCTGACACCTGCCCGGTGCCGGAAGGTTAAGAGGAGAGCTTAGAGCAATCGAAGGTTTGAATTGAAGCCCCGGTAAACGGCGGCCGTAACTATAACGGTCCTAAGGTAGCGAAATTCCTTGTCGGGTAAGTTCCGACCCGCACGAAAGGTGTAACGACTTGGGCACTGTCTCAACGAGGGACCCGGTGAAATTGAAATACCTGTGAAGATGCAGGTTACCCGCGACTGGACAGAAAGACCCCATGGAGCTTTACTGCAACCTGACATTGAGTTTTGGTAAATGATGTACAGGATAGGTGGGAGGCTGAGAAGCTAGGACGCAAGTCTTGGTGGAGCCGATGTTGGGATACCACCCTTGATTTACTGGAGTTCTAACCGAAGGAGTAACGAGACTCGGGACAGTGTCAGGCGGGCAGTTTGACTGGGGCGGTCGCCTCCGAAAGAGTAACGGAGGCGCCCAAAGGTTCCCTCAGCGCGGATGGAAATCGCGCGAAGAGTGTAAAGGCAGAAGGGAGCTTGACTGCGAGACAGACAAGTCGAGCAGGGACGAAAGTCGGGCTTAGTGATCCGGTGGTACCGAGTGGAAGGGCCATCGCTCAACGGATAAAAGCTACCCTGGGGATAACAGGCTAATCTCTCCCAAGAGTCCATATCGACGGGGAGGTTTGGCACCTCGATGTCGGCTCATCACATCCTGGGGCTGAAGTAGGTCCCAAGGGTTGGGCTGTTCGCCCATTAAAGTGGTACGTGAGCTGGGTTCAGAACGTCGTGAGACAGTTCGGTCCCTATCCATCGCGGGCGCAAGAGACTTGAAGGGAACTGCTCCTAGTACGAGAGGACCGGAGTGGACGGACCAATGGTGTACCAGTTATTCCGCCAGGAGTACAGCTGGGTAGCTACGTCCGGAAAGGATAAACGCTGAAAGCATCTAAGCGTGAAACCAGCCTTAAGATGAGGTCTGTCATTCGAAAGAAGTAAGGCCCCTTACAGATGATAAGGTAGATAGGCCAGGTGTGTAAGTGGAGCAATCCATTGAGCTGACTGGTACTAATCGGCCGAGGACTTGACTTATATTTGCCTGGAGTAGGGAAGTTACTCGCTAACGCTCGTAACTAAGCGACTCACACAGGTTCTAGCGTTGCTATTGCTCCTGATAACCTGGTTCGCTGCTTATCTTCTGTGAAGTTTTCAGGGAATGTACCTATACGAATCAGCACTCATGATAGTCACGAGTGCTTTTTTTGTTTTTCTATCCATCATAGAATTAACGCTAAGCATACTATTCTTGCCTGGCATTCTTTGAAAAAAATTGCAGTTAGCCTCTATCTGAGACTAGCTGCAATTTTTTTGGTCACGATAGGTTTACTTGCTATAGTCGTAAAAGCCTTTACCAGTCTTACGGCCAAGGTAACCGGCCTGAACCATCTTTTTAAGCAGCGGGCAGGGGCGGTATTTAGGGTCACCATAGCCGGCAAACAGGACTTCCATAATATAGAGTACCGTATCGTTACCGATAAGGTCTGATAACGCTAACGGCCCCATTGGATGATTGAATCCCAGCTTAGCTACCGTATCGATATCTTCAGCGCTGGCGACACCTTCCATTAGGGTGTAGACAGCTTCATTAATCATGGGCATCATGATCCGGTTACCGACAAAACCGGGGAAATCTTCTATTTTTACCGGTGATTTGCCAAGCGTAATTGTTAACTCTTGCACAGCAGCGAAGGTATCTTTACTTGTCGCCAGACCATTGATGATCTCAACCAGTTTCATCACTGGCGCGGGGTTAAAGAAATGCATGCCAATCACTTTTTCCGGGCGCTTGGTCGTCGCGGCAACTGCGGTGATTGGCAAGGAGGAAGTGTTAGTTGCCAAGATGGTATGAGCCGGGCAAAGGCGGTCTAGCGTCTGGAAGATATCGCGCTTAATGTCCATATTTTCAACGGCGGCTTCAATGACCAGATCTACGTTGCAGGCTGCAGCATCAAGTTCTACAACCCCAGAGATCCTGGCAAGGATGGTGTCCTTTTCTTCGGAAGACAGTTTGCCTTTTTCTACCGCTTTAGCGAGATTTTTGTCAATGGTTTTAATACCTTTTTGGACAAAATCTTCTTTTATGTCACGCAGAATTACCTCCAAGCCGCTTTGGGCCATGACCTGGGCAATACCACTGCCCATTTGCCCAGCACCGATAATTAATACTTTGTTGATTGCAATGTTCATCGTTGATTGATTATCCTCCTTGTTACATGTGTTTAAAAAATGGGCGTTGTTCCATTTGAAACAACGCCTATTTATAACAAGATTAATCTTTCTTCATAACGGTTGCTTTACCGTCGATTACCACAACACCGTTCTGGTTAGTAACAGTAGTCTTAAATATCAAGCGGCTTTTGGCTTCGATTTTTTCTATAACTTCTACTGTTGCAGTGACAGTATCACCAATTTTTACAGGGGCTTTAAAGGCTAATTCCTGGGCGAGGTAAATCGTATTGGCGCCAGGTAAGGCTGTACCAAGCAAAGCAGAAATAAAGCCGGCTGACAGCATGCCGTGGGCAATACGCTCTTTGAACATGGTGGTTTTGGCGAATTCGGAATTAATGTGCACCGGATTAAAGTCACCGCTTAGACCGGCGAAGGTATATACGTCATACTCAGTAACGGTCTTGGCCATGCTGGCTTTGTCGCCAACTTTAATATCGGCAAATTTTATGTCTTGCACCATACAATAACACCCCTATTCGATGAGTAAAGTTACTACTTATTGTTATATTAACCGGCGGTTTTGATCTTTTTAAATTCCTCAATTAATGCCGGAATAACTTCAAGCACGTCGCCGACAATGCCGTAGTCAGCCACTTTGAAAATGGGGGCGTCCGGATCCTTGTTGATGGCAATAACAATGTCAGAGGAGGACATACCGGCCAAGTGCTGAATTGCGCCGGAAATGCCACAAGCAAAGTAAATCTTGGGTCCGACGGTTTTGCCGGTCTGGCCGACCTGATGAATAGCAGGCTTCCAGCCTGCGTCAACAGCTGCGCGGGACGCGCCTACGGCACCGCCTAATACAGTGGCAAGTTCTTCAATTAGTGTGAAGTTTTCCGGTTTGCACATGCCGCGGCCACCCGAGACGATAATTTCTGCTTCTTCCAGATTGCAGGAAGCGGTGCATACTTTAATGACTTCAAGCAGCTTGGTACGGATGTCTTCAGGTTTGACTTTGCTGCTGACGCGGATGATTTCGCCGCTGCGGGAGAAGTCTTGCTCCGGTCGTTTGAACACTTTAGGACGAACGGTGCCCATTTGGGGACGATGCTCCGGGCACAAAATGGTGGCCATGATATTGCCGCCGAAAGCCGGACGGGTCCAGGCCACAAGGCCGGTAGCTTCATCAATGCCCAGGTTGGTGCAGTCAGCAGTAAGTCCGGTACCAACCCGGCAGGCTACCCGGGGGCCAAGGTCGCGGCCATCATTAGTTGCTCCCATCAGGATTACCGAAGGATGGTAGGTATTGATCAGGTCGGTCAGGGTAATAGTATAAGCGTCGGTGGAGTAATGTTTGAATTCTTGACCTTCTACCAGGTAAACCTTGTCGGCTCCACTGGCAAAAATATCTTTTGCCAGGTTTTCTACGTTGTCACCGATCAACACGCCGGCCAGTTCTTGCCCCATGGCATCAGCCAATTTGCGGCCTTCGCCGATCAACTCGTGGGCGACACTGCGGATGTGTCCGTCAACTTGTTCAACATAAACCCATACACCTTTATATTGGCTTTTATCAATAGCAACTGTTTTTTCTTCAGCTTCGCGGATGATAGCGCCTACCGGACAAACATCCACACAAGCGCCGCAAGCGGTACAAGTTTCGGTAATTACTGCTTTACCATCTTCCACAATAGCGCCGAACGGACAGGTACCCACACAGGCGCTGCAACCGATACATTGGTCGTTAATTACTTTTACAGCCATATCTTTAACCCCCTAGACAATCTTGGCATCAGACAATTTTTGAATTAACAGGGCAGCTGCCTCGCGGGCCGAATCAGCCTGGATAATTTCGCCCTGGGTGCGTTGTTTGGGGGTGAATATCCGGCGTACCTGGGTAGGCGATCCTTTGAGCCCGATCTTTTCGGCTACGACAGGCACATCATTGGCTGTCCATACCGGGATTTCCTTGCGGTTTGCTTTCATAGTCCCTTTAACAGTAGGATAACGGGGTTCATTGATAGATTTTACGACCGTCAAGACGACTGGCATGGAGACTTCAATAATTTCGTAGCCTTCTTCTTGCTCCCGTTCAATGCGCAGCTTATCGCCTTCCACATCAATTTTCGCCACATAGGTTACTTGGGCGATATCCAGGTGTTCGGCAATTTCCGGGCCTACCTGAGCGGTATCACCATCAATAGCCTGCTTACCACAAAGGATAATATCCACTTTTCCCAGTTTTTTAATACCGGCAGCTAAAGTGTGGCTGGTGGCAAGGGTGTCAGCGCCGCCAAAAGCCCGGTCGCTTAAGAGAATGGCCTCATCTGCGCCCATAGCCAGACATTCTTTGAGAGCATCTTTGGCTTGCGGCGGTCCCATTGAGATGACGGTGACTTTGCCGCCGTGTTTTTCTTTTAATTGCAGGGCTGCTTCTACCGCATTTTTGTCAAATGGGTTAACAATACTGGGAACGCCCTGCCTGATGAGAGTATTGGTCACCGGATCAATTTTTACTTCAGTGGTGTCAGGCACTTGCTTGACACAGACAACTATTTCCATAAGCGAGTCCTCCTATTGCTCTTATAACTGTGAAACTTTTAGCGCAAAATGGCGCTGGAAACAACCATACGCTGAACTTGGTTAGTGCCTTCATAGATTTGAGTAATTTTGGCATTACGCATCAGGCGTTCAACCGGATACTCACGACTGTAGCCGTAACCACCGAAAATTTGTACCGCGTCGGTAGTGACAGCCATAGCGACGTCAGAGGCATACATTTTGGCCATGGCCGCTTCTTTGGAGTATGGCAGGCCTTTTTCTTTGAGGTATGCGGCACGATAAACCATGAGACGGGCGGCTTCAACCTTGGTAGCCATATCTGCCAGCATGAAGGCAATGGCCTGGTTACTGGCAATAGGTTTACCGAATTGTACCCGCTCTTTGGAGTATTTAACGGCATGGTCGAGAGCGGCTTGGGCAATGCCGAGAGCCTGAGCGGCAACGCCGATACGACCGCCGTCCAGGGTCGACATGGCAATTTTGAAGCCGTCGCCTTCTTTGCCGAGAAGGTTTTCTTTTGGTACTTTTACGTCTTGGAAGACCAATTCCATAGTCTGGGATGTATGTATTCCCATTTTGTGTTCCTTTTTACCGAAGGTGAACCCAGGAGTGCCTTTTTCCAGGATAAACGCCGAAATACCTCTGGCTCCTTTGGCTTTGTCAGTCATGGCAAAAATAACATAAGTCTCGGCTTCGCCGGCATTGGTAATGAAGATTTTGCTGCCATTGATTATATAATGGTCGCCATCAAGAACGGCTACTGTCTGCTGAGCGGCAGCATCAGTACCGGCGTTGGGTTCGGTCAAGCCAAAGGCGCCCATTTTTGTGCCTTCCAGCAGCGGTACCAGGAATTTTTGTTTTTGTTCTTCTGTACCATAGGCGTAGATAGGCCAAGCGCACAAAGAAACGGTGGCTGATAAAGTTATGCCAATACCATCGTCAACTTTGGACAGTTCTTCTACAGCCAGGATGTAGCTAAGGACATCGCCGCCGGCGCCGCCATATTGCTCCGGAAAGCAGATACCGGTAAAGCCCATTTCTCCCATAGCGTCAAAAATCTCCCGGGAGAATACTGCATGTTCGTCCCGTTCCGCTACAGTAGGAGCTACAGTTTTTTCGGCAAACTCCCGCACCAGTTTTTGCATCATTTTTTGTTCTTCATTAAGTTCAAACAACATAAAGAAAAAACCCCCTTAAATAATTTATTTGTCAACTTCGTCGCCAGGCGAAAGAAGTTGGCTAATTCAGCCGGTGAAAAATATCACGATTCCAATCCGGTAATAGCGCCAATAGATGATGAAATATCTACTGGCGCTATTAGGCTGGAGTGAATGCCGGGTAACTGGTTATTTGTATATAGGGTTAGATGCGTTCAACAATGGTAGCAACGCCCTGGCCGCCGCCAATACACAAGGTTGCCAGGCCGAGTTTGGCATCCCTGGCTTCCATGGCATGAAGCAGTGTAACCAGAATGCGCGCCCCACTGGCACCGATAGGATGGCCAAGGGCAATTGCGCCGCCATTAACATTGAGTTTTTCCTTAGCAAAGCCCAATTCTTTGCCGACAGCCAGGAACTGAGCGGCAAAGGCTTCGTTGGCTTCAATAAGGTCAAGGTCGGCTACGGTCAGGCCGGCTTTGGCCAGTGCCTTGCGGGTCGCAGGTACCGGGCCCATACCCATGATGGACGGGTCTACACCGCCGGAAGCAAAGGAGCGAATGCGGGCCAAGGGTTTAATTCCGAGTTCTTTGGCTTTGTCAGCAGACATGACCACCAGCGCGGCGGCGCCGTCATTGATTCCCGAGGCATTGCCGGCGGTAACGGAGCCATCTTTTTTGAAGGCTGGTTTTAAGCCGCACAGAGCTTGGGCTGTTGTACCGGCTCTGGGATATTCGTCAGTATCAAAGATGGTGTCGCCTTTTCTTCCTTTAATGGTTACCGGGACAATTTCCTGTTTGAAGGCGCCGCTTTCAATTGCCTTAATAGCTTTATCCTGGGATTCGAAAGCCAACTGGTCCTGGTCTTCCCGGGTGATGCCATATTTGGCAGCAACATTTTCGGCAGTAATTCCCATATGATAGTCGTTGAACGCACACCACAGGCCGTCATGAATCATAACATCGGTTACTTTGGAGTGGCCCATGCGATAGCCCCAGCGAGCTTTGCTGTCCAGAAGGTAGGGGGCTTGGGTCATACTTTCCATACCACCGGCTACAACAATGTCAGCATCACCGGTCATTATAGCTTGGGCAGCCAGATTAACAGTTTTTAGGCCGGACCCGCAGACCTTGTTGACGGTGTAGGAAGGGACTTCGACCGGAATACCGGCTTTAATGGCGGCCTGACGGGCGGGATTTTGCCCTAACCCGGCTTGCAATACATTGCCAAAAATTACTTCGTCAACAGCTTCTTTTTTTATTCCGGCCCTTTCCGCTGCGGCATTAATAACCAAAGCGCCAAGTTCAGTTGCCGGGACAGATGCCAAGGAACCGTTAAAATTACCAATAGCCGTACGTACTGCGCTGACAATTACTACTTCTTTCACTGGGAAAACACCGTCCTTGATCTAATATTAGATTCGAATCATCAATTTTGCTAGATAAAAAAGCAATCCATAGCGATAGTTTTTACTTTTTTAGGCTCATTAGTCCATTTTTGAAGATGCGCGCATCCATTATTTTTAGGTCCGGAGAGACAATGGGTTCAAAGTCCATGAGGGCAAGAATATCCTTCTGAAGATCAACGCCTGGCGCGATTTCTGTAAGCATCATACCCTCAGGAGTCAGTTCAAATACCGCCCGCTCGGTGATATATTTGACCGGTTGATTGACACTTTGTGCATACTTGCCGCTAAAGGTAATTTGTTCAACGTGCTGTAAAAACTTTTTAGCCTTACCTTCATTGAGGATGGTGAGCTTGCCTTCGGCGACTTTTACTTTCAGGCCGCCGGCGGTAAAGGTGCCGCAGAAGATAACTTGTTTGGCGTTTTGCGTTATATTGATAAAACCGCCGCAGCCTGCTACCCGTCCTTTGAATTTGCTGACATTGATATTGCCGTACTTATCTGTTTCAGCCAAACCTAAAAAGGCAAGGTCGAGTCCGCCGCCGTCATAGAAATCGAATTGATAAGGCTGGTCGAGAATGGCTTCGGCATTTATGGCTGCGCCGAAACTCTGGCCTCCGGCCGGGATGCCGCCTACCGGACCTGCTTCGACAGTCAGGGTCATCATGTCGCCGATACCTTCTTCATTGGCTACCATGGCCACACCCTCAGGCACACCAATACCCAGATTGACTTTGGCATTGGGGATTAACTCCAGAGCCGCCCGGCGGGCGATTACCTTTCGCTCGTCCAACGGCATGGGCGGAATGGCTGACAGCGGAACGCGGATTTCACCGGAATAAGCGGGGTTGTACTGCTCGGCAAAGGTCTGCATGTGTTTGCTTGGGTCATCAGCTACTACCAGATAATCAACAATAATGCCGGGAATTTTTACAGCCATGGGGTTTAAACTGCCGTTGGCTACAATACGTTCCACCTGGGCGATGACAATACCGCCAGAATTTTTTGCCGCTTGGGCGATAGACAAAATCTCCAGTGAGACGGCTTCGTGTTCAATGGTGATATTGCCCCGTTCGTCGGCGCTGGTGCCGCGAACAAAGGCTACATCTACCGGGAAGGGCTTGTACCATAGCCACTCTTCACCACCAAGTTCAATGACTTCTACCAGATCTTCTTTAGTTACGTCATTAATCTTGCCGCCTTCAACCCTGGGGTCAACGAAGGTGTTCAGGCCTACCTTGGTAATGACACCAGGTTTGCGGCCAGCTACATTGCGGAACCAATGAGTTAGGGTGCCTTGGGGGAAATTGTATGCTTCAATTTTATTTTCAACAGCCAATTTGCCCAGTTTCGGCGCCAGATTCCAGTGACCGCCAATGGCCCGTTTAACCATTCCTTCTATTCCTAGATGGTTGAGGCCGCGGTCTTTGCCATCACCTTGACCGGCGCCGTAGATCAGTGTCAAATTTCGTGGAGCATTTTCATTATTGTATCTTTCTTCCATAGCAGCGGTAAGCGCTTCAGGATGACCATTACCAACAAAACCACTGGTAGCGACAGTAGCGCCATCTCGCACCAATTTGGCGGCTTCTTGAGCTGTAATTATTTTAGCCATTATGCCACTCTCCTTAATAGAATATCTTTATTTTGCTATTAATGCAAGGATTATGCCAACAATAACGTAGTGCATCTTGTTCTTTTTAGGACATGAACTATGGCACAATGTCGGCTTGATTTTACAGACTGGAGAAACAGTTAATTTTTTAGAGAAACACATATGTGTGTATGGTTTTGAACACATGTGTCTAGTATTTTATACAATATTGGTTAAACGGAGATGTCAGGATCATCAGTTATTATCGGCTTATCATCTTTAATGAATATCCGGCATCGAAGAACCCTGTACCAGTTTAGGCACAGGGTTCTTGCGTCTGGTTAATGATGCGCCGTATTTATAGTATGCCGGTAATGGAGTGAAGTGTTATGACAACAAATACCATTAGTGTTTTGATGGATGTCATGACAAAGATATCGCCATAGGAGTCTTTGTGTGTGAGACCACAAACTGCAAGCAGGGTAATAACTGCGCCATTGTGGGGGAGGGTATCCATACCGCCGGAAGCCATGGAAGCTACCCGGTGCAGGATTTCTGGCGACATGCCGATAGAATTGGCCCAGGCCATCCAATCTTTGGCCATCAAGTCAAGAGCGATGGACATACCACCGGAAGCTGAGCCGGTGATACCGGCAAGAATATTAACCGTCACTGCTTCAGATACCAGCGGTGACCCGCCGACTTTGATGCTCATCAGAGCGGCAGAAATCGATTTAAAACCAGGTAGGGCGGCAATTATGTTACCATAACCAACCTCGGATGCCGTGTTCATGATTGCTAACAGTGAGCCAATGGCGCCGGCGTTTAAGGACTTTGCCAGAGCATTGGTAGAGCCGAGATTTCTGTAGCCAAGAGCTATTGCCAGGACAATGCCGCTAATAAGGGCGATAATGAGGGACCAGATACTGATTACATTATTAACTGCCGGGGCAGTAAGCGGCAGTTTCATGGCTTTGAACGGGTCCAGCATGGCCGGGTTCCAGGGGAATACGCGAGTCATAAGAAAATTGACTACCAGTACAGCTAAGAGTGGCAGTATAGCCACTTGCCACGAAGGAAGCTTGGCATCATGTTTGATTTCGGGCTCGTTTAGAGTATGGTTGCCATATCCTTCGCCGGCTGCTGCCGCAGCTTTCCGGCGTCTTTCCAGCCAGAGAATGCCCAAAGTCAAAATACCTAGACCGCCAAGCAGGCCAAGGACAGGAGCGGCGTAGATATTGGTACCGAAGAAGTTAGTGGGAATTAAGTTCTGGATCTGAGGAGTACCGGGAATGCTGTCCATAGTAGCCGTAAATGCGCCTAAAGCAATGGTGCCAGGAAGCAATCTTTTGGGAATGTCTGCTTCTTTAAATAAAGCGGATGCGAAGGGATAAACGGCAAAAACAACAACAAATAAACTTACTCCGCCATAAGTCAGTACACAGCCGGCTAATACCACCGACAGGATGGCCCGCTCCTTGCCAAGGCTTTTAATGATGGTATGGGCAATGCCTTTGGCAAGACCGGTGTCTTCCATGATTTTTCCGAATACGGCGCCAAGCAGGAATATCGGAAAAAATGACTTGATATAGGTAACAGCTTTTGCCATAAATAACTCGGTGTATGCCGGCATCAGGGAGAAGCCGGACAGCGAGGCGGCAAGCAGGGCAAATACCGGGGCAAACAAAATAACCGAAAAGCCCCTGTAGGCAAAAAACATTAATAAAAATAAACTAAGAAGAATGCCAATTACTTCCATGATTTTTAAACTACCTCCTAAAATGATATATTGGTATGCTGAGCAGGAATAGAATAAACAGGCAGAGTGTGCCCTCCTTTCTGTATTTTCGGCATCTCACTTACATGTACAAGCAAGTATTGTGCCAACAGTTACAAAGTAATGAATATATAGTTATATCACTATTTTCTGTTAGTTAATATAGGATCCCCCCCGGCAGCGAAAGATATACAGTGTATAAAAAAATAGACACTGTGTGCAGAAATAGATACAAGTGATTGTTTTTGCCGGTTTTCTGTATACAATGGCTGTTTTTAAAAAAATCCCAAAGAACAGTGCGATAACCGCGTATAGGTTTATATAAGTTAAATTTTCGATATATATGAAATCCAATAAAGATTTTTTTCTAGGCGTGTTGTTAGTAACGCTCCACCGCTGGCGCTTGACTTACGCTTATACTAACAACACGCCTGTACATCTTTATTGGATACTATATATATAGAATAAATTCTTATTGGCACGATAATTGCTTTACTCAATCTGTGAAACGACGGGGGAAACTCCTTCTTAGGTTCAAAATAATGCTTACTGAATTCTTAGGCGAGAGCAAGGAAAAAAATAACATTTAGGAGGCGTGAAAAATGAGAGGATTAAAAGACAAAGTTGTAATTATCACAGGAGCAGCCAGTGGTATTGGTAAAGCCACGGCGTTAAGGTTTGCTGAAGAAGGGGCGCATGTTGTTGTAGCCGATTATGCCGACGGCGCAGCCGCTGTAGAAGAGATAAAAGCAAGAGGCGCTCAGTCTGTTTACCTTAAGGTAAATGTTACTAACCAGGAAAATGTCCAAGCCATGGTGGACAAGACCATCGAAACTTTTGGCAAAATTGATGTTCTCATTAATAATGCCGGCATAACTAAAGACGCAATGATGAAAAAAATGACCAAGGATGCCTGGGATGCCGTAATCAGCGTAAATTTGACCGGCGTATTCAACTGCACCTCGGCTGTGTTGCCTCATATGCTGGAGCAAAAATCCGGCGTAGTGCTTACTACATCATCAGTTGTTGGATTATATGGGAATTTGGGGCAAACCAACTATGCGGCCAGCAAATGGGGGGTTATCGGCATGACCAAATCCTGGGTCAAGGAAATGGCCAAAACCGGGCTGCGTTTTAATTGTGTTGCTCCCGGGTTTGTTGCCACTGACATGGTGAAGAAAATACCCGAGCAAGTATTACAGGAAAAAATACTAGTAAAAGTTCCTGCCGGCCGGTTGGGAGAACCGGAGGAAATTGCTGCTGCCTTTGCGTTCCTGGCTTCCGATGATGCTAAATTCATTAATGGTACGGTACTTAGTGTAGACGGTGCTTGCACTTTGTAAGTAAGTAGGTAAAAAAATGTACGGCCCTCCTGGTAGCGTAGGAGGGCCATGCGCTTATAAGGCTCTGACAGCAGATATTATTATTTAAGCAACTGGTCAGGTATATTGATGATGTACCTGACCAGTTGCTTAGATAATATAAAGGGAAAATTGCATAAAGTGGGTGTGACAGGTACGAAGCCTTAAAAGGACTCAAGTCCACATTTGCTTTGTACCTTTTTGCTTTACTGGTTATACTGGTTATAAAAGACATAAAATTTGAAAAGGTTATTTTGATTCTAATATCAAATATTATATTATGTAGTAGCTGTGCAGGAGGTCTGATGGATGCATAAACGCGATTTAAATAGTTTGCCGGAAGCGTTCTCCTCGACCGGGATAGCAGAAATGAAAGTCGTGCTTGATTCGGTCTGTAATGGTGTTGTTGTTGTTGATTCTTACGGTTATATTACGTTGTTTAACGCAGCCGCCGAATTTATTTCCGGATTAGCTGCCGAAGCTGTGCTTGGAAAAATGGTAGATGATGTCATTCCTAACACCGGGCTGCTACGGGTATTGGAAACCGGAGTATCCGAACTCAACCAACGGCAAGATATAGGGAATTGTGCAATATTGACAAATCGTACCCCCATCATTAAAGACGGTCAAGTTGTGGGAGCTGTGGCAGTGTTTCAGGATATCACTGAACTTACTGAGGTAATTACCGAACTGGAAGACGTAAAACGGCTGAAAAGTACCTTGGAATCCATTCTGGAGAGTTTGAATGAAGGCATTGTGGTAGTTGATAAGCAAGGGACCATTACTATGTTGAACAAAGCCTACAGCGAATTTTTGAACGTTGATCCCCAAGAGGTCGTCGGTAAACATGTGGCAGAGGTAATTTCTAATACAAGGATGCATCTTGTTGCTCAAGGCGGTAAGGCCGAGGTGACAGATATCCAAAAAATCGGGGACAATACTTGTGTGGTTACCCGGATACCGATTATTGAAGACGGCGAAATTGTCGGAGCTGTTGGCAACGTGGTATTTAAAGATGTCAAGGATTTAAAATGTTTGGCCGGAAGAATTAATAAGCTGGAGTCAGAACTGGAATTTTATAAAGAAGAGTTATGCAAGATGTATGGCGGCAAATATACTATTGCCAATATCATTGGCAATAGTGAAAAAATGGCATATTTGAGAAATTTGGCAGCTAAAGCGGCCAAAGGAACCTCTACAGTACTGATTCTTGGTGAAAGCGGTACCGGCAAAGAATTATTCGCGCACGCCATCCATAATGCCAGCCGCCGGCGGCAAGGCCCGTTTATAAAGGTTAACTGTGCGGCAGTGCCGGAAAATCTTTTGGAATCAGAACTGTTTGGTTATGAAGAAGGGGCATTTACCGGCGCCCGCAAGGGAGGCAAGCCGGGAAAATTTGAACTTGCCAACGGAGGAACCATCTTTCTGGATGAAATCGGTGAAATGTCATTAGCCATGCAGGTTAAGCTGCTCCGGGTATTGCAGGAACGGGAGTTGGAGCGGGTGGGAGGGACCAAGACCACTAAGCTTGATATCCGGGTTATTGCCGCAACCAACCGTGACCTTGAAAAAATGATCGAGCAAAACCAATTTCGTCAGGACCTATATTACCGTCTAAATATTTTTACCCTTAATATACCTCCACTAAGGGACCGGCTGGAAGATATACCAGAGCTATGTGATATGTTGTTAAAAAAAATCAACAAGCAGATTGAGCATTGGGTAGAAGGGGTTTCGCCTGAGGCAATGGCGTTACTAATGGAATATAACTGGCCGGGAAATGTCCGGGAACTTGAGAATATATTAGAGCGAGCAGTAAATCTAATGGAGGATGACACAGTCATCATTCCCGAAGTGTTGCCACCCATGCTTAAAAAAATGCATAAAGGCAAGAGCCGTGATATTGAGCAGGCTAAAGACGCGGGGGGAAAGGAACCGGATTTGGCCGAAATAAAAGGAGATGCGGAAAAACAGGCTATTTTCCGGGCTTTGGAAGCTGCGGGCGGTAACAAAAGTAAAGCGGCCAGGATGCTGGGGATTCACCGGTCTGGTTTTTACCAGAAGTTGCAAAAATATAATATCCTTTAAAGTTTTTATGATATGAAATCCAATAGAGATTTTTTTATAGGCGTGTTGTTAGTAACGCTCCACTACTGGCGTTTGACTTACGCTTATACTAACAACACGCCCGTAAATCTTTATTGGATACTATAGAGATAAGAATTTGTATAGACAATTGACATGCTAGTAATTCCTGGCATATAATAAGAATATAAACCATAACCCCACCCATTATTTGCGGGTGGGGTTTTTTGCAGGTTATGGTGCTCAGGAACGAAGTAATTATTAATGTGAAGGATGATATGGTAATGGAAAAATATCAAAAACATGGTATCAACCCTTTACTTATCAGTATGGCTTCCGGCCAGGACATAGCCAGTGTGTCGCCGCGGCCGACTGTTGCCATGCTGCCAGGCAAATACCCCAAACTTGTGTATAAACATATAAAAGAGCTAAACAGTGAGTTTGCTGAGAATATTTTTCGCTTAACTTGCGGGAAGTGCGGCAAGAACGGCGACTATGACCTGGGTACACTGGCAATTCCCGTAATTACCGGTGAGGGAACAAGAGCAACAGACAAATTTCAAGCAGTAGGCTATTTTCGCTGCAAACATTGTAATGCTGCTGGCGATTGGAATTTATCACCAACCATTCAAACAATGCTTGCAGGGAAGCTAGCAGCTGCAGTAATAAAGCAAACTATTGAAACAGAGGCATCTTCTGATATTGTATTGGGGCAAGTGCTTATCGACAACGACTTTACACCGCGGTGGGGCAGTGATGCCGAAGATTATTTTTTGGAAAAGTTGGGTAAAAATCCGGAGAATGCTTATCTTTGGAACCGCCTGGGAAATATTTACTACAAAGGCAAGCGTCCTGAACTAGCAGTTACGGCTTATGAGCAAGCCCTGGCCAGGGATGCGGGCCAGGTAGAATCAATGTTTTCTTTGGGACGCATTTTGGCTGACTGTGGTTACCTTGAGACGGCCGCTGAGTATCTGCGGCAAGCAGTGGCATTTGCTCATCAGTATAACCTCCTGACAGCACATGATCTCAGGGAACTTATTGTTAGTGCTTTAACAATCTTGCTTGCTATCTATAACAAGACTGATCATGAAATTGATATGCTGCCTACACCAAATGAATTGGCCATAGCTCAGTTTGCCAATAGCGAAATTGCCGCTACCGTTCAGCTTGATTTTGAAATAAACCCTGGCCGGTGTGAGACGTTATATCCATTGGCTGAGGTATATATGGGCGCGCGGCGGGACGAACTGCCGCCAGCCGAGCGAAAAACACCTATTCCCCGGCGTAAAGTAGCATGGCCGTTGCCTGGCAAAGTCAATAAACAAAAGCCTCCCAAAAAAAATAAAAATAAAAAAAGGTGAAGGCTTTCTAAGGCAGCGAATCTTGAATAGGATGTTTTTTATTAACCGTCATAGTAAACAATGGATACTTTATAGATAAGGGAAGGATTTAGGCTAATTGTGTTGAATAATAACATAAATGTTAACTGCTGATTGCCAATACATGGATAATTGTCTTTGCTGGATAATACAGAGGCGTATTTCCTGACTCTAAGTATTCTTTCAGTATGAAGGCAGGACATCAAACGTTTGTATAAACATAGGTTTGATAAGTTTCAAAAAACGTAGTAATAAAAATGATTTGGATGAGGGGAGAATTAATTTTATGGCATTAAAGAGCGATATTGTAAAAAAGGGATCAACACGCGCGGCGCACCGGTCACTGTTCTATGCGATGGGCTATACTCCCAAAGAGTTGGAAAAGCCCATGATCGGTGTTGTTAACGCGTTCAATGAAATTATTCCGGGTCACATGCATTTGAAAGATATTGCTGATGCCGTTAAACTTGGGGTGGCAGCAGGCGGGGGTATGCCGGTCGAGTTTCCGGCGATTGGCATTTGCGACGGTATTGCTATGGGGCATGACGGTATGAAATATCCGTTGGCCAGCCGGGAACTTATTGCCGACTCCATTGAAGCTGTGGCAACCGGTCACAGTTTTGACGGTTTAGTCCTAATCCCCAACTGCGACAAAATTGTCCCCGGTATGCTCATGGCAGCTGCCCGTGTCAATATTCCCTGCATTGTAGTCAGCGGTGGTCCAATGCTTGCCGGACGTTATCAGGGGCGGGATATTAGTGTCAGCACCATGTTTGAAGCCGCCGGAATGTATGAGGCTGGCAAAATTACAGCCGGTCAACTGGACCAAATGGAAAAATCCGCTTGTCCGGGTTGCGGCTCGTGCGCCGGCATGTTTACCGCCAACACCATGAACTGTATGGCTGAGGCGTTGGGTATGGCATTGCCTGGGAATGGAACAATTCCGGCTGCTTATTTTGGCGCCCGCCGCATGATGGCCAAGCAAGCCGGGGAACTTATTGTTGACTTAGTCAAGCGGGATGTTAAAGCACGGGATATCATGACAATCAAGGCTTTTGAAAACGCTATAACTGTTGACATGGGTATTGGCGGTTCATCAAATACAGTATTGCATTTAACGGCTATTGCCAATGAGGCTGGCATTGAGCTGCCGCTGTCATTATTTGATGAAATTAGTGCCAGAACTCCCTATATTACAAAGCTAAGTCCGGGGGGCAGCCATCATATTCAAGACCTTAACGAAGCCGGCGGCATCCCGGCAGTAATGAAAGAACTGTCCAAGCTCGGTGGCATTCATACCGATGCGTTAACAGTAAACGGCACTGTTGGCGACAGGTTGAAAAATGCGGCGATTTTGCGTCCGGATGTAATTAAGACTGTTGAAGAGCCGTACCGTAACAAGGGGGGGGTCGCCATCCTAAACGGTAATTTGGCTCCAGATGGCGCAGTCGTTAAAGAAAGCGCTGTAAAAGAGGACATGCTTACCTTTGAAGGGACCGCCCGTGTATTTAACTCGGAAGAAGAAGCGATCGAAGCGATTATTGGCAAGAAAATCAAGGATGGCGATGTTGTTGTTATCCGTTATGAAGGTCCCAAAGGCGGCCCAGGTATGAAAGAAATGCTTAATCCGACAGCAGTCATTGTCGGTATGGGATTAAAGGTGGCTCTTTTAACCGACGGCCGTTTTAGCGGTGCTACCCAGGGAGCGTGTATCGGCCACATTTCGCCGGAGGCCATGGAAGGCGGTCCGATTGCGCTGCTGGAAGACGGTGATATTATTAATATCGATATTCCCGGTCGCAAGCTTGAAGTAAAGGTAAGCCCGGAGGAATTGGCTAAGCGGAAAGATGCCTGGGTTAAGCCTGCTCCCAAAGTAGCTACAGGCTATCTTGCCCGGTATGCAAAACTAGTGACATCAGCTAACACCGGCGCGATTCTTAAATAAATAGTAATTTGTTGTAGTAACTATACTACTGAGGCAGCCCCTGTAGGGCTGCTTTTTTCTTTGTTGTAATCGTACAAATTTTTTGCAAACTATAGCAGGATTTTTTAAAATTGTGTAGTAACATACTAGTAAACGTTTACGAAAACGTTTACAACATGATAAGTCTACGATAACAATACAAAACTTATTAAAAATGGCATAGAATTTAGCAGGAGATTAAAAGTGAAGCACCGGAAAAAAATTGTAACGAATGTAACAATCAAAGATGTTGCCCGGGCGGCTGGCGTGTCCATTGCTACCGTATCCAGGATTCTAAACGGCAGCGCCGGGGTATCGGAAGAACTGGCTGCCCGGGTTGCGGCGGCTGTAGTTGAACTTGGGTACCGTCCCAATGATGTAGCCAGGGCACTTAAAGTGCGGGAATCGCGCAGTATCGGGTTAATTATTCCCGATATTGAAAATCCATTTTTTCCGGCATTGGTCAGAGGTGTAGAAGACGCTGCCCGGCAGCAAGGGTATGCCGTTATTTTATGTAATACTGACGGCAAGCTTGAAGAGGAAGAACGTTATATACGGTTTTTATTCAGTAAACAAGTGGACGGTATTTTGTTTACCGGCGGAGTTGACTGTGATGACAGTTTAGGGTTATTAGCGAGTTTGCCGATACCTGTTGTTGCGCTGGACAGACGCGCGGCCGCCGAGTTGAGCGCCGTTGTTTGTGACAATTATCAGGGGGGAATTTTGGCTGTTGAGCATCTGTTTGAACAGGGGCGAAAAAGAATTGCCTTTATTGGTGGCCCGGCACGTTCGTCATCGGCCATTGACCGGCGACGCGGTTTCCTTGATACCCACAGTCGCTATGGGGTGGTTGTTAACGGGCGGCTTATGATTACCGGCAATTACTCGTTTGACAGTGGTTATAGGGCGGCGGTGGCGCTCATGGAAAGCCGTGAGCCGTTCGACGCCATATTTGCCGCTAATGACATGATGGCCATTGGGGCCATCGAGGCCTTAACTGAACAGGGGATCAATATACCTGATGATGTGGCGGTAGTTGGCTATGATGACATAAGAATGGCCGGCTGGTATAAACCCGCACTGACTACTGTGCGCCAACCTGTCTATGAGATGGGAATGGCGGCTGTAGCTATGCTGCTTGATCAAATCAGCGGTGTAAGAGCCAGTGCTTGCGAAGAAAAGTTCAAACCGGAATTGATTGTGCGCAATTCTTCCGGCGGTAGGGAGGGTCATGATGGTGTCAGTTCAATCTAAGCCAGTTTTAGTTGTTGGCAGCCTCAATATGGATTTAGTAGCTACGGCAGACAGGCTGCCTGCAGTCGGTGAGACAGTATTTGGCAAGGATTTTGCTACTTTTGCCGGTGGTAAGGGAGCCAATCAGGCGGTGGCCGCCGGCAAACTGGGGGCCAAAGTAACTATGGTTGGTTGTATCGGGCAGGATGCTTTTGCCCAGCAACTTTTAAACAGCTTGGCTGCAAACAGTGTTAATACCGCGCTTGTCCGCCAAGTCGATATATCTACCGGTACGGCGCTTATTACCGTTGGAGCGTCAGGGGCCAATACCATTGTAGTAGTGCCAGGAGCAAACGCGCACTGCAATAAACAAGATGTTGACAAAGCGCTTAGTAGCTTTAGCCAGCCGGGCATTTTGCTGGTACAGCATGAAGTGCCGTCAATTACTGTCGAATATGCCATTAAGGCTGCTAAAGCGGCTGGCTGGACGGTAATTCTAAATCCTGCGCCTGCCCGTCAGGTGCCGGAGTCAACGCTGGCACTGGTAGACATTATTACTCCAAATGAAACTGAAGCTGCGGTACTTACCGGCAGCAAGATTAACTCGCCGGATGATGCCGTAGTCGCAGGCAAGCGCTTGCTTGCCCTAGGTGTTAAAGCTGTAGTCGTTACTTTGGGCGGCCAAGGAGCTATGTGCATTACTAATCAGGAGATATATCATGTACCGCCTATTCGTGTTGACGCAGTTGATACAACCGCAGCCGGCGACGCCTATACCGGCGCGCTGGCTGCTGCCCTCGCCGAGGGGCAATCACTTAAAGCCGGTTTAAAATTTGCCGCCGTTGCTGCCGGGATATCGGTAACAAGGCGGGGCGCTCAGCCGGCGTTGCCGTGGCGGCAAGAAGTCGATGAATTGATCGGTACACAGGAGGAATGTACCAAATGAAAAAAATAGGGACGCTTAACCAACCGCTTAGTGAAATAATTGCCGGGATGGGGCATGGTGATATGTTAGTCATAGCTGATGCCGGTTTACCCATACCTGCTGGGGTGCGCCGCATAGACCTGGCGCTTACGCCGGGAATTCCCGGATTTTTACCTACCCTTGAGGTCATATTGAGTGAGCTTCAGGTGGAAAGCGCCATTGTTGCCGGCGAAACTGCCGAGGTTAGTCCGCAAATTTATGAAGGTGTTAAAGCGGCGCTGGAATATGTTCCGGTAGCCATGGTCAGCCATGAGGAGTTTAAAGCCCTAACCAGCCAGGCGGTAGCGATTGTCCGCACCGGCGAGTGTACACCTTATGCTAATATAATTTTAAAATCAGGCGTAACATTTTAGGAGGTTGGCGTGATTAATAAAGCTCTACTTGAGATGCGGGGCATAACTAAAGAGTTTCCTGGCGTTAAAGCCCTGAAAAAAGTAGATTTTTTCCTTAATGCCGGTGAAATAACACTTGATGGCCAGGCAATTGAAATAACCGGGCCCCGGCATGCTCAAGAGCTGGGTATCGGGATTATTCACCAGGAACTTAATCTTGTACCGGAACTTACTGTCATGGAAAATATTTTTTTAGGCCGCGAACCATTACACGCTTTGGGGTTTGTTGACTGGAAATCCATGCGTGTCCAGGCAGCTAAGGTTTTGCTGCAGTTAGGTTCGGATATTTCTCCGGATGCCACAGTATCTGAACTCAGTATTGGTGAGCAGCAGATGGTCGAGATAGCAAAAGCGTTGTCCTATGAAATCAAAATACTCATTATGGACGAACCTACCGCTGCCCTTACCGGTCGCGAAACTGAGCATCTTTTTAGCATTATCCGTCAACTGCTTGTTGTTTTATGGATGCGCAAAATGATGCTTCCAAACAGTTGGCTAATATTGAAAATCTTATTCAACAAAAAGTAAGTGTTATTATTGTTAATCCTGTTGACTCCAAGGCTATTGTTCCGGCTATTGAAGCCGCCAACAAGGCTAACATTCCGGTAATTACCGTTGACCGTGGTGCTGCTGGCGGTAAAGTTATCAGCGCTATTGCTTCCGACAATGTTGCCGGCGGTAAAATGGCCGGCCAGCTTATTGTTGACAAACTGGGCGGTAAAGGTAAAGTCGTGGAACTTGAAGGTATTCCCGGCACCTCGGCTGCCAATGACCGTGGTAAAGGCTTTAACGAAGCCATTAAAACCGCAACCGGTATTGCGGTGGTTGCTAAACAGCCGGCCGATTTTGACCGGGCTAAAGGCATGAAGGTTATGGAGAACATCCTTCAGGCCAATCCGGAAATAAACGCCGTATTCGCCCATAATGACGAGATGGCTCTTGGTGCTCTCGAAGCCATTAAGGCTGCTAAACGTACCAACATAATGGCAGTTGGCTTTGACGCCACCGCTGATCGCTGTTAAAGCTGTGAATGAAGGCGCTTTAGCTGCAACTGTGGCCCAGAAGCCTAAAGATATGGGTAGAATCAGTATTGAAACTGCTAAAAAGATTATTGCCAATGAAAATGTTCCGGCTTCTATTCCGGTTGCGCTTGAACTGGTAGTTAAGAAGTAGTATATTATTTAAATAGCCAAGGGGCAGGCGTAGTCTGCTCCTTTTCGTTTAGTTTGTTTTTTCTAAATTATATGAATAATAATTGACAAAGTGGTCTAAACTATGCTACGATAAGTCCCGGATATGCTAATTGGCAATGGTTACAGCACTAATAGGCATGATTATCAAAAAGATATTGACACGGCAGGATAGGCGTGTTAATATATAAAAGTCGCTGATATGGCGACAAAAATTAACAAAAAAAATATATTGACACATTGCAAGATGATGTGTTAATATATAAAAGCTGTCGCCGCTGCGATGCAGTAGCGGTGAAAACAAAGAATGTGTTCCCTGAAAACTGAACAATGTAAGAATGCATCATAAGCGTACTATTGTACGGGCTGCATAATATTCATGGTCTTGACGGCCGTGATGTTATGTATTCTCGATACATTGTACGGGCCAGATGTGCGGTTCGTGTGTCGCTTGCGACATACGAAAACCTAAATTAATTCTTTATTGATTTAACGAGCCAACAAATGGCTTCATGATAACGCGGATGTTCGACTGCTAACGCAGCGAACAAAGCGATCACATCAGCGCTAAAGCGCTGTGTGCCTGCTTTTCATGGAGAGTTTGATCCTGGCTCAGGACGAACGCTGGCGGCGTGCCTAACACATGCAAGTCGAACGGTCTGCTGTTCAACACCGAGAGTTTTTGCCAACACAAGAGCCATCGGTGTTGGACAGCAGATAGTGGCGAACGGGTGAGTAACGCGTAGACAACCTGCCTCTAAATTGGGGACAACACCGCGAAAGTGGTGCTAATACCGAATGTGGTATCCTGGCCGCATGGCGAGGATAAGAAAGGTGGCCTCTATTTATAAGCTGCCGTTTAGAGATGGGTCTGCGTCTGATTAGCTGGTTGGTGAGGTAACGGCTCACCAAGGCGACGATCAGTAGCCGGTCTGAGAGGATGAACGGCCACACTGGGACTGAGACACGGCCCAGACTCCTACGGGAGGCAGCAGTGGGGAATCTTCCGCAATGGACGAAAGTCTGACGGAGCAACGCCGCGTGAGTGAAGAAGGCCTTCGGGTTGTAAAGCTCTGTCGTTTGGGACGAACGTGGTTTGGGTGAATAATCCAAGCTAATGACGGTACCAAAGGAGGAAGCCACGGCTAACTACGTGCCAGCAGCCGCGGTAATACGTAGGTGGCAAGCGTTGTCCGGAATTATTGGGCGTAAAGGGCGCGTAGGTGGATCATTAAGTCTTGAGTCTAAGAGCGGTGCTCAACGCCGTATAGGCGCAGGAAACTGGAGATCTTGAGTGCAGGAGAGGAAAGCGGAATTCCCAGTGTAGCGGTGAAATGCGTAGATATTGGGAGGAACACCAGTGGCGAAGGCGGCTTTCTGGACTGTGTCTGACACTGAGGCGCGAAAGCCAGGGGAGCGAACGGGATTAGATACCCCGGTAGTCCTGGCCGTAAACGATGGATACTAGGTGTAGGAGGTATCGACCCCTTCTGTGCCGGAGTTAACGCAATAAGTATCCCGCCTGGGGAGTACGGCCGCAAGGTTGAAACTCAAAGGAATTGACGGGGGCCCGCACAAGCGGTGGAGTATGTGGTTTAATTCGACGCAACGCGAAGAACCTTACCAGGGCTTGACATTGAGCGAAAGGTCTAGAGATAGATCCCTCTCCTTCGGGAGACGCGAAAACAGGTGGTGCATGGCTGTCGTCAGCTCGTGTCGTGAGATGTTGGGTTAAGTCCCGCAACGAGCGCAACCCTTATCCTTTGTTGCCAGCACGTTATGGTGGGAACTCAAGGGAGACTGCCGCAGAGAATGCGGAGGAAGGCGGGGATGACGTCAAGTCATCATGCCCCTTATGTCCTGGGCTACACACGTACTACAATGGGCTTAAACAAAGCGAGGCAAGACCGCGAGGTCAAGCAAAGCGCGCAAATGAGCTCTCAGTTCGGATCGGAGGCTGCAACCCGCCTCCGTGAAGTCGGAATCGCTAGTAATCGCAGGTCAGCATACTGCGGTGAATACGTTCCCGGGCCTTGTACACACCGCCCGTCACACCACGAAAGTTGGAAACACCCGAAGCCGGTGGGGTAACCGTAAGGAGCCAGCCGTCTAAGGTGGGGCCGATGATTGGGGTGAAGTCGTAACAAGGTAGCCGTATCGGAAGGTGCGGCTGGATCACCTCCTTTCTAGGGAGAACTGTTCGAGGTGACACTCGGACTACTTCCAGGTCGGTACATTTGGCAGATGATAACTCTTACATTGTTTGGTTTTGAGGGAATGCTAGTTACCAGAAGTTACTTGTTGAAATACACGAGTGACTATGATAACATAGATATTCCTGATGTTCCTTGAAAACTGCACAGAAGAAAGCAAAAGTAAAGTAATGCCTCATAGTAACATATGAGAAGTTCTTTACGCGCAATTAGGATTTATACTAAAGGCAAAACGTAAGCTATTAGAAAAAGCTTATTAACGGCTTAGACTGTTCAGCGTGTATCAGATGCAAGGCGGACCGGAGAAGTGTGCAGCGCCGCGTACGTAGTGTGTACGCAAGCAAACACTTCGAGGACCAACGAAGCAGATGATGCGCGATCAACAGTCGTAACTAAGTCAAGTTAGTAAGGGCATACGGCGGATGCCTAGGCGCCAAGAGCCGACGAAGGACGCGGTAAGCTGCGAAAAGTCATGGGGAGCCGCAAGCAGGCACTGATCCATGAATATCCGAATGGGGGAACCCGGCGGTGATAATGCACCGTCGCCTAACTTAGGTTAGGAGGGCACCAGGGGAACTGAAACATCTAAGTACCCGGAGGAAAAGTAATCAAACGAGATTCCCTAAGTAGCGGCGAGCGAACGGGGAAGAGCCCAAACCAGAGAGCTTTTGCTCTTTGGGGTTGAGGACCGGCGGAAGTTGAGCCAGGTCTAGTCGAACTACCTGGAAAGGTAGGCCGCAGAAGGTAACAGCCCTGTAGGCGAAAGACAGAGGCGAAACGGCTGGAATCCAGAGTACCACGGGACACGAGGAACCCTGTGGGAAGCAGGGGGGACCACCCTCCAAGGCAAAATACTCCTTGGCGACCGATAGCGCATAGTACCGTGAGGGAAAGGTGAAAAGCACCCCGGGAGGGGAGTGAAAGAGAACCTGAAACCGTATGTCTACAAGCAGTCGAAGACCGTTAAAAGGTCGACGGCGTGCCTATTGAAGAATGAACCGGCGAGTTACAGTAACTAGCGAGGTTAAGTGGAAAACACGGAGCCGAAGCGAAAGCGAGTCTCAAGAGGGCGAAAAGTTAGTTATTGTAGACCCGAAACCGCAGTGATCTATCCATGACCAGGGTGAAGCGCAGGTAAAAATGCGTGGAGGCCCGAACCCGTGAGCGTTGAAAAGCTTTGGGATGAGTTGTGGATAGGGGTGAAATGCCAATCGAACGCGGAGATAGCTGGTTCTCCCCGAAATAGCTTTAGGGCTAGCCTCAAGAGGTAAGTACAGACGGTAGAGCACTGATAGGGCTAGGGGCCGTTTAGGTTACTGAACCTTGTCAAACTGCGAATGGCTGTACTCAAAACTTGGGAGTCAGACTACGAGTGATAAGATCCGTGGTCAAGAGGGAAACAGCCCAGACCATCAGCTAAGGTCCCGAATGCCGTACTAAGTGGCAAAGGATGTGCAATTTCCGAAACAACCAGGATGTTGGCTTAGAAGCAGCCACCATTCAAAGAGTGCGTAATAGCTCACTGGTCGAGAGATTGTGCGCCGAAGATGACCGGGGCTAAAGTACGGAACCGAAGCTATGGCATGTCTAACGACATGGGTAGGGGAGCGTTCTATATGGATTGAAGCAATACCGTAAGGAGTTGTGGACTGTATAGAAGTGAGAATGCCGGTATGAGTAGCGAAAAGACAAGTGAGAATCTTGTCCACCGAAAGCCTAAGGGTTTCTGAGGAAGGATCGTCCGCTCAGAGTCAGTCGGGACCTAAGCCGAGGCGTAGATGCGTAGGCGATGGACAACTGGTTAAAAATCCAGTACCACCTAGAGTCGTTTGAGTGATGAAGTGACACAGCAGGGTAGATGAGCGCGAGGATGGAAATTCGCGTCTAAGCTTGTAGGGTGCTTGGTAGGCAAATCCGCCAAGCTGGAACCTGAGGAGTAACGGAAAGCTGTTAGAAATAACGGCGAATTCATTGATCCCACACTGTCAAGAAAAGCTTCTAGCGAGATGATAGGTGCCCGTACCGTAAACCGACACAGGTAGGCGGGGAGAGAATCCTAAGGTGCGCGGGAGAACCCTCGTTAAGGAACTCGGCAAAATGTCCCCGTAACTTCGGGAAAAGGGGAGCCTCGGATGTGTACACTTGAAACGGTGGAAGCATAAAGAGGTTGCAAAAAAGAGGCCCAAGCGACTGTTTACCACAAACACAGGTGCCTGCTAAAGCGAAAGCTGACGTATAGGTGCTGACACCTGCCCGGTGCCGGAAGGTTAAGAGGAGAGCTTAGAGCAATCGAAGGTTTGAATTGAAGCCCCGGTAAACGGCGGCCGTAACTATAACGGTCCTAAGGTAGCGAAATTCCTTGTCGGGTAAGTTCCGACCCGCACGAAAGGTGTAACGACTTGGGCACTGTCTCAACGAGGGACCCGGTGAAATTGAAATACCTGTGAAGATGCAGGTTACCCGCGACTGGACAGAAAGACCCCATGGAGCTTTACTGCAACCTGACATTGAGTTTTGGTAAATGATGTACAGGATAGGTGGGAGGCTGAGAAGCTAGGACGCAAGTCTTGGTGGAGCCGATGTTGGGATACCACCCTTGATTTACTGGAGTTCTAACCGAAGGAGTAACGAGACTCGGGACAGTGTCAGGCGGGCAGTTTGACTGGGGCGGTCGCCTCCGAAAGAGTAACGGAGGCGCCCAAAGGTTCCCTCAGCGCGGATGGAAATCGCGCGAAGAGTGTAAAGGCAGAAGGGAGCTTGACTGCGAGACAGACAAGTCGAGCAGGGACGAAAGTCGGGCTTAGTGATCCGGTGGTACCGAGTGGAAGGGCCATCGCTCAACGGATAAAAGCTACCCTGGGGATAACAGGCTAATCTCTCCCAAGAGTCCATATCGACGGGGAGGTTTGGCACCTCGATGTCGGCTCATCACATCCTGGGGCTGAAGTAGGTCCCAAGGGTTGGGCTGTTCGCCCATTAAAGTGGTACGTGAGCTGGGTTCAGAACGTCGTGAGACAGTTCGGTCCCTATCCATCGCGGGCGCAAGAGACTTGAAGGGAACTGCTCCTAGTACGAGAGGACCGGAGTGGACGGACCAATGGTGTACCAGTTATTCCGCCAGGAGTACAGCTGGGTAGCTACGTCCGGAAAGGATAAACGCTGAAAGCATCTAAGCGTGAAACCAGCCTTAAGATGAGGTCTGTCATTCGAAAGAAGTAAGGCCCCTTACAGATGATAAGGTAGATAGGCCAGGTGTGTAAGTGGAGCAATCCATTGAGCTGACTGGTACTAATCGGCCGAGGACTTGACTTATATTTGCCTGGAGTAGGGAAGTTACTCGCTAACGCTCGTAACTAAGCGACTCACACAGGTTCTAGCGTTGCTATTGCTCCTGATAACCTGGTTCGCTGCTTATCTTCTGTGAAGTTTTCAGGGAATGTACCTATACGAATCAGCACTCATGATAGTCACGAGTGCTTTTTTTGTTTTTCTATCCATCATAGAATTAACGCTAAGCATACTATTCTTGCCTGGCATTCTTTGAAAAAAATTGCAGTTAGCCTCTATCTGAGACTAGCTGCAATTTTTTTGGTCACGATAGGTTTACTTGCTATAGTCGTAAAAGCCTTTACCAGTCTTACGGCCAAGGTAACCGGCCTGAACCATCTTTTTAAGCAGCGGGCAGGGGCGGTATTTAGGGTCACCATAGCCGGCAAACAGGACTTCCATAATATAGAGTACCGTATCGTTACCGATAAGGTCTGATAACGCTAACGGCCCCATTGGATGATTGAATCCCAGCTTAGCTACCGTATCGATATCTTCAGCGCTGGCGACACCTTCCATTAGGGTGTAGACAGCTTCATTAATCATGGGCATCATGATCCGGTTACCGACAAAACCGGGGAAATCTTCTATTTTTACCGGTGATTTGCCAAGCGTAATTGTTAACTCTTGCACAGCAGCGAAGGTATCTTTACTTGTCGCCAGACCATTGATGATCTCAACCAGTTTCATCACTGGCGCGGGGTTAAAGAAATGCATGCCAATCACTTTTTCCGGGCGCTTGGTCGTCGCGGCAACTGCGGTGATTGGCAAGGAGGAAGTGTTAGTTGCCAAGATGGTATGAGCCGGGCAAAGGCGGTCTAGCGTCTGGAAGATATCGCGCTTAATGTCCATATTTTCAACGGCGGCTTCAATGACCAGATCTACGTTGCAGGCTGCAGCATCAAGTTCTACAACCCCAGAGATCCTGGCAAGGATGGTGTCCTTTTCTTCGGAAGACAGTTTGCCTTTTTCTACCGCTTTAGCGAGATTTTTGTCAATGGTTTTAATACCTTTTTGGACAAAATCTTCTTTTATGTCACGCAGAATTACCTCCAAGCCGCTTTGGGCCATGACCTGGGCAATACCACTGCCCATTTGCCCAGCACCGATAATTAATACTTTGTTGATTGCAATGTTCATCGTTGATTGATTATCCTCCTTGTTACATGTGTTTAAAAAATGGGCGTTGTTCCATTTGAAACAACGCCTATTTATAACAAGATTAATCTTTCTTCATAACGGTTGCTTTACCGTCGATTACCACAACACCGTTCTGGTTAGTAACAGTAGTCTTAAATATCAAGCGGCTTTTGGCTTCGATTTTTTCTATAACTTCTACTGTTGCAGTGACAGTATCACCAATTTTTACAGGGGCTTTAAAGGCTAATTCCTGGGCGAGGTAAATCGTATTGGCGCCAGGTAAGGCTGTACCAAGCAAAGCAGAAATAAAGCCGGCTGACAGCATGCCGTGGGCAATACGCTCTTTGAACATGGTGGTTTTGGCGAATTCGGAATTAATGTGCACCGGATTAAAGTCACCGCTTAGACCGGCGAAGGTATATACGTCATACTCAGTAACGGTCTTGGCCATGCTGGCTTTGTCGCCAACTTTAATATCGGCAAATTTTATGTCTTGCACCATACAATAACACCCCTATTCGATGAGTAAAGTTACTACTTATTGTTATATTAACCGGCGGTTTTGATCTTTTTAAATTCCTCAATTAATGCCGGAATAACTTCAAGCACGTCGCCGACAATGCCGTAGTCAGCCACTTTGAAAATGGGGGCGTCCGGATCCTTGTTGATGGCAATAACAATGTCAGAGGAGGACATACCGGCCAAGTGCTGAATTGCGCCGGAAATGCCACAAGCAAAGTAAATCTTGGGTCCGACGGTTTTGCCGGTCTGGCCGACCTGATGAATAGCAGGCTTCCAGCCTGCGTCAACAGCTGCGCGGGACGCGCCTACGGCACCGCCTAATACAGTGGCAAGTTCTTCAATTAGTGTGAAGTTTTCCGGTTTGCACATGCCGCGGCCACCCGAGACGATAATTTCTGCTTCTTCCAGATTGCAGGAAGCGGTGCATACTTTAATGACTTCAAGCAGCTTGGTACGGATGTCTTCAGGTTTGACTTTGCTGCTGACGCGGATGATTTCGCCGCTGCGGGAGAAGTCTTGCTCCGGTCGTTTGAACACTTTAGGACGAACGGTGCCCATTTGGGGACGATGCTCCGGGCACAAAATGGTGGCCATGATATTGCCGCCGAAAGCCGGACGGGTCCAGGCCACAAGGCCGGTAGCTTCATCAATGCCCAGGTTGGTGCAGTCAGCAGTAAGTCCGGTACCAACCCGGCAGGCTACCCGGGGGCCAAGGTCGCGGCCATCATTAGTTGCTCCCATCAGGATTACCGAAGGATGGTAGGTATTGATCAGGTCGGTCAGGGTAATAGTATAAGCGTCGGTGGAGTAATGTTTGAATTCTTGACCTTCTACCAGGTAAACCTTGTCGGCTCCACTGGCAAAAATATCTTTTGCCAGGTTTTCTACGTTGTCACCGATCAACACGCCGGCCAGTTCTTGCCCCATGGCATCAGCCAATTTGCGGCCTTCGCCGATCAACTCGTGGGCGACACTGCGGATGTGTCCGTCAACTTGTTCAACATAAACCCATACACCTTTATATTGGCTTTTATCAATAGCAACTGTTTTTTCTTCAGCTTCGCGGATGATAGCGCCTACCGGACAAACATCCACACAAGCGCCGCAAGCGGTACAAGTTTCGGTAATTACTGCTTTACCATCTTCCACAATAGCGCCGAACGGACAGGTACCCACACAGGCGCTGCAACCGATACATTGGTCGTTAATTACTTTTACAGCCATATCTTTAACCCCCTAGACAATCTTGGCATCAGACAATTTTTGAATTAACAGGGCAGCTGCCTCGCGGGCCGAATCAGCCTGGATAATTTCGCCCTGGGTGCGTTGTTTGGGGGTGAATATCCGGCGTACCTGGGTAGGCGATCCTTTGAGCCCGATCTTTTCGGCTACGACAGGCACATCATTGGCTGTCCATACCGGGATTTCCTTGCGGTTTGCTTTCATAGTCCCTTTAACAGTAGGATAACGGGGTTCATTGATAGATTTTACGACCGTCAAGACGACTGGCATGGAGACTTCAATAATTTCGTAGCCTTCTTCTTGCTCCCGTTCAATGCGCAGCTTATCGCCTTCCACATCAATTTTCGCCACATAGGTTACTTGGGCGATATCCAGGTGTTCGGCAATTTCCGGGCCTACCTGAGCGGTATCACCATCAATAGCCTGCTTACCACAAAGGATAATATCCACTTTTCCCAGTTTTTTAATACCGGCAGCTAAAGTGTGGCTGGTGGCAAGGGTGTCAGCGCCGCCAAAAGCCCGGTCGCTTAAGAGAATGGCCTCATCTGCGCCCATAGCCAGACATTCTTTGAGAGCATCTTTGGCTTGCGGCGGTCCCATTGAGATGACGGTGACTTTGCCGCCGTGTTTTTCTTTTAATTGCAGGGCTGCTTCTACCGCATTTTTGTCAAATGGGTTAACAATACTGGGAACGCCCTGCCTGATGAGAGTATTGGTCACCGGATCAATTTTTACTTCAGTGGTGTCAGGCACTTGCTTGACACAGACAACTATTTCCATAAGCGAGTCCTCCTATTGCTCTTATAACTGTGAAACTTTTAGCGCAAAATGGCGCTGGAAACAACCATACGCTGAACTTGGTTAGTGCCTTCATAGATTTGAGTAATTTTGGCATTACGCATCAGGCGTTCAACCGGATACTCACGACTGTAGCCGTAACCACCGAAAATTTGTACCGCGTCGGTAGTGACAGCCATAGCGACGTCAGAGGCATACATTTTGGCCATGGCCGCTTCTTTGGAGTATGGCAGGCCTTTTTCTTTGAGGTATGCGGCACGATAAACCATGAGACGGGCGGCTTCAACCTTGGTAGCCATATCTGCCAGCATGAAGGCAATGGCCTGGTTACTGGCAATAGGTTTACCGAATTGTACCCGCTCTTTGGAGTATTTAACGGCATGGTCGAGAGCGGCTTGGGCAATGCCGAGAGCCTGAGCGGCAACGCCGATACGACCGCCGTCCAGGGTCGACATGGCAATTTTGAAGCCGTCGCCTTCTTTGCCGAGAAGGTTTTCTTTTGGTACTTTTACGTCTTGGAAGACCAATTCCATAGTCTGGGATGTATGTATTCCCATTTTGTGTTCCTTTTTACCGAAGGTGAACCCAGGAGTGCCTTTTTCCAGGATAAACGCCGAAATACCTCTGGCTCCTTTGGCTTTGTCAGTCATGGCAAAAATAACATAAGTCTCGGCTTCGCCGGCATTGGTAATGAAGATTTTGCTGCCATTGATTATATAATGGTCGCCATCAAGAACGGCTACTGTCTGCTGAGCGGCAGCATCAGTACCGGCGTTGGGTTCGGTCAAGCCAAAGGCGCCCATTTTTGTGCCTTCCAGCAGCGGTACCAGGAATTTTTGTTTTTGTTCTTCTGTACCATAGGCGTAGATAGGCCAAGCGCACAAAGAAACGGTGGCTGATAAAGTTATGCCAATACCATCGTCAACTTTGGACAGTTCTTCTACAGCCAGGATGTAGCTAAGGACATCGCCGCCGGCGCCGCCATATTGCTCCGGAAAGCAGATACCGGTAAAGCCCATTTCTCCCATAGCGTCAAAAATCTCCCGGGAGAATACTGCATGTTCGTCCCGTTCCGCTACAGTAGGAGCTACAGTTTTTTCGGCAAACTCCCGCACCAGTTTTTGCATCATTTTTTGTTCTTCATTAAGTTCAAACAACATAAAGAAAAAACCCCCTTAAATAATTTATTTGTCAACTTCGTCGCCAGGCGAAAGAAGTTGGCTAATTCAGCCGGTGAAAAATATCACGATTCCAATCCGGTAATAGCGCCAATAGATGATGAAATATCTACTGGCGCTATTAGGCTGGAGTGAATGCCGGGTAACTGGTTATTTGTATATAGGGTTAGATGCGTTCAACAATGGTAGCAACGCCCTGGCCGCCGCCAATACACAAGGTTGCCAGGCCGAGTTTGGCATCCCTGGCTTCCATGGCATGAAGCAGTGTAACCAGAATGCGCGCCCCACTGGCACCGATAGGATGGCCAAGGGCAATTGCGCCGCCATTAACATTGAGTTTTTCCTTAGCAAAGCCCAATTCTTTGCCGACAGCCAGGAACTGAGCGGCAAAGGCTTCGTTGGCTTCAATAAGGTCAAGGTCGGCTACGGTCAGGCCGGCTTTGGCCAGTGCCTTGCGGGTCGCAGGTACCGGGCCCATACCCATGATGGACGGGTCTACACCGCCGGAAGCAAAGGAGCGAATGCGGGCCAAGGGTTTAATTCCGAGTTCTTTGGCTTTGTCAGCAGACATGACCACCAGCGCGGCGGCGCCGTCATTGATTCCCGAGGCATTGCCGGCGGTAACGGAGCCATCTTTTTTGAAGGCTGGTTTTAAGCCGCACAGAGCTTGGGCTGTTGTACCGGCTCTGGGATATTCGTCAGTATCAAAGATGGTGTCGCCTTTTCTTCCTTTAATGGTTACCGGGACAATTTCCTGTTTGAAGGCGCCGCTTTCAATTGCCTTAATAGCTTTATCCTGGGATTCGAAAGCCAACTGGTCCTGGTCTTCCCGGGTGATGCCATATTTGGCAGCAACATTTTCGGCAGTAATTCCCATATGATAGTCGTTGAACGCACACCACAGGCCGTCATGAATCATAACATCGGTTACTTTGGAGTGGCCCATGCGATAGCCCCAGCGAGCTTTGCTGTCCAGAAGGTAGGGGGCTTGGGTCATACTTTCCATACCACCGGCTACAACAATGTCAGCATCACCGGTCATTATAGCTTGGGCAGCCAGATTAACAGTTTTTAGGCCGGACCCGCAGACCTTGTTGACGGTGTAGGAAGGGACTTCGACCGGAATACCGGCTTTAATGGCGGCCTGACGGGCGGGATTTTGCCCTAACCCGGCTTGCAATACATTGCCAAAAATTACTTCGTCAACAGCTTCTTTTTTTATTCCGGCCCTTTCCGCTGCGGCATTAATAACCAAAGCGCCAAGTTCAGTTGCCGGGACAGATGCCAAGGAACCGTTAAAATTACCAATAGCCGTACGTACTGCGCTGACAATTACTACTTCTTTCACTGGGAAAACACCGTCCTTGATCTAATATTAGATTCGAATCATCAATTTTGCTAGATAAAAAAGCAATCCATAGCGATAGTTTTTACTTTTTTAGGCTCATTAGTCCATTTTTGAAGATGCGCGCATCCATTATTTTTAGGTCCGGAGAGACAATGGGTTCAAAGTCCATGAGGGCAAGAATATCCTTCTGAAGATCAACGCCTGGCGCGATTTCTGTAAGCATCATACCCTCAGGAGTCAGTTCAAATACCGCCCGCTCGGTGATATATTTGACCGGTTGATTGACACTTTGTGCATACTTGCCGCTAAAGGTAATTTGTTCAACGTGCTGTAAAAACTTTTTAGCCTTACCTTCATTGAGGATGGTGAGCTTGCCTTCGGCGACTTTTACTTTCAGGCCGCCGGCGGTAAAGGTGCCGCAGAAGATAACTTGTTTGGCGTTTTGCGTTATATTGATAAAACCGCCGCAGCCTGCTACCCGTCCTTTGAATTTGCTGACATTGATATTGCCGTACTTATCTGTTTCAGCCAAACCTAAAAAGGCAAGGTCGAGTCCGCCGCCGTCATAGAAATCGAATTGATAAGGCTGGTCGAGAATGGCTTCGGCATTTATGGCTGCGCCGAAACTCTGGCCTCCGGCCGGGATGCCGCCTACCGGACCTGCTTCGACAGTCAGGGTCATCATGTCGCCGATACCTTCTTCATTGGCTACCATGGCCACACCCTCAGGCACACCAATACCCAGATTGACTTTGGCATTGGGGATTAACTCCAGAGCCGCCCGGCGGGCGATTACCTTTCGCTCGTCCAACGGCATGGGCGGAATGGCTGACAGCGGAACGCGGATTTCACCGGAATAAGCGGGGTTGTACTGCTCGGCAAAGGTCTGCATGTGTTTGCTTGGGTCATCAGCTACTACCAGATAATCAACAATAATGCCGGGAATTTTTACAGCCATGGGGTTTAAACTGCCGTTGGCTACAATACGTTCCACCTGGGCGATGACAATACCGCCAGAATTTTTTGCCGCTTGGGCGATAGACAAAATCTCCAGTGAGACGGCTTCGTGTTCAATGGTGATATTGCCCCGTTCGTCGGCGCTGGTGCCGCGAACAAAGGCTACATCTACCGGGAAGGGCTTGTACCATAGCCACTCTTCACCACCAAGTTCAATGACTTCTACCAGATCTTCTTTAGTTACGTCATTAATCTTGCCGCCTTCAACCCTGGGGTCAACGAAGGTGTTCAGGCCTACCTTGGTAATGACACCAGGTTTGCGGCCAGCTACATTGCGGAACCAATGAGTTAGGGTGCCTTGGGGGAAATTGTATGCTTCAATTTTATTTTCAACAGCCAATTTGCCCAGTTTCGGCGCCAGATTCCAGTGACCGCCAATGGCCCGTTTAACCATTCCTTCTATTCCTAGATGGTTGAGGCCGCGGTCTTTGCCATCACCTTGACCGGCGCCGTAGATCAGTGTCAAATTTCGTGGAGCATTTTCATTATTGTATCTTTCTTCCATAGCAGCGGTAAGCGCTTCAGGATGACCATTACCAACAAAACCACTGGTAGCGACAGTAGCGCCATCTCGCACCAATTTGGCGGCTTCTTGAGCTGTAATTATTTTAGCCATTATGCCACTCTCCTTAATAGAATATCTTTATTTTGCTATTAATGCAAGGATTATGCCAACAATAACGTAGTGCATCTTGTTCTTTTTAGGACATGAACTATGGCACAATGTCGGCTTGATTTTACAGACTGGAGAAACAGTTAATTTTTTAGAGAAACACATATGTGTGTATGGTTTTGAACACATGTGTCTAGTATTTTATACAATATTGGTTAAACGGAGATGTCAGGATCATCAGTTATTATCGGCTTATCATCTTTAATGAATATCCGGCATCGAAGAACCCTGTACCAGTTTAGGCACAGGGTTCTTGCGTCTGGTTAATGATGCGCCGTATTTATAGTATGCCGGTAATGGAGTGAAGTGTTATGACAACAAATACCATTAGTGTTTTGATGGATGTCATGACAAAGATATCGCCATAGGAGTCTTTGTGTGTGAGACCACAAACTGCAAGCAGGGTAATAACTGCGCCATTGTGGGGGAGGGTATCCATACCGCCGGAAGCCATGGAAGCTACCCGGTGCAGGATTTCTGGCGACATGCCGATAGAATTGGCCCAGGCCATCCAATCTTTGGCCATCAAGTCAAGAGCGATGGACATACCACCGGAAGCTGAGCCGGTGATACCGGCAAGAATATTAACCGTCACTGCTTCAGATACCAGCGGTGACCCGCCGACTTTGATGCTCATCAGAGCGGCAGAAATCGATTTAAAACCAGGTAGGGCGGCAATTATGTTACCATAACCAACCTCGGATGCCGTGTTCATGATTGCTAACAGTGAGCCAATGGCGCCGGCGTTTAAGGACTTTGCCAGAGCATTGGTAGAGCCGAGATTTCTGTAGCCAAGAGCTATTGCCAGGACAATGCCGCTAATAAGGGCGATAATGAGGGACCAGATACTGATTACATTATTAACTGCCGGGGCAGTAAGCGGCAGTTTCATGGCTTTGAACGGGTCCAGCATGGCCGGGTTCCAGGGGAATACGCGAGTCATAAGAAAATTGACTACCAGTACAGCTAAGAGTGGCAGTATAGCCACTTGCCACGAAGGAAGCTTGGCATCATGTTTGATTTCGGGCTCGTTTAGAGTATGGTTGCCATATCCTTCGCCGGCTGCTGCCGCAGCTTTCCGGCGTCTTTCCAGCCAGAGAATGCCCAAAGTCAAAATACCTAGACCGCCAAGCAGGCCAAGGACAGGAGCGGCGTAGATATTGGTACCGAAGAAGTTAGTGGGAATTAAGTTCTGGATCTGAGGAGTACCGGGAATGCTGTCCATAGTAGCCGTAAATGCGCCTAAAGCAATGGTGCCAGGAAGCAATCTTTTGGGAATGTCTGCTTCTTTAAATAAAGCGGATGCGAAGGGATAAACGGCAAAAACAACAACAAATAAACTTACTCCGCCATAAGTCAGTACACAGCCGGCTAATACCACCGACAGGATGGCCCGCTCCTTGCCAAGGCTTTTAATGATGGTATGGGCAATGCCTTTGGCAAGACCGGTGTCTTCCATGATTTTTCCGAATACGGCGCCAAGCAGGAATATCGGAAAAAATGACTTGATATAGGTAACAGCTTTTGCCATAAATAACTCGGTGTATGCCGGCATCAGGGAGAAGCCGGACAGCGAGGCGGCAAGCAGGGCAAATACCGGGGCAAACAAAATAACCGAAAAGCCCCTGTAGGCAAAAAACATTAATAAAAATAAACTAAGAAGAATGCCAATTACTTCCATGATTTTTAAACTACCTCCTAAAATGATATATTGGTATGCTGAGCAGGAATAGAATAAACAGGCAGAGTGTGCCCTCCTTTCTGTATTTTCGGCATCTCACTTACATGTACAAGCAAGTATTGTGCCAACAGTTACAAAGTAATGAATATATAGTTATATCACTATTTTCTGTTAGTTAATATAGGATCCCCCCCGGCAGCGAAAGATATACAGTGTATAAAAAAATAGACACTGTGTGCAGAAATAGATACAAGTGATTGTTTTTGCCGGTTTTCTGTATACAATGGCTGTTTTTAAAAAAATCCCAAAGAACAGTGCGATAACCGCGTATAGGTTTATATAAGTTAAATTTTCGATATATATGAAATCCAATAAAGATTTTTTTCTAGGCGTGTTGTTAGTAACGCTCCACCGCTGGCGCTTGACTTACGCTTATACTAACAACACGCCTGTACATCTTTATTGGATACTATATATATAGAATAAATTCTTATTGGCACGATAATTGCTTTACTCAATCTGTGAAACGACGGGGGAAACTCCTTCTTAGGTTCAAAATAATGCTTACTGAATTCTTAGGCGAGAGCAAGGAAAAAAATAACATTTAGGAGGCGTGAAAAATGAGAGGATTAAAAGACAAAGTTGTAATTATCACAGGAGCAGCCAGTGGTATTGGTAAAGCCACGGCGTTAAGGTTTGCTGAAGAAGGGGCGCATGTTGTTGTAGCCGATTATGCCGACGGCGCAGCCGCTGTAGAAGAGATAAAAGCAAGAGGCGCTCAGTCTGTTTACCTTAAGGTAAATGTTACTAACCAGGAAAATGTCCAAGCCATGGTGGACAAGACCATCGAAACTTTTGGCAAAATTGATGTTCTCATTAATAATGCCGGCATAACTAAAGACGCAATGATGAAAAAAATGACCAAGGATGCCTGGGATGCCGTAATCAGCGTAAATTTGACCGGCGTATTCAACTGCACCTCGGCTGTGTTGCCTCATATGCTGGAGCAAAAATCCGGCGTAGTGCTTACTACATCATCAGTTGTTGGATTATATGGGAATTTGGGGCAAACCAACTATGCGGCCAGCAAATGGGGGGTTATCGGCATGACCAAATCCTGGGTCAAGGAAATGGCCAAAACCGGGCTGCGTTTTAATTGTGTTGCTCCCGGGTTTGTTGCCACTGACATGGTGAAGAAAATACCCGAGCAAGTATTACAGGAAAAAATACTAGTAAAAGTTCCTGCCGGCCGGTTGGGAGAACCGGAGGAAATTGCTGCTGCCTTTGCGTTCCTGGCTTCCGATGATGCTAAATTCATTAATGGTACGGTACTTAGTGTAGACGGTGCTTGCACTTTGTAAGTAAGTAGGTAAAAAAATGTACGGCCCTCCTGGTAGCGTAGGAGGGCCATGCGCTTATAAGGCTCTGACAGCAGATATTATTATTTAAGCAACTGGTCAGGTATATTGATGATGTACCTGACCAGTTGCTTAGATAATATAAAGGGAAAATTGCATAAAGTGGGTGTGACAGGTACGAAGCCTTAAAAGGACTCAAGTCCACATTTGCTTTGTACCTTTTTGCTTTACTGGTTATACTGGTTATAAAAGACATAAAATTTGAAAAGGTTATTTTGATTCTAATATCAAATATTATATTATGTAGTAGCTGTGCAGGAGGTCTGATGGATGCATAAACGCGATTTAAATAGTTTGCCGGAAGCGTTCTCCTCGACCGGGATAGCAGAAATGAAAGTCGTGCTTGATTCGGTCTGTAATGGTGTTGTTGTTGTTGATTCTTACGGTTATATTACGTTGTTTAACGCAGCCGCCGAATTTATTTCCGGATTAGCTGCCGAAGCTGTGCTTGGAAAAATGGTAGATGATGTCATTCCTAACACCGGGCTGCTACGGGTATTGGAAACCGGAGTATCCGAACTCAACCAACGGCAAGATATAGGGAATTGTGCAATATTGACAAATCGTACCCCCATCATTAAAGACGGTCAAGTTGTGGGAGCTGTGGCAGTGTTTCAGGATATCACTGAACTTACTGAGGTAATTACCGAACTGGAAGACGTAAAACGGCTGAAAAGTACCTTGGAATCCATTCTGGAGAGTTTGAATGAAGGCATTGTGGTAGTTGATAAGCAAGGGACCATTACTATGTTGAACAAAGCCTACAGCGAATTTTTGAACGTTGATCCCCAAGAGGTCGTCGGTAAACATGTGGCAGAGGTAATTTCTAATACAAGGATGCATCTTGTTGCTCAAGGCGGTAAGGCCGAGGTGACAGATATCCAAAAAATCGGGGACAATACTTGTGTGGTTACCCGGATACCGATTATTGAAGACGGCGAAATTGTCGGAGCTGTTGGCAACGTGGTATTTAAAGATGTCAAGGATTTAAAATGTTTGGCCGGAAGAATTAATAAGCTGGAGTCAGAACTGGAATTTTATAAAGAAGAGTTATGCAAGATGTATGGCGGCAAATATACTATTGCCAATATCATTGGCAATAGTGAAAAAATGGCATATTTGAGAAATTTGGCAGCTAAAGCGGCCAAAGGAACCTCTACAGTACTGATTCTTGGTGAAAGCGGTACCGGCAAAGAATTATTCGCGCACGCCATCCATAATGCCAGCCGCCGGCGGCAAGGCCCGTTTATAAAGGTTAACTGTGCGGCAGTGCCGGAAAATCTTTTGGAATCAGAACTGTTTGGTTATGAAGAAGGGGCATTTACCGGCGCCCGCAAGGGAGGCAAGCCGGGAAAATTTGAACTTGCCAACGGAGGAACCATCTTTCTGGATGAAATCGGTGAAATGTCATTAGCCATGCAGGTTAAGCTGCTCCGGGTATTGCAGGAACGGGAGTTGGAGCGGGTGGGAGGGACCAAGACCACTAAGCTTGATATCCGGGTTATTGCCGCAACCAACCGTGACCTTGAAAAAATGATCGAGCAAAACCAATTTCGTCAGGACCTATATTACCGTCTAAATATTTTTACCCTTAATATACCTCCACTAAGGGACCGGCTGGAAGATATACCAGAGCTATGTGATATGTTGTTAAAAAAAATCAACAAGCAGATTGAGCATTGGGTAGAAGGGGTTTCGCCTGAGGCAATGGCGTTACTAATGGAATATAACTGGCCGGGAAATGTCCGGGAACTTGAGAATATATTAGAGCGAGCAGTAAATCTAATGGAGGATGACACAGTCATCATTCCCGAAGTGTTGCCACCCATGCTTAAAAAAATGCATAAAGGCAAGAGCCGTGATATTGAGCAGGCTAAAGACGCGGGGGGAAAGGAACCGGATTTGGCCGAAATAAAAGGAGATGCGGAAAAACAGGCTATTTTCCGGGCTTTGGAAGCTGCGGGCGGTAACAAAAGTAAAGCGGCCAGGATGCTGGGGATTCACCGGTCTGGTTTTTACCAGAAGTTGCAAAAATATAATATCCTTTAAAGTTTTTATGATATGAAATCCAATAGAGATTTTTTTATAGGCGTGTTGTTAGTAACGCTCCACTACTGGCGTTTGACTTACGCTTATACTAACAACACGCCCGTAAATCTTTATTGGATACTATAGAGATAAGAATTTGTATAGACAATTGACATGCTAGTAATTCCTGGCATATAATAAGAATATAAACCATAACCCCACCCATTATTTGCGGGTGGGGTTTTTTGCAGGTTATGGTGCTCAGGAACGAAGTAATTATTAATGTGAAGGATGATATGGTAATGGAAAAATATCAAAAACATGGTATCAACCCTTTACTTATCAGTATGGCTTCCGGCCAGGACATAGCCAGTGTGTCGCCGCGGCCGACTGTTGCCATGCTGCCAGGCAAATACCCCAAACTTGTGTATAAACATATAAAAGAGCTAAACAGTGAGTTTGCTGAGAATATTTTTCGCTTAACTTGCGGGAAGTGCGGCAAGAACGGCGACTATGACCTGGGTACACTGGCAATTCCCGTAATTACCGGTGAGGGAACAAGAGCAACAGACAAATTTCAAGCAGTAGGCTATTTTCGCTGCAAACATTGTAATGCTGCTGGCGATTGGAATTTATCACCAACCATTCAAACAATGCTTGCAGGGAAGCTAGCAGCTGCAGTAATAAAGCAAACTATTGAAACAGAGGCATCTTCTGATATTGTATTGGGGCAAGTGCTTATCGACAACGACTTTACACCGCGGTGGGGCAGTGATGCCGAAGATTATTTTTTGGAAAAGTTGGGTAAAAATCCGGAGAATGCTTATCTTTGGAACCGCCTGGGAAATATTTACTACAAAGGCAAGCGTCCTGAACTAGCAGTTACGGCTTATGAGCAAGCCCTGGCCAGGGATGCGGGCCAGGTAGAATCAATGTTTTCTTTGGGACGCATTTTGGCTGACTGTGGTTACCTTGAGACGGCCGCTGAGTATCTGCGGCAAGCAGTGGCATTTGCTCATCAGTATAACCTCCTGACAGCACATGATCTCAGGGAACTTATTGTTAGTGCTTTAACAATCTTGCTTGCTATCTATAACAAGACTGATCATGAAATTGATATGCTGCCTACACCAAATGAATTGGCCATAGCTCAGTTTGCCAATAGCGAAATTGCCGCTACCGTTCAGCTTGATTTTGAAATAAACCCTGGCCGGTGTGAGACGTTATATCCATTGGCTGAGGTATATATGGGCGCGCGGCGGGACGAACTGCCGCCAGCCGAGCGAAAAACACCTATTCCCCGGCGTAAAGTAGCATGGCCGTTGCCTGGCAAAGTCAATAAACAAAAGCCTCCCAAAAAAAATAAAAATAAAAAAAGGTGAAGGCTTTCTAAGGCAGCGAATCTTGAATAGGATGTTTTTTATTAACCGTCATAGTAAACAATGGATACTTTATAGATAAGGGAAGGATTTAGGCTAATTGTGTTGAATAATAACATAAATGTTAACTGCTGATTGCCAATACATGGATAATTGTCTTTGCTGGATAATACAGAGGCGTATTTCCTGACTCTAAGTATTCTTTCAGTATGAAGGCAGGACATCAAACGTTTGTATAAACATAGGTTTGATAAGTTTCAAAAAACGTAGTAATAAAAATGATTTGGATGAGGGGAGAATTAATTTTATGGCATTAAAGAGCGATATTGTAAAAAAGGGATCAACACGCGCGGCGCACCGGTCACTGTTCTATGCGATGGGCTATACTCCCAAAGAGTTGGAAAAGCCCATGATCGGTGTTGTTAACGCGTTCAATGAAATTATTCCGGGTCACATGCATTTGAAAGATATTGCTGATGCCGTTAAACTTGGGGTGGCAGCAGGCGGGGGTATGCCGGTCGAGTTTCCGGCGATTGGCATTTGCGACGGTATTGCTATGGGGCATGACGGTATGAAATATCCGTTGGCCAGCCGGGAACTTATTGCCGACTCCATTGAAGCTGTGGCAACCGGTCACAGTTTTGACGGTTTAGTCCTAATCCCCAACTGCGACAAAATTGTCCCCGGTATGCTCATGGCAGCTGCCCGTGTCAATATTCCCTGCATTGTAGTCAGCGGTGGTCCAATGCTTGCCGGACGTTATCAGGGGCGGGATATTAGTGTCAGCACCATGTTTGAAGCCGCCGGAATGTATGAGGCTGGCAAAATTACAGCCGGTCAACTGGACCAAATGGAAAAATCCGCTTGTCCGGGTTGCGGCTCGTGCGCCGGCATGTTTACCGCCAACACCATGAACTGTATGGCTGAGGCGTTGGGTATGGCATTGCCTGGGAATGGAACAATTCCGGCTGCTTATTTTGGCGCCCGCCGCATGATGGCCAAGCAAGCCGGGGAACTTATTGTTGACTTAGTCAAGCGGGATGTTAAAGCACGGGATATCATGACAATCAAGGCTTTTGAAAACGCTATAACTGTTGACATGGGTATTGGCGGTTCATCAAATACAGTATTGCATTTAACGGCTATTGCCAATGAGGCTGGCATTGAGCTGCCGCTGTCATTATTTGATGAAATTAGTGCCAGAACTCCCTATATTACAAAGCTAAGTCCGGGGGGCAGCCATCATATTCAAGACCTTAACGAAGCCGGCGGCATCCCGGCAGTAATGAAAGAACTGTCCAAGCTCGGTGGCATTCATACCGATGCGTTAACAGTAAACGGCACTGTTGGCGACAGGTTGAAAAATGCGGCGATTTTGCGTCCGGATGTAATTAAGACTGTTGAAGAGCCGTACCGTAACAAGGGGGGGGTCGCCATCCTAAACGGTAATTTGGCTCCAGATGGCGCAGTCGTTAAAGAAAGCGCTGTAAAAGAGGACATGCTTACCTTTGAAGGGACCGCCCGTGTATTTAACTCGGAAGAAGAAGCGATCGAAGCGATTATTGGCAAGAAAATCAAGGATGGCGATGTTGTTGTTATCCGTTATGAAGGTCCCAAAGGCGGCCCAGGTATGAAAGAAATGCTTAATCCGACAGCAGTCATTGTCGGTATGGGATTAAAGGTGGCTCTTTTAACCGACGGCCGTTTTAGCGGTGCTACCCAGGGAGCGTGTATCGGCCACATTTCGCCGGAGGCCATGGAAGGCGGTCCGATTGCGCTGCTGGAAGACGGTGATATTATTAATATCGATATTCCCGGTCGCAAGCTTGAAGTAAAGGTAAGCCCGGAGGAATTGGCTAAGCGGAAAGATGCCTGGGTTAAGCCTGCTCCCAAAGTAGCTACAGGCTATCTTGCCCGGTATGCAAAACTAGTGACATCAGCTAACACCGGCGCGATTCTTAAATAAATAGTAATTTGTTGTAGTAACTATACTACTGAGGCAGCCCCTGTAGGGCTGCTTTTTTCTTTGTTGTAATCGTACAAATTTTTTGCAAACTATAGCAGGATTTTTTAAAATTGTGTAGTAACATACTAGTAAACGTTTACGAAAACGTTTACAACATGATAAGTCTACGATAACAATACAAAACTTATTAAAAATGGCATAGAATTTAGCAGGAGATTAAAAGTGAAGCACCGGAAAAAAATTGTAACGAATGTAACAATCAAAGATGTTGCCCGGGCGGCTGGCGTGTCCATTGCTACCGTATCCAGGATTCTAAACGGCAGCGCCGGGGTATCGGAAGAACTGGCTGCCCGGGTTGCGGCGGCTGTAGTTGAACTTGGGTACCGTCCCAATGATGTAGCCAGGGCACTTAAAGTGCGGGAATCGCGCAGTATCGGGTTAATTATTCCCGATATTGAAAATCCATTTTTTCCGGCATTGGTCAGAGGTGTAGAAGACGCTGCCCGGCAGCAAGGGTATGCCGTTATTTTATGTAATACTGACGGCAAGCTTGAAGAGGAAGAACGTTATATACGGTTTTTATTCAGTAAACAAGTGGACGGTATTTTGTTTACCGGCGGAGTTGACTGTGATGACAGTTTAGGGTTATTAGCGAGTTTGCCGATACCTGTTGTTGCGCTGGACAGACGCGCGGCCGCCGAGTTGAGCGCCGTTGTTTGTGACAATTATCAGGGGGGAATTTTGGCTGTTGAGCATCTGTTTGAACAGGGGCGAAAAAGAATTGCCTTTATTGGTGGCCCGGCACGTTCGTCATCGGCCATTGACCGGCGACGCGGTTTCCTTGATACCCACAGTCGCTATGGGGTGGTTGTTAACGGGCGGCTTATGATTACCGGCAATTACTCGTTTGACAGTGGTTATAGGGCGGCGGTGGCGCTCATGGAAAGCCGTGAGCCGTTCGACGCCATATTTGCCGCTAATGACATGATGGCCATTGGGGCCATCGAGGCCTTAACTGAACAGGGGATCAATATACCTGATGATGTGGCGGTAGTTGGCTATGATGACATAAGAATGGCCGGCTGGTATAAACCCGCACTGACTACTGTGCGCCAACCTGTCTATGAGATGGGAATGGCGGCTGTAGCTATGCTGCTTGATCAAATCAGCGGTGTAAGAGCCAGTGCTTGCGAAGAAAAGTTCAAACCGGAATTGATTGTGCGCAATTCTTCCGGCGGTAGGGAGGGTCATGATGGTGTCAGTTCAATCTAAGCCAGTTTTAGTTGTTGGCAGCCTCAATATGGATTTAGTAGCTACGGCAGACAGGCTGCCTGCAGTCGGTGAGACAGTATTTGGCAAGGATTTTGCTACTTTTGCCGGTGGTAAGGGAGCCAATCAGGCGGTGGCCGCCGGCAAACTGGGGGCCAAAGTAACTATGGTTGGTTGTATCGGGCAGGATGCTTTTGCCCAGCAACTTTTAAACAGCTTGGCTGCAAACAGTGTTAATACCGCGCTTGTCCGCCAAGTCGATATATCTACCGGTACGGCGCTTATTACCGTTGGAGCGTCAGGGGCCAATACCATTGTAGTAGTGCCAGGAGCAAACGCGCACTGCAATAAACAAGATGTTGACAAAGCGCTTAGTAGCTTTAGCCAGCCGGGCATTTTGCTGGTACAGCATGAAGTGCCGTCAATTACTGTCGAATATGCCATTAAGGCTGCTAAAGCGGCTGGCTGGACGGTAATTCTAAATCCTGCGCCTGCCCGTCAGGTGCCGGAGTCAACGCTGGCACTGGTAGACATTATTACTCCAAATGAAACTGAAGCTGCGGTACTTACCGGCAGCAAGATTAACTCGCCGGATGATGCCGTAGTCGCAGGCAAGCGCTTGCTTGCCCTAGGTGTTAAAGCTGTAGTCGTTACTTTGGGCGGCCAAGGAGCTATGTGCATTACTAATCAGGAGATATATCATGTACCGCCTATTCGTGTTGACGCAGTTGATACAACCGCAGCCGGCGACGCCTATACCGGCGCGCTGGCTGCTGCCCTCGCCGAGGGGCAATCACTTAAAGCCGGTTTAAAATTTGCCGCCGTTGCTGCCGGGATATCGGTAACAAGGCGGGGCGCTCAGCCGGCGTTGCCGTGGCGGCAAGAAGTCGATGAATTGATCGGTACACAGGAGGAATGTACCAAATGAAAAAAATAGGGACGCTTAACCAACCGCTTAGTGAAATAATTGCCGGGATGGGGCATGGTGATATGTTAGTCATAGCTGATGCCGGTTTACCCATACCTGCTGGGGTGCGCCGCATAGACCTGGCGCTTACGCCGGGAATTCCCGGATTTTTACCTACCCTTGAGGTCATATTGAGTGAGCTTCAGGTGGAAAGCGCCATTGTTGCCGGCGAAACTGCCGAGGTTAGTCCGCAAATTTATGAAGGTGTTAAAGCGGCGCTGGAATATGTTCCGGTAGCCATGGTCAGCCATGAGGAGTTTAAAGCCCTAACCAGCCAGGCGGTAGCGATTGTCCGCACCGGCGAGTGTACACCTTATGCTAATATAATTTTAAAATCAGGCGTAACATTTTAGGAGGTTGGCGTGATTAATAAAGCTCTACTTGAGATGCGGGGCATAACTAAAGAGTTTCCTGGCGTTAAAGCCCTGAAAAAAGTAGATTTTTTCCTTAATGCCGGTGAAATAACACTTGATGGCCAGGCAATTGAAATAACCGGGCCCCGGCATGCTCAAGAGCTGGGTATCGGGATTATTCACCAGGAACTTAATCTTGTACCGGAACTTACTGTCATGGAAAATATTTTTTTAGGCCGCGAACCATTACACGCTTTGGGGTTTGTTGACTGGAAATCCATGCGTGTCCAGGCAGCTAAGGTTTTGCTGCAGTTAGGTTCGGATATTTCTCCGGATGCCACAGTATCTGAACTCAGTATTGGTGAGCAGCAGATGGTCGAGATAGCAAAAGCGTTGTCCTATGAAATCAAAATACTCATTATGGACGAACCTACCGCTGCCCTTACCGGTCGCGAAACTGAGCATCTTTTTAGCATTATCCGTCAACTGCTTGTTGTTTTATGGATGCGCAAAATGATGCTTCCAAACAGTTGGCTAATATTGAAAATCTTATTCAACAAAAAGTAAGTGTTATTATTGTTAATCCTGTTGACTCCAAGGCTATTGTTCCGGCTATTGAAGCCGCCAACAAGGCTAACATTCCGGTAATTACCGTTGACCGTGGTGCTGCTGGCGGTAAAGTTATCAGCGCTATTGCTTCCGACAATGTTGCCGGCGGTAAAATGGCCGGCCAGCTTATTGTTGACAAACTGGGCGGTAAAGGTAAAGTCGTGGAACTTGAAGGTATTCCCGGCACCTCGGCTGCCAATGACCGTGGTAAAGGCTTTAACGAAGCCATTAAAACCGCAACCGGTATTGCGGTGGTTGCTAAACAGCCGGCCGATTTTGACCGGGCTAAAGGCATGAAGGTTATGGAGAACATCCTTCAGGCCAATCCGGAAATAAACGCCGTATTCGCCCATAATGACGAGATGGCTCTTGGTGCTCTCGAAGCCATTAAGGCTGCTAAACGTACCAACATAATGGCAGTTGGCTTTGACGCCACCGCTGATCGCTGTTAAAGCTGTGAATGAAGGCGCTTTAGCTGCAACTGTGGCCCAGAAGCCTAAAGATATGGGTAGAATCAGTATTGAAACTGCTAAAAAGATTATTGCCAATGAAAATGTTCCGGCTTCTATTCCGGTTGCGCTTGAACTGGTAGTTAAGAAGTAGTATATTATTTAAATAGCCAAGGGGCAGGCGTAGTCTGCTCCTTTTCGTTTAGTTTGTTTTTTCTAAATTATATGAATAATAATTGACAAAGTGGTCTAAACTATGCTACGATAAGTCCCGGATATGCTAATTGGCAATGGTTACAGCACTAATAGGCATGATTATCAAAAAGATATTGACACGGCAGGATAGGCGTGTTAATATATAAAAGTCGCTGATATGGCGACAAAAATTAACAAAAAAAATATATTGACACATTGCAAGATGATGTGTTAATATATAAAAGCTGTCGCCGCTGCGATGCAGTAGCGGTGAAAACAAAGAATGTGTTCCCTGAAAACTGAACAATGTAAGAATGCATCATAAGCGTACTATTGTACGGGCTGCATAATATTCATGGTCTTGACGGCCGTGATGTTATGTATTCTCGATACATTGTACGGGCCAGATGTGCGGTTCGTGTGTCGCTTGCGACATACGAAAACCTAAATTAATTCTTTATTGATTTAACGAGCCAACAAATGGCTTCATGATAACGCGGATGTTCGACTGCTAACGCAGCGAACAAAGCGATCACATCAGCGCTAAAGCGCTGTGTGCCTGCTTTTCATGGAGAGTTTGATCCTGGCTCAGGACGAACGCTGGCGGCGTGCCTAACACATGCAAGTCGAACGGTCTGCTGTTCAACACCGAGAGTTTTTGCCAACACAAGAGCCATCGGTGTTGGACAGCAGATAGTGGCGAACGGGTGAGTAACGCGTAGACAACCTGCCTCTAAATTGGGGACAACACCGCGAAAGTGGTGCTAATACCGAATGTGGTATCCTGGCCGCATGGCGAGGATAAGAAAGGTGGCCTCTATTTATAAGCTGCCGTTTAGAGATGGGTCTGCGTCTGATTAGCTGGTTGGTGAGGTAACGGCTCACCAAGGCGACGATCAGTAGCCGGTCTGAGAGGATGAACGGCCACACTGGGACTGAGACACGGCCCAGACTCCTACGGGAGGCAGCAGTGGGGAATCTTCCGCAATGGACGAAAGTCTGACGGAGCAACGCCGCGTGAGTGAAGAAGGCCTTCGGGTTGTAAAGCTCTGTCGTTTGGGACGAACGTGGTTTGGGTGAATAATCCAAGCTAATGACGGTACCAAAGGAGGAAGCCACGGCTAACTACGTGCCAGCAGCCGCGGTAATACGTAGGTGGCAAGCGTTGTCCGGAATTATTGGGCGTAAAGGGCGCGTAGGTGGATCATTAAGTCTTGAGTCTAAGAGCGGTGCTCAACGCCGTATAGGCGCAGGAAACTGGAGATCTTGAGTGCAGGAGAGGAAAGCGGAATTCCCAGTGTAGCGGTGAAATGCGTAGATATTGGGAGGAACACCAGTGGCGAAGGCGGCTTTCTGGACTGTGTCTGACACTGAGGCGCGAAAGCCAGGGGAGCGAACGGGATTAGATACCCCGGTAGTCCTGGCCGTAAACGATGGATACTAGGTGTAGGAGGTATCGACCCCTTCTGTGCCGGAGTTAACGCAATAAGTATCCCGCCTGGGGAGTACGGCCGCAAGGTTGAAACTCAAAGGAATTGACGGGGGCCCGCACAAGCGGTGGAGTATGTGGTTTAATTCGACGCAACGCGAAGAACCTTACCAGGGCTTGACATTGAGCGAAAGGTCTAGAGATAGATCCCTCTCCTTCGGGAGACGCGAAAACAGGTGGTGCATGGCTGTCGTCAGCTCGTGTCGTGAGATGTTGGGTTAAGTCCCGCAACGAGCGCAACCCTTATCCTTTGTTGCCAGCACGTTATGGTGGGAACTCAAGGGAGACTGCCGCAGAGAATGCGGAGGAAGGCGGGGATGACGTCAAGTCATCATGCCCCTTATGTCCTGGGCTACACACGTACTACAATGGGCTTAAACAAAGCGAGGCAAGACCGCGAGGTCAAGCAAAGCGCGCAAATGAGCTCTCAGTTCGGATCGGAGGCTGCAACCCGCCTCCGTGAAGTCGGAATCGCTAGTAATCGCAGGTCAGCATACTGCGGTGAATACGTTCCCGGGCCTTGTACACACCGCCCGTCACACCACGAAAGTTGGAAACACCCGAAGCCGGTGGGGTAACCGTAAGGAGCCAGCCGTCTAAGGTGGGGCCGATGATTGGGGTGAAGTCGTAACAAGGTAGCCGTATCGGAAGGTGCGGCTGGATCACCTCCTTTCTAGGGAGAACTGTTCGAGGTGACACTCGGACTACTTCCAGGTCGGTACATTTGGCAGATGATAACTCTTACATTGTTTGGTTTTGAGGGAATGCTAGTTACCAGAAGTTACTTGTTGAAATACACGAGTGACTATGATAACATAGATATTCCTGATGTTCCTTGAAAACTGCACAGAAGAAAGCAAAAGTAAAGTAATGCCTCATAGTAACATATGAGAAGTTCTTTACGCGCAATTAGGATTTATACTAAAGGCAAAACGTAAGCTATTAGAAAAAGCTTATTAACGGCTTAGACTGTTCAGCGTGTATCAGATGCAAGGCGGACCGGAGAAGTGTGCAGCGCCGCGTACGTAGTGTGTACGCAAGCAAACACTTCGAGGACCAACGAAGCAGATGATGCGCGATCAACAGTCGTAACTAAGTCAAGTTAGTAAGGGCATACGGCGGATGCCTAGGCGCCAAGAGCCGACGAAGGACGCGGTAAGCTGCGAAAAGTCATGGGGAGCCGCAAGCAGGCACTGATCCATGAATATCCGAATGGGGGAACCCGGCGGTGATAATGCACCGTCGCCTAACTTAGGTTAGGAGGGCACCAGGGGAACTGAAACATCTAAGTACCCGGAGGAAAAGTAATCAAACGAGATTCCCTAAGTAGCGGCGAGCGAACGGGGAAGAGCCCAAACCAGAGAGCTTTTGCTCTTTGGGGTTGAGGACCGGCGGAAGTTGAGCCAGGTCTAGTCGAACTACCTGGAAAGGTAGGCCGCAGAAGGTAACAGCCCTGTAGGCGAAAGACAGAGGCGAAACGGCTGGAATCCAGAGTACCACGGGACACGAGGAACCCTGTGGGAAGCAGGGGGGACCACCCTCCAAGGCAAAATACTCCTTGGCGACCGATAGCGCATAGTACCGTGAGGGAAAGGTGAAAAGCACCCCGGGAGGGGAGTGAAAGAGAACCTGAAACCGTATGTCTACAAGCAGTCGAAGACCGTTAAAAGGTCGACGGCGTGCCTATTGAAGAATGAACCGGCGAGTTACAGTAACTAGCGAGGTTAAGTGGAAAACACGGAGCCGAAGCGAAAGCGAGTCTCAAGAGGGCGAAAAGTTAGTTATTGTAGACCCGAAACCGCAGTGATCTATCCATGACCAGGGTGAAGCGCAGGTAAAAATGCGTGGAGGCCCGAACCCGTGAGCGTTGAAAAGCTTTGGGATGAGTTGTGGATAGGGGTGAAATGCCAATCGAACGCGGAGATAGCTGGTTCTCCCCGAAATAGCTTTAGGGCTAGCCTCAAGAGGTAAGTACAGACGGTAGAGCACTGATAGGGCTAGGGGCCGTTTAGGTTACTGAACCTTGTCAAACTGCGAATGGCTGTACTCAAAACTTGGGAGTCAGACTACGAGTGATAAGATCCGTGGTCAAGAGGGAAACAGCCCAGACCATCAGCTAAGGTCCCGAATGCCGTACTAAGTGGCAAAGGATGTGCAATTTCCGAAACAACCAGGATGTTGGCTTAGAAGCAGCCACCATTCAAAGAGTGCGTAATAGCTCACTGGTCGAGAGATTGTGCGCCGAAGATGACCGGGGCTAAAGTACGGAACCGAAGCTATGGCATGTCTAACGACATGGGTAGGGGAGCGTTCTATATGGATTGAAGCAATACCGTAAGGAGTTGTGGACTGTATAGAAGTGAGAATGCCGGTATGAGTAGCGAAAAGACAAGTGAGAATCTTGTCCACCGAAAGCCTAAGGGTTTCTGAGGAAGGATCGTCCGCTCAGAGTCAGTCGGGACCTAAGCCGAGGCGTAGATGCGTAGGCGATGGACAACTGGTTAAAAATCCAGTACCACCTAGAGTCGTTTGAGTGATGAAGTGACACAGCAGGGTAGATGAGCGCGAGGATGGAAATTCGCGTCTAAGCTTGTAGGGTGCTTGGTAGGCAAATCCGCCAAGCTGGAACCTGAGGAGTAACGGAAAGCTGTTAGAAATAACGGCGAATTCATTGATCCCACACTGTCAAGAAAAGCTTCTAGCGAGATGATAGGTGCCCGTACCGTAAACCGACACAGGTAGGCGGGGAGAGAATCCTAAGGTGCGCGGGAGAACCCTCGTTAAGGAACTCGGCAAAATGTCCCCGTAACTTCGGGAAAAGGGGAGCCTCGGATGTGTACACTTGAAACGGTGGAAGCATAAAGAGGTTGCAAAAAAGAGGCCCAAGCGACTGTTTACCACAAACACAGGTGCCTGCTAAAGCGAAAGCTGACGTATAGGTGCTGACACCTGCCCGGTGCCGGAAGGTTAAGAGGAGAGCTTAGAGCAATCGAAGGTTTGAATTGAAGCCCCGGTAAACGGCGGCCGTAACTATAACGGTCCTAAGGTAGCGAAATTCCTTGTCGGGTAAGTTCCGACCCGCACGAAAGGTGTAACGACTTGGGCACTGTCTCAACGAGGGACCCGGTGAAATTGAAATACCTGTGAAGATGCAGGTTACCCGCGACTGGACAGAAAGACCCCATGGAGCTTTACTGCAACCTGACATTGAGTTTTGGTAAATGATGTACAGGATAGGTGGGAGGCTGAGAAGCTAGGACGCAAGTCTTGGTGGAGCCGATGTTGGGATACCACCCTTGATTTACTGGAGTTCTAACCGAAGGAGTAACGAGACTCGGGACAGTGTCAGGCGGGCAGTTTGACTGGGGCGGTCGCCTCCGAAAGAGTAACGGAGGCGCCCAAAGGTTCCCTCAGCGCGGATGGAAATCGCGCGAAGAGTGTAAAGGCAGAAGGGAGCTTGACTGCGAGACAGACAAGTCGAGCAGGGACGAAAGTCGGGCTTAGTGATCCGGTGGTACCGAGTGGAAGGGCCATCGCTCAACGGATAAAAGCTACCCTGGGGATAACAGGCTAATCTCTCCCAAGAGTCCATATCGACGGGGAGGTTTGGCACCTCGATGTCGGCTCATCACATCCTGGGGCTGAAGTAGGTCCCAAGGGTTGGGCTGTTCGCCCATTAAAGTGGTACGTGAGCTGGGTTCAGAACGTCGTGAGACAGTTCGGTCCCTATCCATCGCGGGCGCAAGAGACTTGAAGGGAACTGCTCCTAGTACGAGAGGACCGGAGTGGACGGACCAATGGTGTACCAGTTATTCCGCCAGGAGTACAGCTGGGTAGCTACGTCCGGAAAGGATAAACGCTGAAAGCATCTAAGCGTGAAACCAGCCTTAAGATGAGGTCTGTCATTCGAAAGAAGTAAGGCCCCTTACAGATGATAAGGTAGATAGGCCAGGTGTGTAAGTGGAGCAATCCATTGAGCTGACTGGTACTAATCGGCCGAGGACTTGACTTATATTTGCCTGGAGTAGGGAAGTTACTCGCTAACGCTCGTAACTAAGCGACTCACACAGGTTCTAGCGTTGCTATTGCTCCTGATAACCTGGTTCGCTGCTTATCTTCTGTGAAGTTTTCAGGGAATGTACCTATACGAATCAGCACTCATGATAGTCACGAGTGCTTTTTTTGTTTTTCTATCCATCATAGAATTAACGCTAAGCATACTATTCTTGCCTGGCATTCTTTGAAAAAAATTGCAGTTAGCCTCTATCTGAGACTAGCTGCAATTTTTTTGGTCACGATAGGTTTACTTGCTATAGTCGTAAAAGCCTTTACCAGTCTTACGGCCAAGGTAACCGGCCTGAACCATCTTTTTAAGCAGCGGGCAGGGGCGGTATTTAGGGTCACCATAGCCGGCAAACAGGACTTCCATAATATAGAGTACCGTATCGTTACCGATAAGGTCTGATAACGCTAACGGCCCCATTGGATGATTGAATCCCAGCTTAGCTACCGTATCGATATCTTCAGCGCTGGCGACACCTTCCATTAGGGTGTAGACAGCTTCATTAATCATGGGCATCATGATCCGGTTACCGACAAAACCGGGGAAATCTTCTATTTTTACCGGTGATTTGCCAAGCGTAATTGTTAACTCTTGCACAGCAGCGAAGGTATCTTTACTTGTCGCCAGACCATTGATGATCTCAACCAGTTTCATCACTGGCGCGGGGTTAAAGAAATGCATGCCAATCACTTTTTCCGGGCGCTTGGTCGTCGCGGCAACTGCGGTGATTGGCAAGGAGGAAGTGTTAGTTGCCAAGATGGTATGAGCCGGGCAAAGGCGGTCTAGCGTCTGGAAGATATCGCGCTTAATGTCCATATTTTCAACGGCGGCTTCAATGACCAGATCTACGTTGCAGGCTGCAGCATCAAGTTCTACAACCCCAGAGATCCTGGCAAGGATGGTGTCCTTTTCTTCGGAAGACAGTTTGCCTTTTTCTACCGCTTTAGCGAGATTTTTGTCAATGGTTTTAATACCTTTTTGGACAAAATCTTCTTTTATGTCACGCAGAATTACCTCCAAGCCGCTTTGGGCCATGACCTGGGCAATACCACTGCCCATTTGCCCAGCACCGATAATTAATACTTTGTTGATTGCAATGTTCATCGTTGATTGATTATCCTCCTTGTTACATGTGTTTAAAAAATGGGCGTTGTTCCATTTGAAACAACGCCTATTTATAACAAGATTAATCTTTCTTCATAACGGTTGCTTTACCGTCGATTACCACAACACCGTTCTGGTTAGTAACAGTAGTCTTAAATATCAAGCGGCTTTTGGCTTCGATTTTTTCTATAACTTCTACTGTTGCAGTGACAGTATCACCAATTTTTACAGGGGCTTTAAAGGCTAATTCCTGGGCGAGGTAAATCGTATTGGCGCCAGGTAAGGCTGTACCAAGCAAAGCAGAAATAAAGCCGGCTGACAGCATGCCGTGGGCAATACGCTCTTTGAACATGGTGGTTTTGGCGAATTCGGAATTAATGTGCACCGGATTAAAGTCACCGCTTAGACCGGCGAAGGTATATACGTCATACTCAGTAACGGTCTTGGCCATGCTGGCTTTGTCGCCAACTTTAATATCGGCAAATTTTATGTCTTGCACCATACAATAACACCCCTATTCGATGAGTAAAGTTACTACTTATTGTTATATTAACCGGCGGTTTTGATCTTTTTAAATTCCTCAATTAATGCCGGAATAACTTCAAGCACGTCGCCGACAATGCCGTAGTCAGCCACTTTGAAAATGGGGGCGTCCGGATCCTTGTTGATGGCAATAACAATGTCAGAGGAGGACATACCGGCCAAGTGCTGAATTGCGCCGGAAATGCCACAAGCAAAGTAAATCTTGGGTCCGACGGTTTTGCCGGTCTGGCCGACCTGATGAATAGCAGGCTTCCAGCCTGCGTCAACAGCTGCGCGGGACGCGCCTACGGCACCGCCTAATACAGTGGCAAGTTCTTCAATTAGTGTGAAGTTTTCCGGTTTGCACATGCCGCGGCCACCCGAGACGATAATTTCTGCTTCTTCCAGATTGCAGGAAGCGGTGCATACTTTAATGACTTCAAGCAGCTTGGTACGGATGTCTTCAGGTTTGACTTTGCTGCTGACGCGGATGATTTCGCCGCTGCGGGAGAAGTCTTGCTCCGGTCGTTTGAACACTTTAGGACGAACGGTGCCCATTTGGGGACGATGCTCCGGGCACAAAATGGTGGCCATGATATTGCCGCCGAAAGCCGGACGGGTCCAGGCCACAAGGCCGGTAGCTTCATCAATGCCCAGGTTGGTGCAGTCAGCAGTAAGTCCGGTACCAACCCGGCAGGCTACCCGGGGGCCAAGGTCGCGGCCATCATTAGTTGCTCCCATCAGGATTACCGAAGGATGGTAGGTATTGATCAGGTCGGTCAGGGTAATAGTATAAGCGTCGGTGGAGTAATGTTTGAATTCTTGACCTTCTACCAGGTAAACCTTGTCGGCTCCACTGGCAAAAATATCTTTTGCCAGGTTTTCTACGTTGTCACCGATCAACACGCCGGCCAGTTCTTGCCCCATGGCATCAGCCAATTTGCGGCCTTCGCCGATCAACTCGTGGGCGACACTGCGGATGTGTCCGTCAACTTGTTCAACATAAACCCATACACCTTTATATTGGCTTTTATCAATAGCAACTGTTTTTTCTTCAGCTTCGCGGATGATAGCGCCTACCGGACAAACATCCACACAAGCGCCGCAAGCGGTACAAGTTTCGGTAATTACTGCTTTACCATCTTCCACAATAGCGCCGAACGGACAGGTACCCACACAGGCGCTGCAACCGATACATTGGTCGTTAATTACTTTTACAGCCATATCTTTAACCCCCTAGACAATCTTGGCATCAGACAATTTTTGAATTAACAGGGCAGCTGCCTCGCGGGCCGAATCAGCCTGGATAATTTCGCCCTGGGTGCGTTGTTTGGGGGTGAATATCCGGCGTACCTGGGTAGGCGATCCTTTGAGCCCGATCTTTTCGGCTACGACAGGCACATCATTGGCTGTCCATACCGGGATTTCCTTGCGGTTTGCTTTCATAGTCCCTTTAACAGTAGGATAACGGGGTTCATTGATAGATTTTACGACCGTCAAGACGACTGGCATGGAGACTTCAATAATTTCGTAGCCTTCTTCTTGCTCCCGTTCAATGCGCAGCTTATCGCCTTCCACATCAATTTTCGCCACATAGGTTACTTGGGCGATATCCAGGTGTTCGGCAATTTCCGGGCCTACCTGAGCGGTATCACCATCAATAGCCTGCTTACCACAAAGGATAATATCCACTTTTCCCAGTTTTTTAATACCGGCAGCTAAAGTGTGGCTGGTGGCAAGGGTGTCAGCGCCGCCAAAAGCCCGGTCGCTTAAGAGAATGGCCTCATCTGCGCCCATAGCCAGACATTCTTTGAGAGCATCTTTGGCTTGCGGCGGTCCCATTGAGATGACGGTGACTTTGCCGCCGTGTTTTTCTTTTAATTGCAGGGCTGCTTCTACCGCATTTTTGTCAAATGGGTTAACAATACTGGGAACGCCCTGCCTGATGAGAGTATTGGTCACCGGATCAATTTTTACTTCAGTGGTGTCAGGCACTTGCTTGACACAGACAACTATTTCCATAAGCGAGTCCTCCTATTGCTCTTATAACTGTGAAACTTTTAGCGCAAAATGGCGCTGGAAACAACCATACGCTGAACTTGGTTAGTGCCTTCATAGATTTGAGTAATTTTGGCATTACGCATCAGGCGTTCAACCGGATACTCACGACTGTAGCCGTAACCACCGAAAATTTGTACCGCGTCGGTAGTGACAGCCATAGCGACGTCAGAGGCATACATTTTGGCCATGGCCGCTTCTTTGGAGTATGGCAGGCCTTTTTCTTTGAGGTATGCGGCACGATAAACCATGAGACGGGCGGCTTCAACCTTGGTAGCCATATCTGCCAGCATGAAGGCAATGGCCTGGTTACTGGCAATAGGTTTACCGAATTGTACCCGCTCTTTGGAGTATTTAACGGCATGGTCGAGAGCGGCTTGGGCAATGCCGAGAGCCTGAGCGGCAACGCCGATACGACCGCCGTCCAGGGTCGACATGGCAATTTTGAAGCCGTCGCCTTCTTTGCCGAGAAGGTTTTCTTTTGGTACTTTTACGTCTTGGAAGACCAATTCCATAGTCTGGGATGTATGTATTCCCATTTTGTGTTCCTTTTTACCGAAGGTGAACCCAGGAGTGCCTTTTTCCAGGATAAACGCCGAAATACCTCTGGCTCCTTTGGCTTTGTCAGTCATGGCAAAAATAACATAAGTCTCGGCTTCGCCGGCATTGGTAATGAAGATTTTGCTGCCATTGATTATATAATGGTCGCCATCAAGAACGGCTACTGTCTGCTGAGCGGCAGCATCAGTACCGGCGTTGGGTTCGGTCAAGCCAAAGGCGCCCATTTTTGTGCCTTCCAGCAGCGGTACCAGGAATTTTTGTTTTTGTTCTTCTGTACCATAGGCGTAGATAGGCCAAGCGCACAAAGAAACGGTGGCTGATAAAGTTATGCCAATACCATCGTCAACTTTGGACAGTTCTTCTACAGCCAGGATGTAGCTAAGGACATCGCCGCCGGCGCCGCCATATTGCTCCGGAAAGCAGATACCGGTAAAGCCCATTTCTCCCATAGCGTCAAAAATCTCCCGGGAGAATACTGCATGTTCGTCCCGTTCCGCTACAGTAGGAGCTACAGTTTTTTCGGCAAACTCCCGCACCAGTTTTTGCATCATTTTTTGTTCTTCATTAAGTTCAAACAACATAAAGAAAAAACCCCCTTAAATAATTTATTTGTCAACTTCGTCGCCAGGCGAAAGAAGTTGGCTAATTCAGCCGGTGAAAAATATCACGATTCCAATCCGGTAATAGCGCCAATAGATGATGAAATATCTACTGGCGCTATTAGGCTGGAGTGAATGCCGGGTAACTGGTTATTTGTATATAGGGTTAGATGCGTTCAACAATGGTAGCAACGCCCTGGCCGCCGCCAATACACAAGGTTGCCAGGCCGAGTTTGGCATCCCTGGCTTCCATGGCATGAAGCAGTGTAACCAGAATGCGCGCCCCACTGGCACCGATAGGATGGCCAAGGGCAATTGCGCCGCCATTAACATTGAGTTTTTCCTTAGCAAAGCCCAATTCTTTGCCGACAGCCAGGAACTGAGCGGCAAAGGCTTCGTTGGCTTCAATAAGGTCAAGGTCGGCTACGGTCAGGCCGGCTTTGGCCAGTGCCTTGCGGGTCGCAGGTACCGGGCCCATACCCATGATGGACGGGTCTACACCGCCGGAAGCAAAGGAGCGAATGCGGGCCAAGGGTTTAATTCCGAGTTCTTTGGCTTTGTCAGCAGACATGACCACCAGCGCGGCGGCGCCGTCATTGATTCCCGAGGCATTGCCGGCGGTAACGGAGCCATCTTTTTTGAAGGCTGGTTTTAAGCCGCACAGAGCTTGGGCTGTTGTACCGGCTCTGGGATATTCGTCAGTATCAAAGATGGTGTCGCCTTTTCTTCCTTTAATGGTTACCGGGACAATTTCCTGTTTGAAGGCGCCGCTTTCAATTGCCTTAATAGCTTTATCCTGGGATTCGAAAGCCAACTGGTCCTGGTCTTCCCGGGTGATGCCATATTTGGCAGCAACATTTTCGGCAGTAATTCCCATATGATAGTCGTTGAACGCACACCACAGGCCGTCATGAATCATAACATCGGTTACTTTGGAGTGGCCCATGCGATAGCCCCAGCGAGCTTTGCTGTCCAGAAGGTAGGGGGCTTGGGTCATACTTTCCATACCACCGGCTACAACAATGTCAGCATCACCGGTCATTATAGCTTGGGCAGCCAGATTAACAGTTTTTAGGCCGGACCCGCAGACCTTGTTGACGGTGTAGGAAGGGACTTCGACCGGAATACCGGCTTTAATGGCGGCCTGACGGGCGGGATTTTGCCCTAACCCGGCTTGCAATACATTGCCAAAAATTACTTCGTCAACAGCTTCTTTTTTTATTCCGGCCCTTTCCGCTGCGGCATTAATAACCAAAGCGCCAAGTTCAGTTGCCGGGACAGATGCCAAGGAACCGTTAAAATTACCAATAGCCGTACGTACTGCGCTGACAATTACTACTTCTTTCACTGGGAAAACACCGTCCTTGATCTAATATTAGATTCGAATCATCAATTTTGCTAGATAAAAAAGCAATCCATAGCGATAGTTTTTACTTTTTTAGGCTCATTAGTCCATTTTTGAAGATGCGCGCATCCATTATTTTTAGGTCCGGAGAGACAATGGGTTCAAAGTCCATGAGGGCAAGAATATCCTTCTGAAGATCAACGCCTGGCGCGATTTCTGTAAGCATCATACCCTCAGGAGTCAGTTCAAATACCGCCCGCTCGGTGATATATTTGACCGGTTGATTGACACTTTGTGCATACTTGCCGCTAAAGGTAATTTGTTCAACGTGCTGTAAAAACTTTTTAGCCTTACCTTCATTGAGGATGGTGAGCTTGCCTTCGGCGACTTTTACTTTCAGGCCGCCGGCGGTAAAGGTGCCGCAGAAGATAACTTGTTTGGCGTTTTGCGTTATATTGATAAAACCGCCGCAGCCTGCTACCCGTCCTTTGAATTTGCTGACATTGATATTGCCGTACTTATCTGTTTCAGCCAAACCTAAAAAGGCAAGGTCGAGTCCGCCGCCGTCATAGAAATCGAATTGATAAGGCTGGTCGAGAATGGCTTCGGCATTTATGGCTGCGCCGAAACTCTGGCCTCCGGCCGGGATGCCGCCTACCGGACCTGCTTCGACAGTCAGGGTCATCATGTCGCCGATACCTTCTTCATTGGCTACCATGGCCACACCCTCAGGCACACCAATACCCAGATTGACTTTGGCATTGGGGATTAACTCCAGAGCCGCCCGGCGGGCGATTACCTTTCGCTCGTCCAACGGCATGGGCGGAATGGCTGACAGCGGAACGCGGATTTCACCGGAATAAGCGGGGTTGTACTGCTCGGCAAAGGTCTGCATGTGTTTGCTTGGGTCATCAGCTACTACCAGATAATCAACAATAATGCCGGGAATTTTTACAGCCATGGGGTTTAAACTGCCGTTGGCTACAATACGTTCCACCTGGGCGATGACAATACCGCCAGAATTTTTTGCCGCTTGGGCGATAGACAAAATCTCCAGTGAGACGGCTTCGTGTTCAATGGTGATATTGCCCCGTTCGTCGGCGCTGGTGCCGCGAACAAAGGCTACATCTACCGGGAAGGGCTTGTACCATAGCCACTCTTCACCACCAAGTTCAATGACTTCTACCAGATCTTCTTTAGTTACGTCATTAATCTTGCCGCCTTCAACCCTGGGGTCAACGAAGGTGTTCAGGCCTACCTTGGTAATGACACCAGGTTTGCGGCCAGCTACATTGCGGAACCAATGAGTTAGGGTGCCTTGGGGGAAATTGTATGCTTCAATTTTATTTTCAACAGCCAATTTGCCCAGTTTCGGCGCCAGATTCCAGTGACCGCCAATGGCCCGTTTAACCATTCCTTCTATTCCTAGATGGTTGAGGCCGCGGTCTTTGCCATCACCTTGACCGGCGCCGTAGATCAGTGTCAAATTTCGTGGAGCATTTTCATTATTGTATCTTTCTTCCATAGCAGCGGTAAGCGCTTCAGGATGACCATTACCAACAAAACCACTGGTAGCGACAGTAGCGCCATCTCGCACCAATTTGGCGGCTTCTTGAGCTGTAATTATTTTAGCCATTATGCCACTCTCCTTAATAGAATATCTTTATTTTGCTATTAATGCAAGGATTATGCCAACAATAACGTAGTGCATCTTGTTCTTTTTAGGACATGAACTATGGCACAATGTCGGCTTGATTTTACAGACTGGAGAAACAGTTAATTTTTTAGAGAAACACATATGTGTGTATGGTTTTGAACACATGTGTCTAGTATTTTATACAATATTGGTTAAACGGAGATGTCAGGATCATCAGTTATTATCGGCTTATCATCTTTAATGAATATCCGGCATCGAAGAACCCTGTACCAGTTTAGGCACAGGGTTCTTGCGTCTGGTTAATGATGCGCCGTATTTATAGTATGCCGGTAATGGAGTGAAGTGTTATGACAACAAATACCATTAGTGTTTTGATGGATGTCATGACAAAGATATCGCCATAGGAGTCTTTGTGTGTGAGACCACAAACTGCAAGCAGGGTAATAACTGCGCCATTGTGGGGGAGGGTATCCATACCGCCGGAAGCCATGGAAGCTACCCGGTGCAGGATTTCTGGCGACATGCCGATAGAATTGGCCCAGGCCATCCAATCTTTGGCCATCAAGTCAAGAGCGATGGACATACCACCGGAAGCTGAGCCGGTGATACCGGCAAGAATATTAACCGTCACTGCTTCAGATACCAGCGGTGACCCGCCGACTTTGATGCTCATCAGAGCGGCAGAAATCGATTTAAAACCAGGTAGGGCGGCAATTATGTTACCATAACCAACCTCGGATGCCGTGTTCATGATTGCTAACAGTGAGCCAATGGCGCCGGCGTTTAAGGACTTTGCCAGAGCATTGGTAGAGCCGAGATTTCTGTAGCCAAGAGCTATTGCCAGGACAATGCCGCTAATAAGGGCGATAATGAGGGACCAGATACTGATTACATTATTAACTGCCGGGGCAGTAAGCGGCAGTTTCATGGCTTTGAACGGGTCCAGCATGGCCGGGTTCCAGGGGAATACGCGAGTCATAAGAAAATTGACTACCAGTACAGCTAAGAGTGGCAGTATAGCCACTTGCCACGAAGGAAGCTTGGCATCATGTTTGATTTCGGGCTCGTTTAGAGTATGGTTGCCATATCCTTCGCCGGCTGCTGCCGCAGCTTTCCGGCGTCTTTCCAGCCAGAGAATGCCCAAAGTCAAAATACCTAGACCGCCAAGCAGGCCAAGGACAGGAGCGGCGTAGATATTGGTACCGAAGAAGTTAGTGGGAATTAAGTTCTGGATCTGAGGAGTACCGGGAATGCTGTCCATAGTAGCCGTAAATGCGCCTAAAGCAATGGTGCCAGGAAGCAATCTTTTGGGAATGTCTGCTTCTTTAAATAAAGCGGATGCGAAGGGATAAACGGCAAAAACAACAACAAATAAACTTACTCCGCCATAAGTCAGTACACAGCCGGCTAATACCACCGACAGGATGGCCCGCTCCTTGCCAAGGCTTTTAATGATGGTATGGGCAATGCCTTTGGCAAGACCGGTGTCTTCCATGATTTTTCCGAATACGGCGCCAAGCAGGAATATCGGAAAAAATGACTTGATATAGGTAACAGCTTTTGCCATAAATAACTCGGTGTATGCCGGCATCAGGGAGAAGCCGGACAGCGAGGCGGCAAGCAGGGCAAATACCGGGGCAAACAAAATAACCGAAAAGCCCCTGTAGGCAAAAAACATTAATAAAAATAAACTAAGAAGAATGCCAATTACTTCCATGATTTTTAAACTACCTCCTAAAATGATATATTGGTATGCTGAGCAGGAATAGAATAAACAGGCAGAGTGTGCCCTCCTTTCTGTATTTTCGGCATCTCACTTACATGTACAAGCAAGTATTGTGCCAACAGTTACAAAGTAATGAATATATAGTTATATCACTATTTTCTGTTAGTTAATATAGGATCCCCCCCGGCAGCGAAAGATATACAGTGTATAAAAAAATAGACACTGTGTGCAGAAATAGATACAAGTGATTGTTTTTGCCGGTTTTCTGTATACAATGGCTGTTTTTAAAAAAATCCCAAAGAACAGTGCGATAACCGCGTATAGGTTTATATAAGTTAAATTTTCGATATATATGAAATCCAATAAAGATTTTTTTCTAGGCGTGTTGTTAGTAACGCTCCACCGCTGGCGCTTGACTTACGCTTATACTAACAACACGCCTGTACATCTTTATTGGATACTATATATATAGAATAAATTCTTATTGGCACGATAATTGCTTTACTCAATCTGTGAAACGACGGGGGAAACTCCTTCTTAGGTTCAAAATAATGCTTACTGAATTCTTAGGCGAGAGCAAGGAAAAAAATAACATTTAGGAGGCGTGAAAAATGAGAGGATTAAAAGACAAAGTTGTAATTATCACAGGAGCAGCCAGTGGTATTGGTAAAGCCACGGCGTTAAGGTTTGCTGAAGAAGGGGCGCATGTTGTTGTAGCCGATTATGCCGACGGCGCAGCCGCTGTAGAAGAGATAAAAGCAAGAGGCGCTCAGTCTGTTTACCTTAAGGTAAATGTTACTAACCAGGAAAATGTCCAAGCCATGGTGGACAAGACCATCGAAACTTTTGGCAAAATTGATGTTCTCATTAATAATGCCGGCATAACTAAAGACGCAATGATGAAAAAAATGACCAAGGATGCCTGGGATGCCGTAATCAGCGTAAATTTGACCGGCGTATTCAACTGCACCTCGGCTGTGTTGCCTCATATGCTGGAGCAAAAATCCGGCGTAGTGCTTACTACATCATCAGTTGTTGGATTATATGGGAATTTGGGGCAAACCAACTATGCGGCCAGCAAATGGGGGGTTATCGGCATGACCAAATCCTGGGTCAAGGAAATGGCCAAAACCGGGCTGCGTTTTAATTGTGTTGCTCCCGGGTTTGTTGCCACTGACATGGTGAAGAAAATACCCGAGCAAGTATTACAGGAAAAAATACTAGTAAAAGTTCCTGCCGGCCGGTTGGGAGAACCGGAGGAAATTGCTGCTGCCTTTGCGTTCCTGGCTTCCGATGATGCTAAATTCATTAATGGTACGGTACTTAGTGTAGACGGTGCTTGCACTTTGTAAGTAAGTAGGTAAAAAAATGTACGGCCCTCCTGGTAGCGTAGGAGGGCCATGCGCTTATAAGGCTCTGACAGCAGATATTATTATTTAAGCAACTGGTCAGGTATATTGATGATGTACCTGACCAGTTGCTTAGATAATATAAAGGGAAAATTGCATAAAGTGGGTGTGACAGGTACGAAGCCTTAAAAGGACTCAAGTCCACATTTGCTTTGTACCTTTTTGCTTTACTGGTTATACTGGTTATAAAAGACATAAAATTTGAAAAGGTTATTTTGATTCTAATATCAAATATTATATTATGTAGTAGCTGTGCAGGAGGTCTGATGGATGCATAAACGCGATTTAAATAGTTTGCCGGAAGCGTTCTCCTCGACCGGGATAGCAGAAATGAAAGTCGTGCTTGATTCGGTCTGTAATGGTGTTGTTGTTGTTGATTCTTACGGTTATATTACGTTGTTTAACGCAGCCGCCGAATTTATTTCCGGATTAGCTGCCGAAGCTGTGCTTGGAAAAATGGTAGATGATGTCATTCCTAACACCGGGCTGCTACGGGTATTGGAAACCGGAGTATCCGAACTCAACCAACGGCAAGATATAGGGAATTGTGCAATATTGACAAATCGTACCCCCATCATTAAAGACGGTCAAGTTGTGGGAGCTGTGGCAGTGTTTCAGGATATCACTGAACTTACTGAGGTAATTACCGAACTGGAAGACGTAAAACGGCTGAAAAGTACCTTGGAATCCATTCTGGAGAGTTTGAATGAAGGCATTGTGGTAGTTGATAAGCAAGGGACCATTACTATGTTGAACAAAGCCTACAGCGAATTTTTGAACGTTGATCCCCAAGAGGTCGTCGGTAAACATGTGGCAGAGGTAATTTCTAATACAAGGATGCATCTTGTTGCTCAAGGCGGTAAGGCCGAGGTGACAGATATCCAAAAAATCGGGGACAATACTTGTGTGGTTACCCGGATACCGATTATTGAAGACGGCGAAATTGTCGGAGCTGTTGGCAACGTGGTATTTAAAGATGTCAAGGATTTAAAATGTTTGGCCGGAAGAATTAATAAGCTGGAGTCAGAACTGGAATTTTATAAAGAAGAGTTATGCAAGATGTATGGCGGCAAATATACTATTGCCAATATCATTGGCAATAGTGAAAAAATGGCATATTTGAGAAATTTGGCAGCTAAAGCGGCCAAAGGAACCTCTACAGTACTGATTCTTGGTGAAAGCGGTACCGGCAAAGAATTATTCGCGCACGCCATCCATAATGCCAGCCGCCGGCGGCAAGGCCCGTTTATAAAGGTTAACTGTGCGGCAGTGCCGGAAAATCTTTTGGAATCAGAACTGTTTGGTTATGAAGAAGGGGCATTTACCGGCGCCCGCAAGGGAGGCAAGCCGGGAAAATTTGAACTTGCCAACGGAGGAACCATCTTTCTGGATGAAATCGGTGAAATGTCATTAGCCATGCAGGTTAAGCTGCTCCGGGTATTGCAGGAACGGGAGTTGGAGCGGGTGGGAGGGACCAAGACCACTAAGCTTGATATCCGGGTTATTGCCGCAACCAACCGTGACCTTGAAAAAATGATCGAGCAAAACCAATTTCGTCAGGACCTATATTACCGTCTAAATATTTTTACCCTTAATATACCTCCACTAAGGGACCGGCTGGAAGATATACCAGAGCTATGTGATATGTTGTTAAAAAAAATCAACAAGCAGATTGAGCATTGGGTAGAAGGGGTTTCGCCTGAGGCAATGGCGTTACTAATGGAATATAACTGGCCGGGAAATGTCCGGGAACTTGAGAATATATTAGAGCGAGCAGTAAATCTAATGGAGGATGACACAGTCATCATTCCCGAAGTGTTGCCACCCATGCTTAAAAAAATGCATAAAGGCAAGAGCCGTGATATTGAGCAGGCTAAAGACGCGGGGGGAAAGGAACCGGATTTGGCCGAAATAAAAGGAGATGCGGAAAAACAGGCTATTTTCCGGGCTTTGGAAGCTGCGGGCGGTAACAAAAGTAAAGCGGCCAGGATGCTGGGGATTCACCGGTCTGGTTTTTACCAGAAGTTGCAAAAATATAATATCCTTTAAAGTTTTTATGATATGAAATCCAATAGAGATTTTTTTATAGGCGTGTTGTTAGTAACGCTCCACTACTGGCGTTTGACTTACGCTTATACTAACAACACGCCCGTAAATCTTTATTGGATACTATAGAGATAAGAATTTGTATAGACAATTGACATGCTAGTAATTCCTGGCATATAATAAGAATATAAACCATAACCCCACCCATTATTTGCGGGTGGGGTTTTTTGCAGGTTATGGTGCTCAGGAACGAAGTAATTATTAATGTGAAGGATGATATGGTAATGGAAAAATATCAAAAACATGGTATCAACCCTTTACTTATCAGTATGGCTTCCGGCCAGGACATAGCCAGTGTGTCGCCGCGGCCGACTGTTGCCATGCTGCCAGGCAAATACCCCAAACTTGTGTATAAACATATAAAAGAGCTAAACAGTGAGTTTGCTGAGAATATTTTTCGCTTAACTTGCGGGAAGTGCGGCAAGAACGGCGACTATGACCTGGGTACACTGGCAATTCCCGTAATTACCGGTGAGGGAACAAGAGCAACAGACAAATTTCAAGCAGTAGGCTATTTTCGCTGCAAACATTGTAATGCTGCTGGCGATTGGAATTTATCACCAACCATTCAAACAATGCTTGCAGGGAAGCTAGCAGCTGCAGTAATAAAGCAAACTATTGAAACAGAGGCATCTTCTGATATTGTATTGGGGCAAGTGCTTATCGACAACGACTTTACACCGCGGTGGGGCAGTGATGCCGAAGATTATTTTTTGGAAAAGTTGGGTAAAAATCCGGAGAATGCTTATCTTTGGAACCGCCTGGGAAATATTTACTACAAAGGCAAGCGTCCTGAACTAGCAGTTACGGCTTATGAGCAAGCCCTGGCCAGGGATGCGGGCCAGGTAGAATCAATGTTTTCTTTGGGACGCATTTTGGCTGACTGTGGTTACCTTGAGACGGCCGCTGAGTATCTGCGGCAAGCAGTGGCATTTGCTCATCAGTATAACCTCCTGACAGCACATGATCTCAGGGAACTTATTGTTAGTGCTTTAACAATCTTGCTTGCTATCTATAACAAGACTGATCATGAAATTGATATGCTGCCTACACCAAATGAATTGGCCATAGCTCAGTTTGCCAATAGCGAAATTGCCGCTACCGTTCAGCTTGATTTTGAAATAAACCCTGGCCGGTGTGAGACGTTATATCCATTGGCTGAGGTATATATGGGCGCGCGGCGGGACGAACTGCCGCCAGCCGAGCGAAAAACACCTATTCCCCGGCGTAAAGTAGCATGGCCGTTGCCTGGCAAAGTCAATAAACAAAAGCCTCCCAAAAAAAATAAAAATAAAAAAAGGTGAAGGCTTTCTAAGGCAGCGAATCTTGAATAGGATGTTTTTTATTAACCGTCATAGTAAACAATGGATACTTTATAGATAAGGGAAGGATTTAGGCTAATTGTGTTGAATAATAACATAAATGTTAACTGCTGATTGCCAATACATGGATAATTGTCTTTGCTGGATAATACAGAGGCGTATTTCCTGACTCTAAGTATTCTTTCAGTATGAAGGCAGGACATCAAACGTTTGTATAAACATAGGTTTGATAAGTTTCAAAAAACGTAGTAATAAAAATGATTTGGATGAGGGGAGAATTAATTTTATGGCATTAAAGAGCGATATTGTAAAAAAGGGATCAACACGCGCGGCGCACCGGTCACTGTTCTATGCGATGGGCTATACTCCCAAAGAGTTGGAAAAGCCCATGATCGGTGTTGTTAACGCGTTCAATGAAATTATTCCGGGTCACATGCATTTGAAAGATATTGCTGATGCCGTTAAACTTGGGGTGGCAGCAGGCGGGGGTATGCCGGTCGAGTTTCCGGCGATTGGCATTTGCGACGGTATTGCTATGGGGCATGACGGTATGAAATATCCGTTGGCCAGCCGGGAACTTATTGCCGACTCCATTGAAGCTGTGGCAACCGGTCACAGTTTTGACGGTTTAGTCCTAATCCCCAACTGCGACAAAATTGTCCCCGGTATGCTCATGGCAGCTGCCCGTGTCAATATTCCCTGCATTGTAGTCAGCGGTGGTCCAATGCTTGCCGGACGTTATCAGGGGCGGGATATTAGTGTCAGCACCATGTTTGAAGCCGCCGGAATGTATGAGGCTGGCAAAATTACAGCCGGTCAACTGGACCAAATGGAAAAATCCGCTTGTCCGGGTTGCGGCTCGTGCGCCGGCATGTTTACCGCCAACACCATGAACTGTATGGCTGAGGCGTTGGGTATGGCATTGCCTGGGAATGGAACAATTCCGGCTGCTTATTTTGGCGCCCGCCGCATGATGGCCAAGCAAGCCGGGGAACTTATTGTTGACTTAGTCAAGCGGGATGTTAAAGCACGGGATATCATGACAATCAAGGCTTTTGAAAACGCTATAACTGTTGACATGGGTATTGGCGGTTCATCAAATACAGTATTGCATTTAACGGCTATTGCCAATGAGGCTGGCATTGAGCTGCCGCTGTCATTATTTGATGAAATTAGTGCCAGAACTCCCTATATTACAAAGCTAAGTCCGGGGGGCAGCCATCATATTCAAGACCTTAACGAAGCCGGCGGCATCCCGGCAGTAATGAAAGAACTGTCCAAGCTCGGTGGCATTCATACCGATGCGTTAACAGTAAACGGCACTGTTGGCGACAGGTTGAAAAATGCGGCGATTTTGCGTCCGGATGTAATTAAGACTGTTGAAGAGCCGTACCGTAACAAGGGGGGGGTCGCCATCCTAAACGGTAATTTGGCTCCAGATGGCGCAGTCGTTAAAGAAAGCGCTGTAAAAGAGGACATGCTTACCTTTGAAGGGACCGCCCGTGTATTTAACTCGGAAGAAGAAGCGATCGAAGCGATTATTGGCAAGAAAATCAAGGATGGCGATGTTGTTGTTATCCGTTATGAAGGTCCCAAAGGCGGCCCAGGTATGAAAGAAATGCTTAATCCGACAGCAGTCATTGTCGGTATGGGATTAAAGGTGGCTCTTTTAACCGACGGCCGTTTTAGCGGTGCTACCCAGGGAGCGTGTATCGGCCACATTTCGCCGGAGGCCATGGAAGGCGGTCCGATTGCGCTGCTGGAAGACGGTGATATTATTAATATCGATATTCCCGGTCGCAAGCTTGAAGTAAAGGTAAGCCCGGAGGAATTGGCTAAGCGGAAAGATGCCTGGGTTAAGCCTGCTCCCAAAGTAGCTACAGGCTATCTTGCCCGGTATGCAAAACTAGTGACATCAGCTAACACCGGCGCGATTCTTAAATAAATAGTAATTTGTTGTAGTAACTATACTACTGAGGCAGCCCCTGTAGGGCTGCTTTTTTCTTTGTTGTAATCGTACAAATTTTTTGCAAACTATAGCAGGATTTTTTAAAATTGTGTAGTAACATACTAGTAAACGTTTACGAAAACGTTTACAACATGATAAGTCTACGATAACAATACAAAACTTATTAAAAATGGCATAGAATTTAGCAGGAGATTAAAAGTGAAGCACCGGAAAAAAATTGTAACGAATGTAACAATCAAAGATGTTGCCCGGGCGGCTGGCGTGTCCATTGCTACCGTATCCAGGATTCTAAACGGCAGCGCCGGGGTATCGGAAGAACTGGCTGCCCGGGTTGCGGCGGCTGTAGTTGAACTTGGGTACCGTCCCAATGATGTAGCCAGGGCACTTAAAGTGCGGGAATCGCGCAGTATCGGGTTAATTATTCCCGATATTGAAAATCCATTTTTTCCGGCATTGGTCAGAGGTGTAGAAGACGCTGCCCGGCAGCAAGGGTATGCCGTTATTTTATGTAATACTGACGGCAAGCTTGAAGAGGAAGAACGTTATATACGGTTTTTATTCAGTAAACAAGTGGACGGTATTTTGTTTACCGGCGGAGTTGACTGTGATGACAGTTTAGGGTTATTAGCGAGTTTGCCGATACCTGTTGTTGCGCTGGACAGACGCGCGGCCGCCGAGTTGAGCGCCGTTGTTTGTGACAATTATCAGGGGGGAATTTTGGCTGTTGAGCATCTGTTTGAACAGGGGCGAAAAAGAATTGCCTTTATTGGTGGCCCGGCACGTTCGTCATCGGCCATTGACCGGCGACGCGGTTTCCTTGATACCCACAGTCGCTATGGGGTGGTTGTTAACGGGCGGCTTATGATTACCGGCAATTACTCGTTTGACAGTGGTTATAGGGCGGCGGTGGCGCTCATGGAAAGCCGTGAGCCGTTCGACGCCATATTTGCCGCTAATGACATGATGGCCATTGGGGCCATCGAGGCCTTAACTGAACAGGGGATCAATATACCTGATGATGTGGCGGTAGTTGGCTATGATGACATAAGAATGGCCGGCTGGTATAAACCCGCACTGACTACTGTGCGCCAACCTGTCTATGAGATGGGAATGGCGGCTGTAGCTATGCTGCTTGATCAAATCAGCGGTGTAAGAGCCAGTGCTTGCGAAGAAAAGTTCAAACCGGAATTGATTGTGCGCAATTCTTCCGGCGGTAGGGAGGGTCATGATGGTGTCAGTTCAATCTAAGCCAGTTTTAGTTGTTGGCAGCCTCAATATGGATTTAGTAGCTACGGCAGACAGGCTGCCTGCAGTCGGTGAGACAGTATTTGGCAAGGATTTTGCTACTTTTGCCGGTGGTAAGGGAGCCAATCAGGCGGTGGCCGCCGGCAAACTGGGGGCCAAAGTAACTATGGTTGGTTGTATCGGGCAGGATGCTTTTGCCCAGCAACTTTTAAACAGCTTGGCTGCAAACAGTGTTAATACCGCGCTTGTCCGCCAAGTCGATATATCTACCGGTACGGCGCTTATTACCGTTGGAGCGTCAGGGGCCAATACCATTGTAGTAGTGCCAGGAGCAAACGCGCACTGCAATAAACAAGATGTTGACAAAGCGCTTAGTAGCTTTAGCCAGCCGGGCATTTTGCTGGTACAGCATGAAGTGCCGTCAATTACTGTCGAATATGCCATTAAGGCTGCTAAAGCGGCTGGCTGGACGGTAATTCTAAATCCTGCGCCTGCCCGTCAGGTGCCGGAGTCAACGCTGGCACTGGTAGACATTATTACTCCAAATGAAACTGAAGCTGCGGTACTTACCGGCAGCAAGATTAACTCGCCGGATGATGCCGTAGTCGCAGGCAAGCGCTTGCTTGCCCTAGGTGTTAAAGCTGTAGTCGTTACTTTGGGCGGCCAAGGAGCTATGTGCATTACTAATCAGGAGATATATCATGTACCGCCTATTCGTGTTGACGCAGTTGATACAACCGCAGCCGGCGACGCCTATACCGGCGCGCTGGCTGCTGCCCTCGCCGAGGGGCAATCACTTAAAGCCGGTTTAAAATTTGCCGCCGTTGCTGCCGGGATATCGGTAACAAGGCGGGGCGCTCAGCCGGCGTTGCCGTGGCGGCAAGAAGTCGATGAATTGATCGGTACACAGGAGGAATGTACCAAATGAAAAAAATAGGGACGCTTAACCAACCGCTTAGTGAAATAATTGCCGGGATGGGGCATGGTGATATGTTAGTCATAGCTGATGCCGGTTTACCCATACCTGCTGGGGTGCGCCGCATAGACCTGGCGCTTACGCCGGGAATTCCCGGATTTTTACCTACCCTTGAGGTCATATTGAGTGAGCTTCAGGTGGAAAGCGCCATTGTTGCCGGCGAAACTGCCGAGGTTAGTCCGCAAATTTATGAAGGTGTTAAAGCGGCGCTGGAATATGTTCCGGTAGCCATGGTCAGCCATGAGGAGTTTAAAGCCCTAACCAGCCAGGCGGTAGCGATTGTCCGCACCGGCGAGTGTACACCTTATGCTAATATAATTTTAAAATCAGGCGTAACATTTTAGGAGGTTGGCGTGATTAATAAAGCTCTACTTGAGATGCGGGGCATAACTAAAGAGTTTCCTGGCGTTAAAGCCCTGAAAAAAGTAGATTTTTTCCTTAATGCCGGTGAAATAACACTTGATGGCCAGGCAATTGAAATAACCGGGCCCCGGCATGCTCAAGAGCTGGGTATCGGGATTATTCACCAGGAACTTAATCTTGTACCGGAACTTACTGTCATGGAAAATATTTTTTTAGGCCGCGAACCATTACACGCTTTGGGGTTTGTTGACTGGAAATCCATGCGTGTCCAGGCAGCTAAGGTTTTGCTGCAGTTAGGTTCGGATATTTCTCCGGATGCCACAGTATCTGAACTCAGTATTGGTGAGCAGCAGATGGTCGAGATAGCAAAAGCGTTGTCCTATGAAATCAAAATACTCATTATGGACGAACCTACCGCTGCCCTTACCGGTCGCGAAACTGAGCATCTTTTTAGCATTATCCGTCAACTGCTTGTTGTTTTATGGATGCGCAAAATGATGCTTCCAAACAGTTGGCTAATATTGAAAATCTTATTCAACAAAAAGTAAGTGTTATTATTGTTAATCCTGTTGACTCCAAGGCTATTGTTCCGGCTATTGAAGCCGCCAACAAGGCTAACATTCCGGTAATTACCGTTGACCGTGGTGCTGCTGGCGGTAAAGTTATCAGCGCTATTGCTTCCGACAATGTTGCCGGCGGTAAAATGGCCGGCCAGCTTATTGTTGACAAACTGGGCGGTAAAGGTAAAGTCGTGGAACTTGAAGGTATTCCCGGCACCTCGGCTGCCAATGACCGTGGTAAAGGCTTTAACGAAGCCATTAAAACCGCAACCGGTATTGCGGTGGTTGCTAAACAGCCGGCCGATTTTGACCGGGCTAAAGGCATGAAGGTTATGGAGAACATCCTTCAGGCCAATCCGGAAATAAACGCCGTATTCGCCCATAATGACGAGATGGCTCTTGGTGCTCTCGAAGCCATTAAGGCTGCTAAACGTACCAACATAATGGCAGTTGGCTTTGACGCCACCGCTGATCGCTGTTAAAGCTGTGAATGAAGGCGCTTTAGCTGCAACTGTGGCCCAGAAGCCTAAAGATATGGGTAGAATCAGTATTGAAACTGCTAAAAAGATTATTGCCAATGAAAATGTTCCGGCTTCTATTCCGGTTGCGCTTGAACTGGTAGTTAAGAAGTAGTATATTATTTAAATAGCCAAGGGGCAGGCGTAGTCTGCTCCTTTTCGTTTAGTTTGTTTTTTCTAAATTATATGAATAATAATTGACAAAGTGGTCTAAACTATGCTACGATAAGTCCCGGATATGCTAATTGGCAATGGTTACAGCACTAATAGGCATGATTATCAAAAAGATATTGACACGGCAGGATAGGCGTGTTAATATATAAAAGTCGCTGATATGGCGACAAAAATTAACAAAAAAAATATATTGACACATTGCAAGATGATGTGTTAATATATAAAAGCTGTCGCCGCTGCGATGCAGTAGCGGTGAAAACAAAGAATGTGTTCCCTGAAAACTGAACAATGTAAGAATGCATCATAAGCGTACTATTGTACGGGCTGCATAATATTCATGGTCTTGACGGCCGTGATGTTATGTATTCTCGATACATTGTACGGGCCAGATGTGCGGTTCGTGTGTCGCTTGCGACATACGAAAACCTAAATTAATTCTTTATTGATTTAACGAGCCAACAAATGGCTTCATGATAACGCGGATGTTCGACTGCTAACGCAGCGAACAAAGCGATCACATCAGCGCTAAAGCGCTGTGTGCCTGCTTTTCATGGAGAGTTTGATCCTGGCTCAGGACGAACGCTGGCGGCGTGCCTAACACATGCAAGTCGAACGGTCTGCTGTTCAACACCGAGAGTTTTTGCCAACACAAGAGCCATCGGTGTTGGACAGCAGATAGTGGCGAACGGGTGAGTAACGCGTAGACAACCTGCCTCTAAATTGGGGACAACACCGCGAAAGTGGTGCTAATACCGAATGTGGTATCCTGGCCGCATGGCGAGGATAAGAAAGGTGGCCTCTATTTATAAGCTGCCGTTTAGAGATGGGTCTGCGTCTGATTAGCTGGTTGGTGAGGTAACGGCTCACCAAGGCGACGATCAGTAGCCGGTCTGAGAGGATGAACGGCCACACTGGGACTGAGACACGGCCCAGACTCCTACGGGAGGCAGCAGTGGGGAATCTTCCGCAATGGACGAAAGTCTGACGGAGCAACGCCGCGTGAGTGAAGAAGGCCTTCGGGTTGTAAAGCTCTGTCGTTTGGGACGAACGTGGTTTGGGTGAATAATCCAAGCTAATGACGGTACCAAAGGAGGAAGCCACGGCTAACTACGTGCCAGCAGCCGCGGTAATACGTAGGTGGCAAGCGTTGTCCGGAATTATTGGGCGTAAAGGGCGCGTAGGTGGATCATTAAGTCTTGAGTCTAAGAGCGGTGCTCAACGCCGTATAGGCGCAGGAAACTGGAGATCTTGAGTGCAGGAGAGGAAAGCGGAATTCCCAGTGTAGCGGTGAAATGCGTAGATATTGGGAGGAACACCAGTGGCGAAGGCGGCTTTCTGGACTGTGTCTGACACTGAGGCGCGAAAGCCAGGGGAGCGAACGGGATTAGATACCCCGGTAGTCCTGGCCGTAAACGATGGATACTAGGTGTAGGAGGTATCGACCCCTTCTGTGCCGGAGTTAACGCAATAAGTATCCCGCCTGGGGAGTACGGCCGCAAGGTTGAAACTCAAAGGAATTGACGGGGGCCCGCACAAGCGGTGGAGTATGTGGTTTAATTCGACGCAACGCGAAGAACCTTACCAGGGCTTGACATTGAGCGAAAGGTCTAGAGATAGATCCCTCTCCTTCGGGAGACGCGAAAACAGGTGGTGCATGGCTGTCGTCAGCTCGTGTCGTGAGATGTTGGGTTAAGTCCCGCAACGAGCGCAACCCTTATCCTTTGTTGCCAGCACGTTATGGTGGGAACTCAAGGGAGACTGCCGCAGAGAATGCGGAGGAAGGCGGGGATGACGTCAAGTCATCATGCCCCTTATGTCCTGGGCTACACACGTACTACAATGGGCTTAAACAAAGCGAGGCAAGACCGCGAGGTCAAGCAAAGCGCGCAAATGAGCTCTCAGTTCGGATCGGAGGCTGCAACCCGCCTCCGTGAAGTCGGAATCGCTAGTAATCGCAGGTCAGCATACTGCGGTGAATACGTTCCCGGGCCTTGTACACACCGCCCGTCACACCACGAAAGTTGGAAACACCCGAAGCCGGTGGGGTAACCGTAAGGAGCCAGCCGTCTAAGGTGGGGCCGATGATTGGGGTGAAGTCGTAACAAGGTAGCCGTATCGGAAGGTGCGGCTGGATCACCTCCTTTCTAGGGAGAACTGTTCGAGGTGACACTCGGACTACTTCCAGGTCGGTACATTTGGCAGATGATAACTCTTACATTGTTTGGTTTTGAGGGAATGCTAGTTACCAGAAGTTACTTGTTGAAATACACGAGTGACTATGATAACATAGATATTCCTGATGTTCCTTGAAAACTGCACAGAAGAAAGCAAAAGTAAAGTAATGCCTCATAGTAACATATGAGAAGTTCTTTACGCGCAATTAGGATTTATACTAAAGGCAAAACGTAAGCTATTAGAAAAAGCTTATTAACGGCTTAGACTGTTCAGCGTGTATCAGATGCAAGGCGGACCGGAGAAGTGTGCAGCGCCGCGTACGTAGTGTGTACGCAAGCAAACACTTCGAGGACCAACGAAGCAGATGATGCGCGATCAACAGTCGTAACTAAGTCAAGTTAGTAAGGGCATACGGCGGATGCCTAGGCGCCAAGAGCCGACGAAGGACGCGGTAAGCTGCGAAAAGTCATGGGGAGCCGCAAGCAGGCACTGATCCATGAATATCCGAATGGGGGAACCCGGCGGTGATAATGCACCGTCGCCTAACTTAGGTTAGGAGGGCACCAGGGGAACTGAAACATCTAAGTACCCGGAGGAAAAGTAATCAAACGAGATTCCCTAAGTAGCGGCGAGCGAACGGGGAAGAGCCCAAACCAGAGAGCTTTTGCTCTTTGGGGTTGAGGACCGGCGGAAGTTGAGCCAGGTCTAGTCGAACTACCTGGAAAGGTAGGCCGCAGAAGGTAACAGCCCTGTAGGCGAAAGACAGAGGCGAAACGGCTGGAATCCAGAGTACCACGGGACACGAGGAACCCTGTGGGAAGCAGGGGGGACCACCCTCCAAGGCAAAATACTCCTTGGCGACCGATAGCGCATAGTACCGTGAGGGAAAGGTGAAAAGCACCCCGGGAGGGGAGTGAAAGAGAACCTGAAACCGTATGTCTACAAGCAGTCGAAGACCGTTAAAAGGTCGACGGCGTGCCTATTGAAGAATGAACCGGCGAGTTACAGTAACTAGCGAGGTTAAGTGGAAAACACGGAGCCGAAGCGAAAGCGAGTCTCAAGAGGGCGAAAAGTTAGTTATTGTAGACCCGAAACCGCAGTGATCTATCCATGACCAGGGTGAAGCGCAGGTAAAAATGCGTGGAGGCCCGAACCCGTGAGCGTTGAAAAGCTTTGGGATGAGTTGTGGATAGGGGTGAAATGCCAATCGAACGCGGAGATAGCTGGTTCTCCCCGAAATAGCTTTAGGGCTAGCCTCAAGAGGTAAGTACAGACGGTAGAGCACTGATAGGGCTAGGGGCCGTTTAGGTTACTGAACCTTGTCAAACTGCGAATGGCTGTACTCAAAACTTGGGAGTCAGACTACGAGTGATAAGATCCGTGGTCAAGAGGGAAACAGCCCAGACCATCAGCTAAGGTCCCGAATGCCGTACTAAGTGGCAAAGGATGTGCAATTTCCGAAACAACCAGGATGTTGGCTTAGAAGCAGCCACCATTCAAAGAGTGCGTAATAGCTCACTGGTCGAGAGATTGTGCGCCGAAGATGACCGGGGCTAAAGTACGGAACCGAAGCTATGGCATGTCTAACGACATGGGTAGGGGAGCGTTCTATATGGATTGAAGCAATACCGTAAGGAGTTGTGGACTGTATAGAAGTGAGAATGCCGGTATGAGTAGCGAAAAGACAAGTGAGAATCTTGTCCACCGAAAGCCTAAGGGTTTCTGAGGAAGGATCGTCCGCTCAGAGTCAGTCGGGACCTAAGCCGAGGCGTAGATGCGTAGGCGATGGACAACTGGTTAAAAATCCAGTACCACCTAGAGTCGTTTGAGTGATGAAGTGACACAGCAGGGTAGATGAGCGCGAGGATGGAAATTCGCGTCTAAGCTTGTAGGGTGCTTGGTAGGCAAATCCGCCAAGCTGGAACCTGAGGAGTAACGGAAAGCTGTTAGAAATAACGGCGAATTCATTGATCCCACACTGTCAAGAAAAGCTTCTAGCGAGATGATAGGTGCCCGTACCGTAAACCGACACAGGTAGGCGGGGAGAGAATCCTAAGGTGCGCGGGAGAACCCTCGTTAAGGAACTCGGCAAAATGTCCCCGTAACTTCGGGAAAAGGGGAGCCTCGGATGTGTACACTTGAAACGGTGGAAGCATAAAGAGGTTGCAAAAAAGAGGCCCAAGCGACTGTTTACCACAAACACAGGTGCCTGCTAAAGCGAAAGCTGACGTATAGGTGCTGACACCTGCCCGGTGCCGGAAGGTTAAGAGGAGAGCTTAGAGCAATCGAAGGTTTGAATTGAAGCCCCGGTAAACGGCGGCCGTAACTATAACGGTCCTAAGGTAGCGAAATTCCTTGTCGGGTAAGTTCCGACCCGCACGAAAGGTGTAACGACTTGGGCACTGTCTCAACGAGGGACCCGGTGAAATTGAAATACCTGTGAAGATGCAGGTTACCCGCGACTGGACAGAAAGACCCCATGGAGCTTTACTGCAACCTGACATTGAGTTTTGGTAAATGATGTACAGGATAGGTGGGAGGCTGAGAAGCTAGGACGCAAGTCTTGGTGGAGCCGATGTTGGGATACCACCCTTGATTTACTGGAGTTCTAACCGAAGGAGTAACGAGACTCGGGACAGTGTCAGGCGGGCAGTTTGACTGGGGCGGTCGCCTCCGAAAGAGTAACGGAGGCGCCCAAAGGTTCCCTCAGCGCGGATGGAAATCGCGCGAAGAGTGTAAAGGCAGAAGGGAGCTTGACTGCGAGACAGACAAGTCGAGCAGGGACGAAAGTCGGGCTTAGTGATCCGGTGGTACCGAGTGGAAGGGCCATCGCTCAACGGATAAAAGCTACCCTGGGGATAACAGGCTAATCTCTCCCAAGAGTCCATATCGACGGGGAGGTTTGGCACCTCGATGTCGGCTCATCACATCCTGGGGCTGAAGTAGGTCCCAAGGGTTGGGCTGTTCGCCCATTAAAGTGGTACGTGAGCTGGGTTCAGAACGTCGTGAGACAGTTCGGTCCCTATCCATCGCGGGCGCAAGAGACTTGAAGGGAACTGCTCCTAGTACGAGAGGACCGGAGTGGACGGACCAATGGTGTACCAGTTATTCCGCCAGGAGTACAGCTGGGTAGCTACGTCCGGAAAGGATAAACGCTGAAAGCATCTAAGCGTGAAACCAGCCTTAAGATGAGGTCTGTCATTCGAAAGAAGTAAGGCCCCTTACAGATGATAAGGTAGATAGGCCAGGTGTGTAAGTGGAGCAATCCATTGAGCTGACTGGTACTAATCGGCCGAGGACTTGACTTAAACAAGCGAGCCAAAAGTTTGAGAGCGAAAGCGATAAGCAGAGAGCCCAAGAAGGCGAGCCGAGAGGTGAAGGCGGATTGGTGCGAATCGCTTAGTTCCGAGCGTTAGCGAGGAACATCCTATATTGCGCAGTCTTTCTTCTGTGACAGTTTTGGGGGAACATACTTAAATAGGGACGTTCACTCCAAATACATATCCAGTGACGATGGCTGTGGGGTTCCACCTGTTCCCATACCGAACACAGTAGTTAAGCCCACAAACGCCGAAGGTACTTGGCTGGAAACGGCCCGGGAGAATAGGAAGTTGCTGGTTAAAAACACTCACGGCTTTCGTGAGTGTTTTGTTTTATATAAGAATTAGAGTAGTGTGTAATATTAAAAAATCCCCTTGACATAGTTTATAGCTCATGTTAATATTACTCATGAACTGAATACAGTATTTTTCATCAAGAGTTGGCTGAGGGACTGGCCCAATGAAGCCGCGGCAACCATCGCAAATGCGAAACGGTGCCAATTCCTGCAGGACCCCGTAAGGACCTGGCAGATGAAGAATAGGATTTGCAAAACAATCTAACCTCTTCTTCTGCGAAGAGGTTTTTTATTTGCCATGAAGGAGGATTATGGACCAGCATGATTACATTAAGGGGATTGAAAAAGGTATATCACGGTGAGTCTGGGGCGGTAACGGCGCTTGCTGATATTTCACTTGATATAAAACAAGGCGAAATCTACGGCATAATTGGCAAAAGCGGAGCAGGCAAGAGTACGCTCATTCGTTGTATCAACCTGCTGGAACGGCCTACAGCCGGGCAGGTAGTTGTTGATGGCCGAGACATGACTGCGTTGTCTGAAAGCCAATTGCGGGTAGCCAGAAAAAGTATTGGCATGATTTTTCAGCATTTTAACTTGCTTTCGTCTCGTACTGTTCTTGAAAATGTGGCGTTTCCCCTGGAGATTGCCGGTGTCAGTCGCGCTGAACGGGAGAAAAAGGTATTACCACTGTTAGAACTTGTTGGCTTGGCAGACAAAAAAGACGTGTATCCGGCTCAACTCAGCGGCGGGCAAAAGCAGCGGGTAGGTATCGCCCGGGCATTGGCCAGTGAGCCTAAAGTGTTGTTGTGCGACGAAGCAACATCGGCGCTTGACCCACAGACTACCGAATCCATATTGGCATTGCTCAAGGACATAAACAAAAAGCTGGGACTTACAATTGTTTTAATTACTCATGAAATGCATGTTATCAAGGCTATTTGTGACCGGGTTGCTGTTATCGAAGGCGGGCGACTAGTTGAAACAGGTAAAGTGTTTGATGTATTTACCAGACCGCAGTCGGCGACGGCCCGGGAATTTATCAAGGCTATTGTTAACAATAAGTTGCCGGAAGCATTGGCCGCGGTGCTGTCAGAGAAACCGGTGGCGGGAGGTAATTTAGTTGTTCGGCTATCTTTCTTTGGCGCGGCTACCAATGAGCCGGTAATTGCCGGTTTAATCAGGCGTTTTGCCGTTGATGCCAACATTATATCCGGCAGTATTGACCATTTGCAGGATATTCCCTACGGCACTTTACTTATTGAGTTGTCCGGTAAACCTGAAGATATTCAAAACGCGTTAAACTATCTACAAGCAAGAGACTTAGGAACAGAGGTGATTGGTTATGTCGCAAGACATGCTTATGCTGTTGGTTGAAGCATTAGGTGAGACAATATATATGGTTGCCGTTTCATCGCTGGTTTCGGCATTACTGGGGATTCCTCTCGGGGTCATACTGGTTATTACCGGTAAAGGCCATATAAAAGAAAACTTGGTTTTTAATCAAGTGCTTGGCGCAATTGTTAATGCTACCCGCTCAACTCCATTTATCATTCTGATGGTGGCCATCATTCCTGTTACCCGGATGATTGCCGGCACTTCAATTGGCACCAATGCTGCTGTTGTGCCGCTAACTATTGCTGCTATCCCGTTTGTCGGACGGGTTGTCGAGTCGGCGCTCAAAGAAGTTGATGCCGGTTTAGTTGAAGCTGCACAGTCTATGGGCGCTTCACCCGGCCAGATTATTTTGAAAGTGCTTATCCCTGAAGCTATGCCCTCAATTATATTGGGATTGACCCTGACGGTGATCAGCCTGATTGGCTACTCGGCCATGGCTGGAGCCATTGGCGGCGGCGGGCTTGGTGACTTGGCCATCCGCTACGGTTACCAGCGGTTCCGGGCTGACGTCATGCTGGCTACCGTAGTAATCCTCATTGCTTTGGTGCAAATGGTGCAATCCGGTGGTGACTACATGGCGCACAAGCTAAACAAACGTTAAACGGAGGACTGAAAAATGCAGCATGTTATCCAAAATATACGCAAAAACGGTTATGCTTCAGTTAAAGCCAGACAGTTTACTGAATCAGTTATCAGAGAAATGAGCCGCATTGCCGCCGCCCACGGCGCTATCAACTTGGCGCAGGGTTTTCCGGATTTCCCGGCTCCGGAAGCCATTAAGCATGCGGCAGTTAAAGCCGTTATGGAAGATCATAATCAGTATGCCATCACCTGGGGGACTAAGGGCCTGCGAGATGCCATTGCCGCTAAAGTCAGGCGTGACTATGGCGTGGCTATCGACCCTGAGCGTCAGCTTACAGTCTGTTGTGGTGCGACAGAGGGTATGATTGCTACTCTCCTGGCTACAGTAAACCCGGGCGACGAAGTAATTATATTTGAGCCTTTTTACGAAAACTATGGAGCCGACGTAATCTTATGCGGGGCAACACCAAAATATGTAAGCCTAACTCCGCCGGAGTTCAATTTTAGCCGTGATGAACTCATCGCCGCGTTTTCAGATAAAACCAAAGCTATCATCATTAACACCCCTAATAACCCTACCGGTAAGGTATTCAATCGCGACGAACTGGAATTGATTGCAGAACTGTGTATTAAACATGACGTACTGGCAATAAATGATGAGATTTATGAACACATTCTCTATGATAATGTCATGCATATTCCCCTCTGGACTTTACCGGGTATGGCTGACAGGACAATTGCCGTCAATAGTGTTTCCAAAACTTTCAGTGTTACCGGCTGGCGTATTGGTTATGTTCAGGCCTCGCCCGAAATTACTGAGTCAGTCCGCAAAGTGCACGACTTTCTTACTGTCGGAGCTGCTGCGCCGCTACAGGTGGCCGCTGCCGAAGCCTTTAGCTTTGGTCCGGAGTACTATGCCGGTCTGGCCGGATTTTACCGTGAGCGTCGTGACTACCTGCTTAATGTCCTGCAAAAAGCCGGTTTTAATTGTGTCAAGCCACAGGGCGCTTACTATATTATGGCCGATATCACACCGTTTGGCTGGGATGATGATGTTGCGTTTACCAAATACCTGACGAGCGAAATCGGCGTAGCGGTAGTGCCAGGATCTAGCTTTTTCCGGCCGGAGAGCGCAGCAGGCAAAAATTTAATCCGGTTTTGCTTCTGTAAAAAATTTGAAACCCTCAGGGCTGCCGCCGACAGACTGGAAAAGCTTAAATTAAAATAAACATAGTAAATGGAGGAATAATAAATGAAAAAATACTTAAAACAAATTGCGCTGGCAACAACTCTTGTTTTGGCAGTTGCCGGACTTACCGGCTGCGGTAATAAACAGGCCGCTGCTCCGGTAGAGGATAAACCGCTTAAAGTGGGTGTTACCGCCGGCCCGCACGCTGAAATTATGGAGGCCGTTAAAAAAGTAGCTGAAAAAGACGGTCTCAAAATCCAGATTGTTGAATTTAACGACTATGTTCAGCCTAATGTAGCCTTAAACCAAGGGGATATTGATGTTAACAGTTACCAGCATCAGCCGTATCTTGATAATATGGTGCAAGACCGTAAATACGATATCGTGTCTGTAGCCAAGACGGTAATTTATCCTATGGGTGTATATTCAAAGAAAATTAAATCTTTGGCTGAACTCCAGCCCGGAGCTACCATCGCTATCCCCAACGACCCGACTAACGGGGGACGTGCGCTGCTGCTGCTGGAAAAACAGGGTCTAATCAAGCTTAAGCCAGGAGTCGGCCTTAAAGCTGCAGCTGCTGATATTGCCGAAAACCCTAAGAGCTTTAAAATAAAAGAACTTGATGCCGCCCAAGTGCCGCGCTCACTGGAAGATGTCGACTTGGCGGCCATAAACACCAACTATGCCATGACTGCCGGTCTTGTTCCTAATAAAGATTCACTGGCTATTGAGGATGGTAATTCTCCTTACGCCAACATCATCGCGGTTAAATCAAAAGATAAAGATAATCCGGCGGTGGCAAAGCTTGTTAAAGCTTACCATTCTGAAGAAGTAAAGAAGTTTGTTAATGAGCATTTTAAAGGCTCGGTAATAGCAGTTTGGTAAATTTACAAAAATAAGGAAAACCACGGTTGTGCCGTGGTTTTTTCAGTTTTGTCTAATTTAAATGCGGCGTTTGGCAATAGCCTGGCGGACTTTTTGCATATTGTCAATAAATCGGTCTTGTTGCTTGAGCAAAGCGCCAACATATAAAACATCAATAATCGCCAGGTGGATGAGGCGTGATGCCATAGCTTCTGAACGGTAGTTAACTTCCCTAGCCATACCATAGAGCGTGATATCAGCTGTCTTACTAAGGGGTGAACGCATATAGCTGGTTATCGAAATCACAGTCGCTTTGCTGGTCTTGGCCATCTCAACAGCGTCAAGAATATCACGGTTAGCACCGGTATGTGATATGGCAATCGCTACATCGCCGGGTTTAAGGAGCGAGGCTGAAGTTATCTGTATATAGGGGTCGGCGTAGGCCCGTACAGGAATACCAAAACGCATAAACCGATGCTTAATATCAGCCGCAATAATGGCTGAACCGCCTGAGCCATAGGCGTCGATACGCTGCGCGGCAGATAGGATGGTATTAATGGCTTGTTCCAGCGCCGTTTCATTCATAATTTTGAGTGTGTCCTGGAGTCCTTCGGTAATACCGTGAAAGATTTTGCTGGCAATTGAGCCTGTTGTATCGCCGGGATTTTCTAAGTCACGTAACCTCAAGAAATTACCCATAAATAACTTGACTAAAAAAGGAGTAAATTGTAAAATTGTTGCAGGGAATGATCAATCAAATATTTGGCAAACCTTTCGAAAGATAGGGACGCAAAGCCATGGGTCTAACGACAACTGTCTATGATTGCCAGGTTGCTGCTTGAGTAAAGGACAATTAGCGCCAGTGGCTTACACTGGTGCGTATTTTTTAATTTTTTAATATTAATGGTTGCCATTGTAGATGAATTTCAGCTTTTGCATGCTGGTCACGTATGCTTACCACTTACCGGGGTAGACAAGGATAGTGTGCACCTAGTTTTATTTTGCATCAGGAAATGAAATTTGGGTGTTTTTTGTTTGTTAAACCAAAACTTAAAGCGCACCCAATATATCATGAATGGTCATATTTTATGTGAGGGGGCCACACTGTGAGAGAAATCACTGTATTGGGGTTAGACGCGGTTCTGCCGGGAACGGTTCTTGCGCAAGACATCATATCATCACAGGGAAAAGTTCTTTTAGCAGAAGGAATTGAATTGACTGCCAGGCACATAGCTCAGCTTAGACGATGGAGAATTCCTTCCATTGAGATATTGAGCACTGGTAAAAAAATTGCTGACAGGAACAAATTCCGTGTTGTGTATCAACATTCTGTCCGGATAATGAATGAGGCATTTGAGACCATTCGCTTGTTCAAAACGGTTCCGCTGGACCTGTTGCACGAATTGGCCCATTCTCATATTAGCTCCCTGATAAATACGCATGGGATTATTACCCACTTGAAAGAAATACACCGGCACTGCGAATACACGTTCAAGCATTCGGTGAATGTGGCAATAATATCCGGTATCTTGGGCAAGTGGCTGGGGCTGCCGGATACCCAGTTGAAAGAACTGATTCTAGCCGCTTTGATGCATGATTTGGGTAAAGCAGTAATCCCGCTGGAAATTCTCAATAAACCTGGTAAACTAACGGACGAGGAAATGGCAGTGGTTCGATCACATTCCCGCGAGGGCTATCAGCTTTTGATAAAATCAAAGCGAATCAGTGATGATATCAAATTAGGAGTTTTGCATCATCATGAGCGGAATGACGGCAGTGGCTACCCGCTAGGGCTTTCAGATAATCAAATTAATTATTATGCAAAAATCATCGCCGTCGTAGATACTTATGACGCTATGACGGCGGAACGGGTGTACCGGAACCGGTTGACACCGTTTTGTGCTGCAGAAACGATAGAACAACAAATGTTTAATAAGTTTGATCCCGAGATATGTCTGACGTTCCTGAATAATGTCAGAGACTATTTGTTGTATACCAAAGTAATGTTAAGTAATGGACAGGTCGGCGAGGTTGTGTATTTGCACGGGAGTTCTGGAACCCGGCCTATTGTTAAACTGAATGACGGTAGCTTTCTTGACTTGGAAAAACACAAGGAACTTAGTATTGTAGACGTTATCGGATCTTAAACCGATAAAGTGCGGACCGGCCGGATTAAATAAACAAATAGCCAGTGTCATTTATATTTATGGTCAAAGCAGCTCACAGGCTGTTTTGGCTTTTCTTTTTTTCTGCAGGATTTTATTCTCACTAACGCGAAAATCCCCATCATGGCCGCAAAAGGCGAGATGTTTTACTGAAGTTTGCAAGTTATGTAAAGGAGTACAATTATATGCGAATTTTACATACAGCCGACTGGCATTTCGGCAAGACCATCGAAGGGCGGGACAGGCTGGCCGAGCAGCAGGCCTTTGTCGAAGAACTGTGCGGTATTTGCGCCGATGAGCGCATTGATCTGGTGCTGGTGGCCGGTGATGTTTTTCAAAGCCCTAATCCCAGTGCGGCGGCTGAGGAACTGTTCTACTATGCTGTTGACCGGCTGGCTGAGCATGGCAAGCGGGGGGTTGTCATTATCGCCGGTAACCATGATAATCCTGACCGGCTCTGCGCCGCATCGCCGCTGGCCAGCCGCTTGGGCATTACGCTTGCTGGCCTGCCGAAAGAAGAACTTGGCCCCACCAATCCGGGAATTGGGCGGGTGCACCGGGTAAACGGCGGGCCATCCTGGCTGGAGCTGGCTGTGCCGGGAGTTGACCATACTGCGGTAATCGCGGCCCTGCCATACCCCTCAGAAGGGCGGCTTAAGGAGCTATTGTCCCAATCAGTGGACGACAAAGATATCCGGCAAGGGTATAATGACCGCCTGGCCGGGCTCTTTGGTGTGCTGGGTGCTCAATACCGGTGTGATACAGTTAATTTGGCGGTCAGCCATCTCTATGTGCGCGGCGGCCTTGAATCAGACTCCGAGAATCAGATCCAGGTGGGCGGCGCGTATGCCGTAGACCCGTTGGTGTTCCCGGCCGGCGCCCAGTATATCGCGCTCGGACACCTGCACCGTCCCCAGTATGTGGGGGGAATGGCCGCACCCTGCCGGTATGCCGGTTCGCCGTTGGCCTACAGCTTTTCAGAGACAGGTTATGCCAAGTCGGTAACTATTGTTGATGTTCAGCCCGGTCAGCCGGCTGAAGTGAGGGAAGTGCATCTGGCGTCAGGTAAGCCGTTGGTCAGATGGCAGGCGTCAGGCGGTTTGGCCCAGGTGCGGCAATGGGTGGCTGACGGGCGGGATAAAAACGCCTGGGTTGAAGTTGAAATTGAGATTAAGCAGGCGCTGACGTTAGATGAAATTCAGGAACTGCGGGCCATGCATCCGGGATTTGTCACCATCAGACCGGTATTTAAAGCCATGGATAATGAGCAGGACAGCCGGCCGGTCCGCTTGAACAGTATGCCGCTCAAAGAGTTGTTTATCAGATTTTACGAACAGCAAAATGGCGGGTTAAAGCCTGATGACAAGCTTGTAGAATTGTTCCTGGAACTAAGTCAAAGCATTGTAGCGGAAGATACTGATGAAAGTGCGGAGGACGACAGGCACGGGGAGGGTGCGGTATGAAGCCGATAACGCTTAAAATTGCCGGACTGCACAGTTTCCGTGAAGAGCAGGAAATTCGTTTTGACCTGCTCTGTGAACTTGGCGTATTTGGTATTTTTGGTCCGACCGGCAGCGGTAAATCAACAATCTTGGATGCCATGACGCTGGCGCTGTATGGGACGGTAGTCAGAGCCGGCCGGCGGACTCAGGGAATTATGAACCATGCGGAAAAGCATGTAAAAGTGGCATTTACTTTTTCGCTGGGACAGGGGCGCGACCGGCGCGTGTACCGGGTTGAGCGGCGGTATGTGAGGAAAGACCAGTTAGCTGTCAGTAATACTTATAGCCGCCTGGTGGCAGTAACTGACACGCAGGAAGAAGTAATTGCCGATAAGGACCGGGAGGTTACCGAACAGGTAACCGGCCTTTTAGGCCTCAAAGAAGAAGACTTTACCCGGGCAGTAGTGCTGCCGCAGGGCAAGTTTGCCGAGTTTCTCAATTTGGGCGGCAAAGAGCGGCGGGAAATGCTGCAGCGCTTGTTTTCACTTGAACAGTATGGCAATGTACTGATAAATAAAGTGAATGACCGGTTTAAGACTGCCGAAACAAGCTATATCGAGGTTGAAAGCGAGCAAAAAGGTTTAGGCGACGCCTCACCGGCGGCTGTTGAGCAGGCGCAAACAGCGCTGGCGGCGGCCAGGCAGGCTGAAGGGCAGGCGCTGGCTGAGTATAAACAGGTTGAAAAACGGTATATCGAAGCCAGAGAAGTGTACAACCTGCAAGTTGAAATTGCCAAAAAACAGCAGGAAATGGCTGTGCACCGGCAGCGTCAAGAACAAATAAAACAAACAGCAGGTGCGCTCGAACTGGCGGAAAAGGCTGACCGGGTAGCGTCTGTTCTGGAAGAGTATCTAGCCAGTCAAGCTGAGGAGCAGGCGGCCGCAACCGTCAGAGAGCAGGCGTTGGCGCACGCGGCAAAAATGGCTGAAGCGGCTAAACAGTTAAGTGTTGTTTATAATGCGGCCAGGGAAAAACGCTTAAAGCAGGAGCCGGAATTAATTGAACAGTTGACCCGGTTAGAAGCTGCCGGCCGTCTGGAAGAGCAGGTGGCGGCGCTGGCTGGGGAGGCTGCAACATTAACAAGTCAACAGCAACAACTGCAAGCGGCATGCGCAAATGCCCGCCAGGCTCAGGAGCAACTTACGGCCCGGAGCTTAACCTTAGCGGACAGTATAAAGAATATTGAACAGCAACTGGCTGACGCCAGCGTTAGCCCTGAACAGCGGGCCAAGGTCCAGGCATGTTTGGTAGCGGCGCAATTGTTGGCGCAAAGTATGGCGGCCGCCGACAAAATCCGGCAGGCCGGCGCCGAGCGTAAGCAACAGTATGAGGCGGCGCAAGCCGCGGCTGAACAAGCCCAGGAAATTTTGCACCAGGCCGAATTTAGACTGAATGAGTTGGAAGCGGCCGAGGCCAAGGCGGCTGAGGAACGGTTACAGGCAGCAGTAACGCAACTTGATCAGCTTGTAGCCGGGGAAAAGCAGGCAGCTGCGGCCCGTTTGGCTGAAGAACTGGCCGCAGGTAAGCCCTGTCCGGTATGCGGCTCGACCACCCATCCCTGTCCGGCCAGCGCCGGACACAAGCCAACCGGCATTAAAGGTAACGGTAACCTGGAAAAAGATATTGCTGCCGCCAAAGAACGTATCGCGCAATTGACGCAGGCGTTGGCCGAAACCAACAAGGCTGTGGCGGCAGAACGGCAAAAGACAGTTGAAGCCAGAGCAGGCGCAGCCGCGCTCAGGCAGCAGGCAGCGACAGCTTTAGTTGAGCTTGACAAGGCCAGAGCCGAATATATTGAGGCCCGGGACGCGGCCAACGCTGCCCGTGAGCAACTTATTTCAGCTCTGCAGGCCGTGGACCAGGCAATTGCCGATAATTTGCCCGCAGATACGGCGCTTAAGCATGTTCGCACTTTAACTGAATATATTAGTAATCAGGATAAATTAGCTGAAACCTTGACCAGGCAATTGGCTGGCCGCCGGCAGGAATATGATAATTGCCAGGCTGAACTTTCCAGCCTCCAGCGTACAGCGCAAGACAGCCAAACCGCTTTGGCAGCTATTACGGCGCGGTTGTCAAGCACTACCGAAAATGTAGCAGCCAAAAAACAGGAATTATTTGTTATTACCCGGGGTATTCCGGTTAGTCAGCTCTTGGCCCGGACGGCGCAGCAGCTTGAGACTGTCCGCCGGGAAGAAAGCCAGGCTAAAGAAAACTATGACCGGACGGCAGAAGCTTTGATCGAGGCCGATCAGGAGCGGACCCGTGCTGAAACAAGCTGGCTGGAAGCTGCCGGCCGCTGCCAAAATCTTAGAGAGAGACTGGATGCCAAGCTTAAAGCAGAAGGCTTTACCGACGCCGCTGCGGCAACAGCGGCGCTTATGCCTGCCGAGCGTCAAAATGAATACCGCCTTTTACTCAAAACTTATGTTGAAACCGAGCAACGTTTGGCAGCCCAGTGTGAGCAACTGACCACTGCTCTTGGCGGGCGCAGTTTGACAGCAGCGGCATGGGAGGAGCTTAAGTTAACTTTGGCGCAGGCTGAAGAAACTAAAAACATTGCTACCGAACGGCGGGTGGAGGCTGACAAGGAGTATCGCGATTTGGTGGTCAAACACCGGCGGTGGGCCGAACTGGAGAAGGAACGACTTGCGTTAAACAACCAAAAAAATTGTCTGCACGCTTTGAGAACGCTGCTGCGCGGCAATGTCTTTGTGGAGTTTTTGGCCCAGGAACAAATGGATCTTGTGGCCCGGCAGGCTTCCGAGCGTTTGAAGCAAATAACGCAGCACCGCTATGCGCTGGAACTGGCCTCTGATGGCGGCTTTCTCATCCGCGATGATGCCAATGGCGGCGTCAAACGACCGGTCAGTACCCTGTCAGGGGGTGAAACCTTCCAGACTTCATTGGCGTTGGCTTTGGCGCTTTCGGCGCAAATACAGCTAAAGGGAAAATATCCGCTGGAGTTTTTCTTTTTGGATGAAGGGTTTGGCTCACTTGACCAGCACGCGCTTGACGTCGCCATGTCAACACTGGAAAAGTTGCACATCGAGCGTATGACCATCGGGATAATCAGCCATGTGTCTGAATTGAAGCAACGCATGCCGCGCCGGTTGATTGTTGAGCCGGCCGAACCGGCCGGCTACGGCAGCCGCGTGCGCATCGAGGAGGCGTAAGTCTGATTGTTAATAGCAGGTTGATGGCTGTCTGTCTGGTGGCGCTCATTATTATCTTATTAGGCGTAGGGCCGCTGGCAGGGCAATATGCTGGCAAAGCCAGCGCGGCGACAGTTACTTATCAGGTTACCCCCCAAGACGGCACAGTCACCTTGCTTAGGCGGCCGGAAATTAAGTTTCAGCTTAATCTAGGCGGGGAAAAGCTGGTATCCTACAAGCTCCTGCTGGACGGCCAGGACAATACTTATGTTGGCTATCCGATCAGCCAGAGTGTTCATGACAGCGCGACGGTAGAACTGAAAGCAATGTCAGTGCAACTTAAAACGGCGGGAGGGCAGGTAGTTCAGCCTCCGGCCCCGGTTAAAGTACGCTTAGGCATTGATAATATTGATAAACATCTCGGCTTATTCCAAGGTAAGCGGATAGGGCTGATTACAAATCAAACCGGCATGACCAGCGGGTTTCAGAGCACGATTGACGTGCTGAAAGCCAAAACCAATCTGGTAGCGCTATTTTCGCCTGAACATGGTATTCGCGGGAATGTTCCGGCTGGAGCCAATGTGGGCAGCTATATTGACGAGCGTACCGGCGTACCGGTATATAGTCTGTACGGCCGGACCAAGAAACCGACGGCTGAAATGCTGGATAATGTTGATATTCTGGCGTTTGATATGCAGGATATTGGTGCCAGGTTTTATACCTATATGTATACGATGGCTTATGCTATGCAGAGTGCCAAAGAGTACGGCAAGACATTTGTGGTGTTTGACCGTCCTAATCCGGTAGGCGGAGAAATTGTCGAAGGAAATATTATTCAGCCTGGTTTCGAATCCTTTATCGGTATGTACCCCATTCCGGCCCGCCACGGTTTGACTATCGGCGAACTGGCTTTGTTGATGAACAGAGAATATAAGATTAATTGTGATTTGGTCGTAATCCGGATGACCGGCTGGCAACGGGCCATGCATTTTAACGACACCGGCTTGCCGTGGGTGATGACCTCGCCTAATATTCCTACTCCGGATACCGCGTTGGTATACAGCGGTACCGGCATGCTGGGCGGTACTAATGTATCTGAAGGTATTGGCACTACCCGTCCATTTGAATTGGTCGGCGCACCGTGGATTGATGCCAACGCTTTGGCTGAGCGTATGAATGCTGCCGGCCTGCCGGGGGCAGTTTTCCGGCCGGTATACTTCACTCCCAGGCAAGTGGATGTTAAATATCAGGGCCAGCTGTGCGGCGGCGTGCAGATCCATGTTACTGACCGCCAAACCTTCCGGGCAGTGCGGACAGGCTTGACGCTAATGTATGTGATCAGTGAAATGAGCAGCGGCAAATTTTCCTTTAACCAGTCAGGGTCAGCCGCTGCGCCCATGATTGATCTTTATACCGGCGACAGCAATGTGCGCTGGGGCGTACCGTTGGCCGAACTTTTGTCCAGGTGGGATGAGGCCGCAGCCCGGTTTAAGGAGATGTCCAAGCAGTATTATCTGTACCAATAGGGTAACAGAGCCTAGTCCGGGATACGGGGCTAGGCTCTAAAGTTTAGCGTTTTTTTATTTATGATATTCTGTCCGGTCATGCCAGGATATATAGTCATGTGGTATAATCTGGATAAAGAATGCAAATAGTTTGTAGAGGGGGAATCGTATACCGGCGACCCAATAACCATGGGGACGCAGGATATTTATGAAGTATGTTATCATGCGCCGGCGGCCAAGGTAGTTGTCATGCATATGGAAGCGATAAATCATTGTTTGCTTACCCGGATTGAACTTAAGAAATTTTTACGACAAGAACGGCTGGATGACCGGGTTCAAGTACCGGCTGACGGCGAGTGGCTTGAATTTTAACTTTGCCCCAGAAGGGGGAATATTGTGAAAAGGCATGTACTTATTTATAACCCAGTATCAGGTGATGCCAAATTCAGGTTCAGACTTGATGAGGTTATTGAATATCTGCAATTAAGCGGTGGCATGGTAATTGCTTTTCGGACCAGACAAAAAGGCGATATACCGGCATTTATCCTGCAAGCCAAAGAGTTAGGCGTAGACAGTATTATTGTGGCCGGTGGGGATGGCACCGTACACGAAGTAATCAATGCTATGCTGGCTGGAGAAATTGACATCCCTTTGGGGATAATACCCAGTGGGACGTGCAATGATTTTGCCAGCCATTTGAATTTTGGGCGGCACTTGCCAGGCTGCCTCAGCGCCATTACCGGCGGTATGTGGCGGATGGTTGATGTCGGCAGAGTCAATGGCGAATATTTTCTTAATGTAGCCAGTGCCGGCCTGTTGACTTCAGTTGCCCATACTGTCGATATTTCGCTGAAAAATACCTTGGGGAAAATGGCCTATTATCTTAAGGGTTTGGGTGAGTTGCCCAGCTTCCGGTCGCTTCACGTTAAAGTGACAGCCGACGGTCAGGTCATCGAGGATGATATTTTGCTGTTTTTGGTTATGAACAGCGGCATGGTGGGCAGTTTTCCCACACTGGCGCCGGAAGCCAAAATTGACGACGGTAAACTTGATTTGTTAATAGTTAACAAATGCAGCATTTCCGAACTTATGGGCCTATTTATAAGCATCTTCGCGGGGCGGCATACTTTTAGCAACCACATTAGGTATTTGCAGGCAGCCAATATTTATATCGAGTGTGATGAGCCGGTAGAGAGCGATCTGGACGGTGAGCTGGGGCCGCCATTGCCGCTTAGCATCGCGACTGTTACCAACAGACTGAAAGTATTCCGGCTGTAGTAAAAAAGGGGGGCTAACATGCGTTCAACGACATTATGCCTGCCTGTTACAGGCAATCCGGCTGAGCGTATCTTGCTCGGGATGAAAAAGGCAGGTTTTGGTTGTGGCAAGTACAACGGCTTTGGCGGTAAAATTAAAGATGGAGAAACTCCGGTAGCGGCGGCTGTGCGTGAGCTGGCCGAAGAATGCGGCCTTATAACTAAAGAGGCTGATCTTGAGTATGCAGGACGGCTGATGTTTGTTTTTCCGGCAGATCCTGATATTGATCATGATGTGCACATATATATTGTCCGGTCATGGCAGGGTGAGCCGCGGGAAACGCCGGAAATGAAGCCGGCGTGGTTTGATGTGACCGATATCCCTTACCGGGATATGTGGGCCGATGACAGCTACTGGCTGCCTGCTGTGCTCAAAGGCAAAACAGTAAGCGGAAAGGTCATCTTTGCTGAAAACAATGAGGATATTGAGGATATTACCCTCAGGGCCGACTAAAATCATAAAAGGGAATTGACAGATGTCTCGGTCTCCTGGTATACTGTGAACAAATACATAGCTCTGGATCATCAATGACCAGGAAGAGTACACATGGTTAGAGAGCCACAGCGAGCCAATGGCAGTGGGAGTTTGGCGCCGCTCAGCATGTCGAATGGGCCTGGGAGATACAGTCCGAGCCGGTTTAGCCGGGGTAGGCGCTGTCGGATTCTTCCGCCGTTATCAGGAAGCGGGTATCGGACTATGGGTCCCGTATCCAGCAGAGCCGGACCGGTGTATACCGGTCAACTAGGGTGGCACCGCGGGTTATACACCCCGTCCCTTGAATTACGTAACAATGCGTAGTTTAAGCGACGGGGTTTTTGTATTTTTAAATTAAAGGGGAGTTTAACATGGAAGCTAAACAACAAGAAATGATTACAATAAAATCCGGACAGGAGGGACGGTTCCGCTGGGTGGCAGTCACGGCATTGCTTTTGGCTATCGGCCTCATTTTAAAATTAGTTACTCCGGCAGTTGCCGGCATTACCCCGAACTGGCTCATTGCCATGTACTGCATTGCCATTAATCTTACCCGGGTAAGTATTAAACAAGCGGCCGGTATTGGCCTGGTTACCGGCGCGGTTGCCATTCCCACTTCCAAGGCGGCTTTGCCCTATGCCAACCTTATCAGTGAACCGGTAGGCGCAATAGTGTGCGCGCTTATTGTTCACACATCATTTAAGCTGGCAATAGGAACCATCAATCTGCGTCCGGCCATAACGGCCGGTATCAGTACTGTGGCCAGCGGTCTTACCTTTATTACCATTCTCAAAGTGGCGCTGTCTCTGCCGGTAGCGGTATATCTTTACGGAATGCTGCCTGTAGTATTGGCTGTGGCCGGAATTAATATGGCCATTACCCAACTGATCTATTTCCCGGCGCAAAGACTGTTTGGCGGCAAGGAGGCTTAATCAATATGGCGGTTGTCGAATTTGACCGTTTTTCTTACGCCTATCCGGGCAGCGGCTTGGCTCTTGACGACATAACTCTGGACATTCCTAAGGGCTCGTTTACTGTTATTACCGGACCCAGCGGCGCCGGCAAGACCACATTGGCGCTGGCTATTGCCGGTGTTGTGCCTCACTACTTTGGCGGCCGCCAGGGAGGCAGTGTGCGGGTTGGGGGCGTCAATTCATCTCAAAGCAGTATGGGCGAAATTGCCTCTCAAGTCGGCACGGTGCTGGCCGACTATGAGAGCCAGTTAGTAGCCATGACGGCTGCCGAGGAAGTGGCTTTTGGTCTGGAAACTTCCGGCCTTAGCCGCAGTGAAGCCGCCCGGCGCATCAGCCAAGCACTTAGTATGGTGGGGCTAGGAGGCTTGGAGGAACGGGAGGTGGCCGGGTTGTCCGGCGGGCAAAAACAGCGGCTGGCTATTGCCGCCGTATTGGCCATGTCACCGGAAATTCTCGTATTTGATGAACCGGCGTCAGCCCTCGACCCGGAAGGCGCGGCCGGCATCTATGAACTGCTGGCAGACCTGAACCGCCGGGGAAAAACCGTGGTGGTGGTTGAACACCAGCTGGCCCGAGTGCTGCCCTATGCCAGTAAAGTAGTGTTGCTAAAGGGGGGGAAGCTGGAATTCACCGGCATGTTGCCCCAGGCGCTGGAGTTTATGTGGCAGCAGCCTGAACTTAGGGTAGGTGTGCCGCCGCTCTGGGCGATAAAGTTTACACTTGAACAGGAAACCGGAATCAAGCTGGGCAATTGGCAGACCGAAAGCCAGGCGGCTGAAGAACTTAATAGTCTCGTACCGGCAAGTGCGGAAGGAGTGGCGAAAAGTGCCTGAAATACTGCTTGATATACAAAATGTTAGCTACACTTACGGTAATGGTAAAAAGGCGCTTGACGGCGTGAATTTTACGGTGACGGCCGGGGAATTTGTTGCTTTGGCCGGCAGAAACGGCAGCGGCAAAACAACACTCACGCGGCTGGCGATGACACTACTAAAGCCGGTTGGCGGCAGCATTCATTTCCAGGGTCAGAGCACGGCAGCTTTAACGCCTGCCGATATGGCCCGCAGTATTGGCTATGTTTTTCAAAACCCGGACCGCCAAATTTTCCGGGATACTGTGCTGAAAGAAGTAGCCTACGGTCCCGAGCAGTTGGGGTTTAGTCAGAATGATGTCAGCAATTCTGTCAACTGGGCGCTCAGTATGACCGGCTTGACGGAGCTGACTGACAGTTTTCCCCGCTCGCTCAGCCGGGGGCAAAAACAAAAAGTGGCAATAGCTTCAGCGTTGGCCATGCGGCCTAAAATGCTCATTCTGGATGAACCGACCAGCGGACAGGATCCGTGGGACGCGCAAAATCTGATGAATTTGTTGACCAGTCTTAATAAAGAAGGCATTACAATAATACTTGTTACCCATGACATGGAACTTATTGCCCGTTATACCGGGCGGGCGGTTGTGCTTGACCAAGGACGCAAAGTGTTTGACGGTTTGCCTGATGAACTGTTTGGCGGCAGTCTGGATATTGAGGCTTGGGGCCTTGTGCCGCCGGCAGCCTTGGCGCTTAGCCGGCGTTTGCCGGGGGTTCATGCCAAAAGCGCCGCAGAATTAGTGGAATTGCTTGGTTCAGCTATCCGGCAGGGGAGGGAACGTTATGCCTAAGCTTGCGCCGCTTACCAAACTTATTTTAACGGCTGTGGTATCGGTCTGGGCGCTCATAATCCCCACATTAGCGGGGCAATTGGCCTTGGCGGGAGGCCAGTTGCTGCTGCTGGCCCTGTATCATCCCGCCGGCAAGCACATTAAGGCCGCCGGCGGCTTGGCGGTGTTTGCCGGGCTTTTGGCAGCCATTCAGTACGCTTTTGGCAGCAGTATAGAGTTTTCACTGATGTCAGGGCTTAAAATGTTTGCCATGTCGATTATCTTTGTATTTTTATTGGCTACTACCAGGCTGCAGGATTTGACCGCCGCCCTTGTTAACCAGTGCCGGATACCTTACGAATATGCTTTCATGTTTACCGCAGCCTTACGGTTTGTGCCTGATTTTCTCGAAGAAAGCCAGGCTGTGCGTGAAGCGCAGGCTTGTCGCGGCTATGTTTTTCGCGGCAGCCCGCTCAAGCGGCTTATGGATTATGTCGCTATTGTTGAACCGCTCGTTCTCAGGGCGGTTTCCCGTTCGGAAACCATGGCTATGAGTATGGAACTCAGAGGGTTTGGCCGCCGGGGACGACGGCAATTTACCGCCGATGTCGCGCTCAGTACCCCTGATTATGCCGCTATGATTCTTATGCTGGCGCTTACTGCGGCGCTGGTCATTTGGCGATAACGGCCGCACCGTTAATGCCACACGGACAAGGGAGCATTAACGGTGATTTTTTTTGTCATTATGAAGGAAAACTATTCATATAGCAGAATATAATACCAAATATCAGCATTTGATGCATTTACCTTATTATTTGGGGGAAAATTAAAAAATCTGCCAAATTATCCAAACCAGAGAGGAGTCACAAGCATGGCCTTAATTAACGACAATTATTTAAAATTGCCTGGAAGCTATTTGTTTGCTGAAATAGCAAAACGAGTGGCTAAATTTAAAGAAGATAATCCTAACGCTAATGTAATCAGGCTGGGTATCGGTGATGTTACCAGACCGCTGCCCCCGGCTGTAATCGACGGCTTGCACGCTGCGGTTGATGAGATGGCTAATGAAAAAACATTTCGCGGCTATGGTCCGGAACAGGGATATGCCTTCCTTATTCAAAAAATTATTGCTACCGACTATGCCCCGTTGGGCATCAAGCTTGACGAAGACGAAGTGTTTGTCAGCGACGGGTCCAAGAGTGATGTCGGCAATATCCAGGAAATATTCGGCGTTGATAACAAAGTCGCCATTCCTGACCCGGTATACCCGGTATACCTTGACACCAATGTTATGGCCGGACGCACGGGTGAATTGGCCGGCGGTAAATTTGCCGGTGTAACTTACCTTACGTGCAATGCTGAAAACAATTTCATTCCGGCACTGCCCGAGCAAAGGGTAGACATAATCTATCTGTGCTACCCCAACAATCCTACCGGTACCACTCTATCTAAAGAAGAGCTTAAAAAATGGGTAGACTACGCCAGGGAGAATGGTGCTGTCATTTTGTATGATGCCGCATATGAAGCTTATATTCAGGAACCCGGCATTCCGCACAGCATTTATGAAATTGAAGGCGCCAAGGAGGTAGCTATTGAGTTTAGAACTTTTTCGAAGAATGCCGGCTTTACAGGCACTCGTTGCGCGTTTACCGTAGTGCCTAAAACCGTAATGGCGTCGACTAAGGACGGTAGCCGGTATCCTTTGAATAAACTGTGGAATAGACGGCAGACCACCAAATTCAACGGTGTACCGTATATTATCCAGCGTGGCGCCGAGGCGGTATATACTCCTGAAGGCCAGCAGCAGATTAAAGAACTGATTAACTACTATATGACGAACGCCAAAACCATCCGGGAAGGCTTAAAGAGCGTCGGTCTTGATGTTTTCGGCGGTGTCAACGCACCGTATATCTGGCTGAAAACACCTAAAGGGTATGATTCCTGGTCGTTTTTTGACAAACTGCTTACAGAGGTCCACATTGTCGGCACTCCCGGGGCCGGTTTTGGCCCGGCCGGCGAAGGGTATTTCCGGCTTACGGCGTTCGGCAGTCAGGAAAGCACGCAGGAAGCGATTGAGCGGATTAAGAATAAGTTAAGTTTATAAAAGTGTGACCAAAAGCGGGATTGCCGCGCTAGCGCTCGCAATGACTGGAGAGGATAATGTCTTTTCCATTGTCATTGCGAGCGCAGATGGAGCAATCCCGCTTTTATTTTTTCCGACAACTGCATGTAGGTCTGTTCCACGGGAACAATACATAACAAGAAAACAATTCAGGAGGCGAAGGTCGTATGAGTCTGTATTACCGGCTGATCCGCCATAGTGGAAACCGGAATTTGTTCCGATTACCTCCTAAAGCCACTTCTTACTGGACGGAGTTGTGGTCGCAGTTTAAGGCGCGGTTGGCAGCAGCGTTGGGGAGCCGTCCGTATTCCGGCGGCGCCGACAATGACGACAGTGGTAAGAACGGTCCGGGTACAGTACGGTTCATAGACCCACTGACGACAACCATTATCGCGCCACCCCGGCCGGCTACACCCATTACCCGTTTGCCTGACGATCAGCTTGTGATCCGAGATACCTGTCCTCATGGCTGATAGTCTTAATTTCAGTCATGCTGGTCTGGACCTGAAACGACTTGCTGTGCCGTCAGCCATTATCAGAGAAGCGCTTAACCAGGAAGGCGGTGTGCGGCTTGGACAAAGTTCGGTGTTAAGTACCAAAGTCCACGCTTTTAACGCGCACAGTCCTGAATATGTGCAAATACTGGTCAACGCTGATGCCGGGCAGGTATTTTATCAACGGCAAGATAGCGGTGCTGTTTACCATTTGGATGTCTTTCACCAGTGCGGGGCGCTTGATCATAAAGCAGCGGCCCGGCGCGTATGGCAAGCCGTTCAAACGTACAATACGCTGGTTGCCGGGCAACGGGATTTGCCGGATGAATTATTGATCAATCCGGATTTTATTGATATTCAGACCGCCACCGGCGGCGGCAGAATTACCGGGACTTTGCTTGGCGGCCAAAAAGAATCACTGCGCCGGGCTCATGAAAACCATGTCCATTTAGCGCTAGCCTTGGTGTCCGGGCAGCTAACAGGTTTGTTTTATATTGTAGCCGCTGTCGAAACGGCGATTATAAGCTCAGGTTTGGAAATTCGGCGTAATGAGCGAATTTCGTGTGTTGAGTCAACTGACAGTCAAGATGATCTCAGTCCTTACACTGAGGAAGGCGATTCGTTGCTTAGCGGCCGGCAAAAGCACAGTCTAAGCGGTAAAGCGGTGCGGGAGTCAGACAACGTTAATACTGTCACGGCTGCGGATGTGTCCTTAACCGCAAATTATCAAGGTCTATAGCCGCCAGCCTGAAGCCCGCAGAAATATTACAAGCTCAGTTTAGTGTTAATATTGAGTGCAGCCGCCAATTCCCGGACGGGAATGAGTATTTGGCCATTGTACTTATAGGGGGCCTGCGGCAGTGTGATGGCTTTGCCGTTAACGGTTATGGCCGTCTGGCCAACAGTTAGGCTGGCTTTAGTTTGCTTATATGTAAAAGTCAGCGTATCGCCAGATTGCGCAATTCCGGTCTTAAGCGCATCTGCTGCCGAAATTGCCGGCAGGAAGAGTAATTGGGCTTTACCGGCCGTATTGACGACTGCTGGGACAGGCAGGAAGATTTTGCGGTCATTAACAGTAATAACGCTTGTGCCTGCTTTAGCTTTTATTTTCGGAGGTTTATCGCTACTTTTTGGGGCAAAGGTGTCAAACAAGGTTTTGGCAACAGAATTTTCAACACTGTAATATGGATTGGCCTGAGTGAGATTAGCGCCATTTATCATAAAAACTATGCCAAATTTATTGTCCGGGTCGTAGTAAGCGTCGGCCGACAGGCCGTATGCTTCGCCTGAATGACCAACCAGGCGCCGGCCTGGCACAAGGTCGTCAGTAATATGGAAGTTTAATCCTTTTTGTTTGTATAAACCGTCCAGGCCATAGCCGAACCACTGCATGCTGTGCATAAGATCGGCCGTGTCGGCTCTCAGAATGCGGGTTTTGTTATATACGCCGCCGTTCATGTGGGCCTGCATAAATTTGGCGAAATCGACCGAACTGGAACGCAGTCCGCCTGCAGGCGACCGGCCAAGCGCGCTGCCGAGCGGCGCGGTGACAGATGCCGGTTCTGGTTTACTATTGTTATAGTTATCTTTGGTCGGCCGGAAATTGACTAGTTGCTCATCCGGCCGGTACAAAACGGCAATGTTTTTCCAGTTCTTGATATTCGCCGGCTCAAAACCGGCATCCATGTTGAGCGGTTTAAAAATATATTTGGCGCAATATTGATCAAACGGCATGCCGGAGATTTTTTCGACAAGCGACCCGGCAATACCGGCGCCAAAGTTCGAATAGCCAAACTGTGTTCCGGGAGCAGCGTCGGAGAAAGTGGCGGCGGTATAATACCGACTGCCAGGGGTGAGCATATCCTTAATATCAATTTTCCTGAGCAAGGCGGGGTTTTCTTCGACAATGGCGTCATAAGCGCCACTGTCAACAATACTGGAGGTGTGTGTCAACAACTGGCGAAAAGTGATTTTTATATCCGGGTACTTGGGGTTGAACACACGGTAGCCGAGATATTTGCCGATATCGTCATCCAGGCCGAATTTCCCCTGGTCGTAGAGTTGCATGAGGGCGGTGGCTGTCACCAGCTTGGATAATGACGCTACCCGAAACAGGGTATCCGGGGTTACTGTCCTGCCGGTACTAAGATCGGCCCAACCGTAGCCGCCGCTCCAGACGATCTTATTGTCACGGAAAACAGTGGCTGACAGACCTACGATTTTATACTTTTCCATAATGGCCAGCAACTGTTTATCAAGTGCCGTAGATTTGGCCGGCAATATATACGGCTTTAAAGCAAAATACCCGGGAGGGGCCCCGGGGTTGGCCGTTGGTCCGGATTGGTTGGCCGCTGCGGCGTGGGCCAATATACTGAATGCAAGGATTACGCCTGCTAATACCGCCGGCAGGCGTTTTAAAAAACTGATGGAAACCATAACAGGTTCCTCCTTGAGAGTGTCGATATAGGAATTTTTCGCCGGACAGGTATGTTTTCCTGCTTTTGGAAGTGGATTTTACGGTCGTAAAAACAGACGATTGTAGTAAACCATGTTGTTAACAATGTTGATGGGGAGCGGTCCGGAGCCTAAATCGCATACTAATTTGCGTTCCTGGCCGTTGGCTTTTATCCGGTATAATGCGTTGTTGGCAGAAGCATTGGTATAGTAGATATATCCGTCCGCGATGTTGATAAAGCTGGTTTTGTCGTCAGACAGCTTGACGCGGTTGCCCCCGTCGGTATTGATGGCATAAAGCTTTTGACCGTCGCTATAGTTGCTGTAATAAATAGTATCGTTGGCCACAGCCATGAATACAGCCTGATCATCGGTAACTTTGCTGCGGTTGGTGCCGTCCAGCCGTATTTTATAGATCTTATAGCCGGCGGAAGCGTTTAAATAATACACCCAATCATCAACCACGTTTAAATTTTCCGATTGATCGCTGTTAAGCTGTTCCACCACAGTGCCGTCCAGCGATATTTTATAAATGTTATTGTCTTGCGCTGAACGATTATTTGTCCACTTGATGTACACCAGCCAATCACCTGCTAAAGTTACTTGATTGGCCGGATGGTCGCCGATTTTGGTTTTTTCCGTGCCGTCAATAGTGAGCCGGTAGATACGGTGATTATCCGACCAATTGCTGTAATACAAATATTTGCCACAAACATTAAGATTCCAGGCTTCATCGTCACATAACGCAACAGGGGCCGGGTCGCCCGGTTTAATCCGGTAAATTTTTTCTTGGCCGCCGGCATAGATATCGCCGGTCAGGTCAAGATAATAAATTGTGCCGTCGGCATCGGCTGTTGCCAGGCCGTTGTTGGCACTATTGGCGGCGCCGACGCCGCCTGCCGGCGGGGCGGCAGGGAAGTAGGCCGGAGTTAAGGTAAGAGACAGGGCCAGCAGGGTAGGCGCTATATGCCTGGATAAAGTTATAAATTTCATGCTAGTGCCTCCCGGTTGCCAATGCGGCGATTTTAAAGTATTTTTCAGTTGCTTGAACAATAGCTTGCGCTGCTTCCAACCGGTAGACGCGTTGCGAAATCATTTTGGCGTCCTGAGGATGGGGCATCATGGCTACTTCGGCAAGGACAGCCGGTACCCATGTTGAATTAAGAACTACCAGTCCCGGTCTGTCTTGCAGCGGGTACTGGTGAATCCTAAGTGCGCCGGAGAGTTCATCAGCCATAATGGCAGCCAGCTCTTTAGCCGGTTTTGGCGCCGCCGCGTTATAGAGCACAGTGGTGCCGCGGTACAATTTCCTGGCGGGTGCCGGCATATTGTCAGGCATGGAATTGTTATGAATAGAGATAAAGGCATCGGCTTCCAGGATATTGGCGGCGTCCGCCCGGTCAAGCAGTCCGGGCCTCGTGTCGGACGTCCGGGTCATATAGACGTCATAGCCGTGCTGACGGAAAATATCGCAAGACAGCAGCGCAATATCCAGGTTGAGTTCCTTTTCATACAGATAGTTGCTGGCAGCTCCTAAGTCGTTGCCGCCATGGCCCGGGTCGATAACAATGGTTTTGGGCGGACTGCCGGCTTGGATGCCGGCAAATTTTAAAACAAGGTACGTGCGGTAAACGGTGGTGTTGTCTGGCTGGTTGACGCGTTTGCGTTTGACGGTGGTGATGCGTGGTTTAGCGGTCCGGCTATTATAAGCAACGGTTAATGTAAGCTGACCGGGGGTGGGCGCTTGGACGGTAAGCTGCTGTAGTCGTATGGAGGAAATTGTTTGCACAAAGCAGGTTTGTCCGTTGAGTTCGGGTAGCGCCGGCTGAGCTGCCGCGGTTATGGTTATCAGGCCATTTTGCTGATTTACGTGAAACTTGGGTTCGAGTTTGAAGGTTAGCGGGTCAGGAACACTGGCTGTCCGCAGGCAGGTTTCAAAAGCTATGGCGATAACATCCTGATGCTTGAGCTGGAAGATTTTTAATTCGGCAGCCGTTACCGGGGCCGGTTCCGGAGTGCCGGCAGTGGCTAGTGGGGGCACGAATAGCAGTATAACTGCAATCACCAGGGTAAAAACACGGGGGAGCAGGGGCATTATGTTCACCTCACAAAAGGTAGTGAAACTTTTGCGGTATACTGTTCGCTTTTAAAATAAAAAAACCTGCCGGCATTTTCGCTATTGACATTTGTGCGCGTCCCTTGCTATTCTATATACAGAGTATAATAAAAACCACAATCAATGACCAGGAAGAGTAAACATGCGCAGCGGGGCTGCAGCGAGCCAATGGCAGTGAGAGTTTGGCGCCACCCGGTATGTTGAATGGGCCTGGGAGATGCAGTCCGAGCCGTTATCAACGGGGTAGGCGCTGTCGGATTTCTTCCGCCGTTACCAGGAAGCGGGTATCGGACGTCTTGTCCTGTACTTTGATAAGCCGGGCCGGACTTTGTGTCATGGTCAATAAGGGTGGCACCGCGGGTTATACCCCGTCCCTTAAATTATGCTGATGCATAATTTAAGGGACGGGGTTTTTATATTTTTTTAGGCCTCATATTTTGGGAACTCATAATTAATTTGGGGAGGGGTTTGACAATGGAAGAAAAACGGGAAATGCTTACGATCAAAAGCGGTCAGGAAGGGCGGTTCCGCTGGGCGGCAGTATCGGCTATGCTGCTGGCCATCGGTGCTATTTTGCGGTTGGTTAGTCCGAGTATCGCCGGGATCTCACCTAATTGGATTATTGCGATGTATTGTCTGGCGATTGTGTTATTCCGTCCGTCTATCGGGCGGGCCGTTGGCATAGGTTTGGTGGCCGGGGCGCTGTGTTTGGCCACTTCCAAATCGGTTTTTCCTTACGGCAATCTAATCAGTGAGCCTGTAGGGGCGTTGGTGTGTGCGGCTATTGTCGGTTTGCCGCTTACTATGAAGCTGGGGCGGGTTGATCTTAGGCCGGCCGCCGGGGCGCTTTGCGGTACGCTGGCCAGCGGCTTGACGTTTACCACGCTGGCCAAACTTATTCTCGGATTACCGCTAAAAGTATACCTTTATGGCATGCTGCCGGTGGTGCTGACAGTAGCGGCGGCGAATACCATAATCGCGCAGTTGCTTTATTATCCGGTAGCAGCGCTTATTTGCGGCCTGCCGGGAAAAGATAAGGAAGAAGGGATCAGCAAATGAACATTTGGAATAAAGAGATGGAAACCATGCCGCTTGCCGCTATGCAGGCGCTGCAACTCGGCCGGCTAAAGGAACTGGTGGCCCGGGTATATCGTAATGTGCCGTTTTACCGGGCCAAAATGGAGGCCGCCGGTGTAAAGCCGGACGATATCAAGACTCTTGCAGATATCAACAAGCTTCCTCTGACGACGAAGCAAGACATGCGGGATAATTATCCTTATGGCTTATTAGCCGTACCGCTTAAACAAATTGCCAGATTTCATTCTTCAAGCGGCACAACCGGCAGGCCTACTGCTGTTGCCTATACCAAAAACGATCTGGATATGTGGGCTGAGTCGCTGGCCAGGACGCTGGTAGCCGGCGGCCTGGGGCCGGAATCGGTGTTCCAGGTGGCTGTTAACTATGGCATGTTTACAGGGGGGCTTGGTATGCATTATGCCGCCGAGAAAGCAGGCGCCGCTATCGTACCGGCATCGTCAGGCAATCCGCTGCGTCAGGCCATGCTGATGCAGGACTTTGGCGTTACGGCCATAGTGGCTACGCCGTCTTATGCGCTGCATTTGGCCGAGGCCATGCAGACGCAGGGGATTGATATCGGCAAATTGCCACTTAAGTCGATATTTTGCGGCGCCGAAGTCTGGTCGGACGGTATGCGGCTGGAGATTGAAAAAGCGTTTGGCGTCAAGACCTATGATGTGTACGGTTTAAGTGAAATCATTGGCCCGGGAGTAGCGACTGATTGCCGCTGCCAGGACGGCCTCCATCTGCATGAAGACTTGTTCTATCCGGAAATTATCGATCCCGAGACTGGAGAGATACTGCCTGAAGGGCAAGTGGGGGAACTTGTGCTGACAACATTAACAAAAGAAGGCATGCCCATGCTGCGCTACCGTACCCGTGATCTTACCGCGCTTACCCGCAAACCATGCCCTTGCGGCCGTACCGGGGTGAGCATGCAGCGGGTGACCGGGCGTAGTGACGATATGTTGATTATTCGCGGCGTAAATGTTTTTCCGTCCCAAGTGGAAAGTGTCCTGCTGGACATGGGGGCTACCGCGCCGCACTACCAACTGCTCGTAGACCGGAAAAATAATTTGGATGAACTGACTGTTGTGGTGGAACCAACGGAAGAAGGTTATGCAACCCTGGGGGCAGCCGGAATGGGTAAGCTGGAAAAGGCAATTCAAAACCAGTTAAAGGCGGTACTCAACCTCAAGGCCAACGTTCGGATGGTGCCGCCGCGTACCATTGAACGGAGTGAAGGTAAGGCCAAACGGGTAATTGATAACAGGAAGCTGGCATAAAGAGAGACTTAGCCGCTCTTAACTCCCGCATGTGGAAGGGGGAGTTTTAGCGCGGCTTGGTCATTGGATGAAAATTAATATGGTAATGCTTGATTTTTAAGGAAAAATATGTTAATATTAAGGCAGTTTAATATGCTTGTGGGCTAGGGGGGCTGGAGTAGGCTGGCTGAGATAAAGACCCTGTAATGTCTTTGACCCTGTAACCTGATTCTGGATAGTACCAGCGTAGGGAAGCTAGAGGGATATTTTGTAGGATAAGAGAACGCATTCCTTAACTGGATGGCGTTCTTTTTTTGTTCGAACGGGAAAAATGTAACTTTGGGTTTGGACAACCCCCGCTTCTTATGCGCAATGTACGTGCACAAGTAGTTATAATTTTTGGGGAGAGTGATTTTGTGAAAAATGTATTAACCATTGCCGGTTCAGACTCAAGCGGCGGCGCCGGAATTCAAGCTGACCTCAAGACGTTTGCCGCTCATGGCGTATTCGGTATGAGCGTTATCACGGCCATTACCGCCCAAAATACGCAAGGTGTGTTTGCCGTTCAGGATGTTACGCCAGAAGTTATTGCCAAGCAAATTGATGCTATATTTGACGACATTGAGGTTGCAGCCGTCAAAATCGGCATGGTTTCCCAGATTGATACCATTAAGACCATTGCCGCAAAACTACAAGAATACGGTGCAAAAAATGTTGTGGTTGACCCGGTCATGGTGTCAAAAAGCGGCTACCACTTGCTAAACCCGGCGGCTGAGGCCGCACTGGTGCAAGAGCTGTTGCCGCTGGCTACGATTGTGACACCTAACATTCCTGAAGCTGAGGTCATAACCCAAGGCAAAATTACAACAGTTGAGGAGATGGAGGCGGCGGCACGCAGTATCTATGCCCTCGGTCCGAAACATGTGCTTGTGAAAGGCGGGCACCTGGACGGTGATTCGACAGACGTTTTCTTTGACGGGGAAAAGTATACCTATCTCAAATCACGCCGGATTGACACCAAAAATACTCACGGCACAGGCTGTACGCTGTCGGCGGCAATTGCTGCCGGTCTTGGCCGTGGTCTGCCGGTGGACCAAGCGGTACATGCGGCTAAGGAATATATTACCATAGCGATTGAACACGGATTGACTATTGGCAAAGGCGTAGGGCCTACGCACCATTTCTATACTTTGTATAAAAAGGCGGGGATGATCAGTGACTAGCACCAACTATATGCTATTGTGGTTTGGCGCTGCCGTTTCTATTGCCGAAATCATTACCGGCGGCTTGTTGGCGCCGCTGGGGTTTGTCCAGGGGACTACTGCAATCGTGCTTGGCCACATTGCCGGCACAACGCTGCTGGTGCTGGGCGGTATAATCGGCAGTCAGACCAAGCTGCCGGCGATTATGACTACCCGGCTTTCCTTCGGGGTATACGGTTCCTATTTGTTTGCAATATTAAACATTATGCAGTTGATTGGCTGGACGGCCGTTATGATTGTTGCCGGCGCCCGGTCGGTTAATCAGATTACTAAAATGGTGTGGTCGTTCGATCATATGACGCTGTGGAGTGTAGTTATCGGCGCCCTCATTTTTATGTGGATTGCCGGGGGCACGGACGGAATGAAGAAAATCAATTCAGCGGCGGTTATTTTATTGTTTGCCCTGACGGTAGTCCTCAGCGGCGTGGTATTTTCCAACAGCGAACTTTTCACCAGACAACTGTCAGGCGATATGACGTTCGGCGGGGCATTTGAGCTGAGTGTTATTATGCCGTTGTCCTGGCTGCCGCTCATTGCCGACTATACCCGGTTTGCCCGGAAGACATCAGAGGGAGCGTGGGGCAGCTGGCTCGGTTACTTTATCGGTAGCTGCTGGATGTATATTATCGGTCTGGGGGCGGCGATTATAGCCGGCGACTCCGACCCGGCAGCCATGATGCTGGCGGCCAATTTGGGTCTGGCCGCGCTGGGCATTGTGGTGCTGTCAACGGTTACAACCACTTTTTTGGATGCTTATTCGGCAGGAGTATCCTGCGTCAACCTGTTACCGAAAGCCAGTGAACGCACACTGGCGCTTGTCATGACGGTGATTGGCGCAGCACTGGCAATTGTCATTGACATCGAACAATATGAAAGCTTCTTATATGCGATCGGTTCGGTATTTGCCCCGCTGTTTGCGGTGCTGTTGGCCGACTACTTCATTCTTGGCCGCCGCCAGGCTGACGACGGACTGCTGGTCAATTGGGGAGCTGTTATTATCTGGATATTAGGCGTTGTTATGTACTACCAGTTTGTCAAGCTTGACTTGGTCGTTGGGGCAACTGTGCCGGTAATGATCATCACCGCTGGGGTTTATGCGCTAGCTGCCCGGTTTATGGCTGGCTGGAAGACTGTTAGAGAGGTTAAGGCTTTCTAGGAGCTATATGTGTCGGCGGCTTAACGGACTTTTATACTTGTATGTCGGAGAAGTGGATGCGAACGGGAGACTGGCTTCAGTTTCCAACTCTTCGGTTGTTTCGAGATCGCTGGGGATGACATTCTTGGCGGGCGGGAACGGACTTACCGGTGTAGAAGGTGCCGGTGGTTGGGGGTGCGGTGGAGTAATACCTTCCGGCGGCGGGCCGAAACATGAGGAGTCATTGCAGAACAGCGTCTGTCTGAGCGCTTCAAGCAAAACAATTTGTTCAGCAGTGTGAAAGGGGTTATCTTCAGCCGAACAGCAATTGCTTAAAAGCCGCAGCAAATCGACCGGGGCGCAGGTAATGCTCAATAATTCACTGCTAAAAGCGATCTTGCAGCATAATAGTTCAAGTAAAATATCAATAAGTGTGCCAGCCCGGTCAAACCGGATAACCGCCCGCTCAAATATCTCAAATGGCACGCCCGGGGTGCGCTGAATTTCCTCGGCTGATCCTACAAGCAGCCGGTAGGAACTGACCAATGAGGTAAAATTGGGGATAACGGCGTTGACATCGGCTAACAGTGTATTAATGATTGTAATAGCTTTAGTATTGGCCATTTCAGACCCTCCCCTCGTAGACTACTTATAATATATGCGTGATATAGTCTGGTGGTTAATAGTGCCGGTATTACCTATATGAAATCCAATAAAGATTTTTTTCTAGGCGTGTTGTTAGTAACGCTCCACCGCTGGCGCTTGACTTAGGCTTATACTAACAACACGCCTGTACATCTTTATTGGATACTATATAATTTTAAAATAATTGCTAGAAAAAACCGCTATCTAAGTATATATAAATTGATGCCTATTGGTGATAAAAGCACCTGCTTCTCCGAATTATCCTGGGGAAGCAGGTGCTTTTTCTTTCGAACAGCCTGTCGGGCAATTGGCAAATATGACGGTATGAGGTATGCTAGAAGAAAACACTCAGGGAGGCTACTATGCAGCATGGTCCGTCACTATATGCCATGATTTTTTTCTCAGTGCTTTTGCTGGGGTTAACATGGTTGGGAAACAGGATACTGCCCAAGTGGCATCCGGTGTATGCCGGAAAAAAGGCCAGGTTCAGCTATTGGGTCGTTACTGTTTTATCAGTTGCTATTCTTATTTTCAGCCGGTGGCTGCGTCCTGTAAGCGGTTTTCCCGGCGAATGGTTCAGATACTTTATTTATGCCGCGTATGTTTGGATGATTGGCCTGGTATTTATGCTGATTGTTCTTATGGTGGGCCATGCCGGGCGATTACTGGTGCGGAAGTTAAGCCGTGAGGCCGAGACGGGAGAAGAAGCAGAAATACCTGTTGAAGCACCAGTGCCGGGTGGGATAACGCGCCGGGAATTTTTGCAGGGAGCAGTTGCTGCTGTACCGGCATTACCATTGGCTGTCAGTGCTTACGGTGTTATTGCCGGAGACATAAATATTGTTGTTAACCGGTTTGCATTAAACTTTCCCCATTTGCCGCCGGCGCTTGACGGCTTTAAAATTGCCCAGATAAGTGACACCCATATTGGACCGTTTTTCGGCATGGATAAACTTGACCGGGTATTAACCATGGTCAAACATGAACAGCCTGATTTGTTGGCCATTACCGGTGATTTAGTTGATGATTTGGACCTTTTGGTTCCAACAATGGAACGGCTTGCTGCCTTTCAGCCACAGGTGCCGCAAGGCATTTTCTATTGCTGGGGCAATCATGAGTATTTCCGGGATATTGGCCGTATCCGCAAGGCGCTAAATAACAGCCCGATTACCGTTTTGGAAAACCGGAACCAGGCAGTTCTAAACGGGTTATATTTCGCCGGTGTCGACTATCCCTGGGGTAAAAACAAAACTGAAGTAGAGGAAAAACGCCGGCAATATTTTGACCAGGCTGTGCGCGGGATTCCGGACGGCGCTTTCACCGTGTTATTGGCCCATCATCCTGACTTTTTTGATAATGCTTTTGCCGCCGGTGTCCCGCTATCGCTGGTTGGGCATACGCATGGCGGTCAGGTAATTATTTTCGGTATGTCGCTACTGCCTGTCAAGTATAAATATATGAAGGGAATGTTTCAGGCTAACCGTTCTTACGGTTATGTCAGCGCCGGTACCGGGCACTGGCTGCCACTAAGAATTGGCTGTCCGGCCGAGATCAGTATCTTTACCTTACATTCGCAGATGGCCTAGCGGAAAAGTGGCGTTAGGCGTGATGGCCTTGGCAGCATGACGGAGGGGTACAGATGAATGAAGTTGCCGATATTATTGCACCACAGCTTAGAATACTGTTCATTGGGTTTATACAATACCTTTGCTATTGAAAAAGTCTTTATATTTCATATCGCTGTGGAGAATATGCTTTTCAATCCAATCAGTTGCGAACATGATTAGGTCCATGAGAATTTTTTTCTGCTTCTTGTCCAGGTCTTCTTTCTGTAATTGAATCATTTTGGCAACAAACGCGGCGTGTTCAAATTTATGGCGTTTAGTTTCTTCAGAGTCGTAGCCGTAGTCGTCCATCAACTGTTCTTCATATTTAAAGTGGTACACTGTATAGTCGCTGAGTTCATTGAAAATCCGGACAATTTCGTCATAATAATCGTAATCGTCACTGGCTTTGGCAATGTCATACAGCTGGGAAGCCAGATGAAACAACTGTTTATGCTGTTTGTCAATTTCGGCAATATTGCAACTATAGTTATTTTTCCAATCAAACATATAACCACTTCCTCTTGGAATAAATTATCTATATAGAATTTTTCTTCGACGGAGCTTGAAAAAAACCTGCCAGTAACGGACTAAATTTGGGAAAATTCTCGGTAAATAGCAATAATTTACCATTTAATAGCATTGGGTAGACGGCGATATAATTACGCTTGTGCCTATGGCAGCCGGCGGCTAGTGTCAGATTTTTGACGCAATTATTAGGAAAGGGGATAAGACAGGCGTCTGCGCAAGCATGCGCCTGTTTTTCGTTTTAATTCGGTGATTGGCGAGAGTGGCTTATGGATACAAGATTATGTATAATTATAAAAGGTTAGTGTATAGTGATGAAAGGGGTATATATTATGTCCAGAAAACTAATTGCTTTTATTGTCCTAACTATGTTGATTCTGTCTTTGGGGCTTATCGGTTGCGGTCAGCAGCAAGCCAGCCAGCCGGCAGCCGCTAAAGTGTTAAAGGTAGGCGCCGAGGCTACCTTCCCGCCGTTTGAGTTCCAGGACGAGAAGAGTCAAGATTATGTAGGTTTTGACGTTGACCTGATGAAAGCCCTGGGCAAACAAATGGGTGTTGAAGTGCAAATCGTCAATACCGCTTTTGACGGACTCATTCCTGCGCTTGAAAGCGGCCAAATTGACGTAATAGCATCAGCCATGACCATTACCGAAGAACGGGCTCAAAAGGTCAACTTTTCCAAACCGTACTATAAATCGGGTTTGTCCATCGTAGTTAAAGCCGACAATAATACCATTAAGAGCTTTAAAGACCTTGAAGGCAAAAGAATTGCCGTGCAAATCGGCACTACCGGCGCCGAACAAGCTAAAAAAATTAAAGACGCTAAAATTCGTGAGTTCAACAGCGCATCTGAAGCTTTTCTTGAACTGAAAGCCGGTGGTGCTGACGCTGTTGTTAATGACTTGCCGGTAAACGAATATTTCCTGGCGAAAAACGCCAGTAAAGATGCCAAATTGATTGGCGAAGTATTAAATGCCGAAGAGTACGGTGTGGCAGTGGCTAAGAAAAACACTGAACTGGCCCGAAAAATTAACAAAGCTCTGGATGAAATTAAGCAAAATGGTGAATATGCTAAAATCTATGAAAAATGGTTTGGCAAAAAACCGCAATAATATAGCTTTAACAAAGACACAACCCGTACTGGTCGTAGGCTTGTACGGGTTACTGTTTCCGGCAGGTTTTTTCACATGTTTTCTATAATTATTTACAATACGTAATTTTTGAAGGGAGTATTTTATATGAAAAAATTAATGTTGGGTGGTCAGACCATTATTACCGGCCGGGGTTCAATTGCCGAACTTGCCGGGGTTAAGGCCAGGCGGGCTTTTATTGTTACCGGTGGCAGCGCTATGCAGACCAGCGGGGTAATTGCAAAAATTGAATCACTTCTTAAAAATGCCGGGTGCATGACAGTTGTTTACGGTGGTATTGGCAAAAATCCCGATACTCAGGCGGTACTTGACGGCCTAAAAAAAATGCGCCAATTTGCGCCCGATTTGCTGATTGCCGTAGGCGGCGGTTCGCCTATTGACGCCGCTAAAGTTATGGGTTTGTTCTATGACTATCCTGAGCTGGACTTTGCTAAAGCGCAGGCAGGTGAATTACCACTTGCCCGGAAAAATTTAAAGTTTATTGCCATTCCTTCGACCTCAGGAACGGGCGCAGAGGTAACCAGAGCGGCTGTCATTACTTTTCGCGAACTTGAGCTCAAAATTGGCCTTAAAACTCCGGCGTTTATCCCGGATATGGCGATACTTGACGCCGATATCACGATGACTATGCCGCCTCATGTTGTGGCTGAGACCGGTATGGATGCTCTTACTCATGCTGTGGAGTGTTACATCAACAGGAATCTGGACGATTTTACCGAGGTTTTGGCCAAGGGGGCGGTAGCCGGTCTGTTTACCTGGCTGCCTGTTTCTTATCAGGACAAAACCATTGAGAGCCGGGAAAAAGTCCATCACTATCAGAGTATTGCCGGTCTGGCATTCGATAATACCGGTTTAGGGATGGCTCATGGCATTTCCCACGCGCTGGGGGGCAAATTTAATCTGGGTCATGGCCTTTTAAACGCCATTGCGCTGCCGTATGCGCTGGAATTTAACGCGCAGGATCAAGCGGTAGCTGCGCGTCTGGACGAACTGGCCAGGAGTATCGGCAAAAGCGGCTGGCAGGGCTTTATTACTGCCGTAAAAGAACTCAACCAGGTGCTTAACATCCCGGCCGGCCTTGGCAGCGCAGGTGTTAACCGGGCCGCATTCGAAAATGGTTTTGCCGCTTTAGTTGACAACTGTCTTAAAGGTTCTACCCGTGTCAACCCTGTGGTGGTGTCAGTTGAACAAATGACGGTAATTCTCAACCGAATGTATGAGGGATTGTAGATTTGTGTAGTCAGCAGGAAAGGTATTTGGCAGCGGCGAATATTTATTGCAATTGTTGGCAAACAGAACTGGAATTTTGCGAAAGACAGGGATGATGAATGTCCGATAAATACCGCCAAATTTTTCTTGCCGCGGATGATGCAATATTTATTGGAACACTGGATGGCGGCCGGGTCATGGACGTCAATCCTGCAGCCTGCGAATTATTAGGCTATACCTGGGATGAACTTGCCAAGATGAATATTTACGACTTAGTGGCGCCTGAACTTATTGACCAACAGCCTGTAAAAAAGGTTAATGGGCAGGAAATAGCTTCACGCGGTACATGGTTTTGCAGCGGTGCTATCCGCAAGGACGGTACGCGGGTGCCTGTTGATGTCCGGGTTTTTCCTTTACAGATAGACGGGCAGGATTGTATTACGGCAATTGTTCGGGACGTTAGCGAACGTAAACAGGTTGAAGCCAATATATTCCGCCAGAATACCTATTTAACTGCTTTGCATGATACAGCGCTGTCACTTATGAATCATCTCAATATCCAGGAACTACTTGAAAGTACGGTGCGACGGGCGGGAGACCTTGTTGGCACCAAGCATGGATATATTGCGCTTGCTGATGAAACCTCCGGCAACATGATTCTCAAAGTGGCTACCGGTTTTTATACCCAGCATATAGGTATGGTTGTTACTCCGGCAGACGGAGTTATGGGGCAGGTAATTGTTAGCGGGGAGAAATGTATTGCCAATAATTATCCTGACTGGCCAAACCGTAAACAAGGCCTTCAATATGAAATTCCCAATGCCGTAATGGGAATGCCGCTCAAGGCCGATGGCAAACTGGTAGGAATTATCGGTTTGGCGTATATTGAGCCTAAAGAGTTTGGTGAAGAAGAAGTAGCTGTGCTCAGCCGGTTTGCCGATTTAGCATCTATCGGGCTTACCAACGCCAGGTTATATACCGCCCTCCAACAAGAACTTACTGACCGCAGACAAATGGAAAAAAAGCTTATTAATCTTAGTTTTAATGATGCGCTGACAGGTCTATATAACCGGACTTTTTTCAAACAGGAGATGAGCCGGCTTGAGGTTTCCGGACAAACCCCGGTAGGCATTATCCTGTGTGATGTTGACGGCCTTAAACTGATTAATGATACTTTAGGTCATGAGCAAGGTGATTTACTGCTTAATACGGCTGCTAAAATTATTAAAGGCAGTGTGCGCGCAGGCGATATTGTAGCCCGCATCGGCGGGGATGAATTTGCTGTTTTGCTGCCACAGACAGGTGTTACCCTGGTAGAAAGCGTCTGCGGTCATATCCGTACTGCTGTTGATGCCTATAACGCCGCCCACCTGGAATTGCCTCTCAGTATGTCTATCGGTTTTGCCGTTGGCGCCGCAGGTACGGCTGAAACAATGAATATGATAGAGATTTTCCGGCAGGCTGACGACAATATGTATCGGGTGAAACTGCACCGGAGCCGCAGCACGCGCAGTGCCATGGTTAAGGCGCTAGTGAAAGCGCTTGAGGTCCGGGATTTTATTACCGAGGGTCATGGCGACCGGATGCAAGAGTTGGCGACCAATTTAGCGCTGGCGCTTAACCTATCGGAACGGCGGGTGAGTGATATCAGGCTGCTGGCGCAGTTTCACGACATTGGCAAGGTGGGCATTCCTGACCGGATTCTATTTAAACAAGGTCAACTGACACCGGAGGAGCATGTGGCCATGCAGCGCCATGCTGATATCGGTTACCGGATTGCCCAGTCGGTTTCCGACTTGATTCCGATTGCTGATTTTATCTTAAAGCACCATGAATGGTGGAACGGCAACGGTTATCCCCTTGGCCTTAAAGGCGAGGAAATTCCCCTTGAGTGCCGGATACTGGCAATTGTTGATGCCTACGACGCCCTGACCAGCAATCGTCCGTACCGTACCGCCATGTCGCCGGAGTTAGCTGTTGCCGAACTCCGGAAGCAAGCCGGCAGTCAGTTTGATCCGGAACTCGTCGATATATTTTGTAAGATCATTGAAAAGCATTATGGGAGGAACGGTACATGAAGCTCAGACTTATTTTGGGCCGGGCCGGCTATGGCAAAACGCAGCAGTGCTTTAATGAAATAGTATCACGGCTGGCCGAGTCGCCTGACGGCCGGCCTCTTATTTTTGTTGTTCCCGAGCAGGTTACTTATGAAGTTGAACGGGCGCTGGCAGCGGCTTGCCCAACAGGTGGTTTTGTCCGGGCTCATGTGCTCGGGTTCCGCCGTCTGGCCCACCGGGTTTTGAATGAGACAGGCGGCGCTGTTCGGCCCCATATTTCCGAACTTGGTAAACGCATGGTATTTAGCCGGTTGCTTATGGAACATAAGAATCATTTACAACTGTTAGGGCGGGCGGCGTCGGAAAAAAGCTTTGCCGAAACAATTGAGGGCTTGGTCAAAGAATTCAAGGCATACGGGATTTCTCCAACACAGCTTAGTACAATTGCCAATAACCATGAGCGGCTGGGGAGCGGGGCGCTGGCGGGAAAAGTGCATGACTTAGCCTTGTTGTACCAGGGGTTTGAAGATTTTTTAGCCGGGCGCTATATTGATCCTGAAGACTACCTTAGCTTGCTGGCGGAAAAAATTCCTGAGGCCCGTCTCCTGCGCCAGGCTGAAGTGTGGCTGGACGGATTTACTTGGTTTACACCCCAGGAATATGCCGTGCTGGCAGCTATTTTGCAAACCGCCCGGACAGTGACGGTTACTTTGTGTCTTGATCAACCTGACAACGGCTTCAACTCGCGTGAAGAGGCCTTATTTCACCGCCAGTGGGAAACATATCATAAACTCCGGCAACTGGCAGCAAACTTAAAAGTTCCGGTAAGTCAGGAAGAGCTTGTTATTCCGCACCGGTTTGAGGAGCCGGTACTGGCTGCCATTGAACAGCGATTTTTTACCGGCAGGAATACTACCGCTCAAACTATAGCCGGCAATACCGGCGGGTTTATTTTGGCTGAGGCGGCCAACCCCCGGACTGAGGCTGAGGCAATCGCCTGTGAGATGATCAGGTTAAGCCGCGAAGAAGGGCTTAGGTGGCGGGACATGGCCATCCTTATCCGTGACACAGACAGTTATACTGAACTCATGGCTGCTGTACTGGCCGATTATAATATTCCGTTCTTTAGCGATAATAGCCGGCCGGCAGTACACCATCCTTTGGCTGAACTGGTGCGTTCGGCTCTGGACATTGTCCTCGAGAAATGGAGCTATGAGCCGGTTTTTCGCTGCCTTAAAACCGACTTATTTCCCGTGACGCGGGACGAGGTCGACATCCTGGAAAACTACTGCCTTGAGTTTGGTATTCGCGGTTCGCGATGGACAAATCCCGAATCCTGGGTTTTTCGCAGGCGTTATTCGCTGTCTGAAGATGAGTGGGTCCAAGAGGAACCTAATGCCAACGAGCAAGAGTTTTTGTGCCGTATCAACACCATTCGCCGCCAGGCTACCGCCGGACTGGTAAAACTGTCCGGGAGGCTGGCCCCGGCGGTGCGGCAGGGCGTATCGCCACTGGAACTGGTTCAGGCGGTATACGAATTCCTGATAGATTTAAAGACGCCGGACACTCTCGAAGTATGGGCAGCAGCCGCTGAGGAAGCCGGCGATTTGGAACAAGCCAGGGAACACCGGCAAATGTGGCCGAAAGTAGTTGAACTGTTCGATCAAATTGTCGATACCTTTGCTGATCAGTTGCTGACGCTTGAGGATTTTGCCGCTATTGTCAGTGAAGGGCTGGAAGGAACCAAACTTAGCCTTATTCCACCCGGTCTTGATTATGTGACAATTGCGGCGCTCGAACGTACCAGACGGCTCAAAATAAAGGCAGCTTTTGTTCCCGGAGTTAATGATGGCGCTTTGCCGCGACGGCGGCGGGACGAAGGACTTTTAAGCGACAATGAACGGGCTGTGCTCCTATCCCTGGGGCTTGAGCTTGGTGGCGGGGCGGCGGCTGATACTTTTGCCGAGCAGTTTTTGGTATATACAGCTTTTACCCGCGCCAGCAGGCGATTATGGGTGAGCTATCCGTTAGCTGACGCTGAGGGCAAGGCGCTGTCGCCATCACCTGTCATCAAATACTTGAAAGAAATTACCGGCATAGCGGTAACTTCATTACCGGTTGAACCGCCACCCGGGCGGGAAGCTGAATACCTGGCCCGGCCGGAGCGAGCCCTGGCGGCGTTAGCCGGGGCACTCAGGCTGTACCGGCATACCGGTCGTATCAGCCCGGCATGGTGGGATGTCTATAACTGGGCCCTGGGGCAAGAAAACTTGCGTGGCCAGCTTAATACTGCACTGGCCGGATTGTTTCACTACAATCAACTTACCCGGTTAAGCAAGGATTTGTCACAGGGCTTGTATTTAAAAAACGGCGTCTTGCGCGGCAGCGTCACCAGGTTTGAAAGCTTTCGCGCCTGCCCGTTCAAGCATTTTGTCCAGTATGGCTTGGAGCTGAAAGAGCGGGCTGTATATCAACTGAAAGCTCCTGATTTAGGCCAATTTTTACACGCCGTGCTGAAAGAGTTCGGCGACAGGCTGGCTGAGCGCGGTCAAAGCTGGGGTGACGTCGGTAAAGAGCAAATTAAAGATATGTGCTCTGATATTGTGACCGGACTGGCGCCTAGGCTGCAGAATGAGATACTTTTGAGCAGCAAGCAGCATGAACATTTGGTAATAAGGCTTACGCGGCGGGCTGTCCGGGCGGTCAGCCGCCTGGTTGCGTGGGCGCAGGTGAGCAAATTCAAACCCCTGGCTTTAGAGCAGGCTTTCGGGCGGCAGAGTGCCTTGCCGCCGTTATCGTTTGTTTTGCCTGACGGTGCGGTGGAAGTGGCCGGACAGATTGACCGGCTGGATGTTGGCGAGCATGCAGGACAAAAATACGTGCTGGTCATTGACTACAAATCAGGCGGGGCGTGGCTTAGTCTGGCTGAAGTTTATTATGGTCTCAGACTACAACTCTTAACCTATTTACTGGTTGCCGTCAGCAAACTTGCAGGAACCGATACCTGTTTGCCTGCCGGAATTCTTTATTATTTTTTAAAAAATCCGGTGGTGTCAGGAGCAACCATCAAGACTGCCGAGCAGATTGAAAAAGAAATTAACGGCAAACTAAAAATGCCAGGCTGGTTGTTAGCTGATGTTAACGTTATCGGGCTTCTGGAAGAGACACTTAATGGCTGGTCGGAGTTTTTTAAGCTTGGGCTTGGCAAAAACGGCTTTTATGAAAGCTGTCTGGACAAGCTTAAAACAGAGGACGAATTTAAGTTACTTTTATCCCATGTGGAGCAGGAACTTATTGCTATAGCCAAAGACATTCTGGCTGGGGAAACGGCCATCAGGCCCTACCGCCTGGAGAAAGCTACGCCGTGCGGCTATTGCGCCTTTCGTCCGGTGTGCCAGTTTGACCGGCATTTGCCGGAAAATGACTATTTTTCGCTTCCTAAACTTGATGCTCCCACCATTATTAACCTTATGCGCCAGCGGAAAGGAGGCGGAGGCTGTGCGGTGCACACCTGAACAACAGGCAGCGATTGAAACGCGGGATAAAAATCTCTTGGTGGCGGCAGCCGCCGGGTCAGGCAAGACTTGGGTTTTAGTTGAACGCGTTATTCGCCGTATAACCGACCCGGACGAACGGCTAAGTGTGGACAGCCTGCTTGTGGTTACTTTTACCAATGCTGCCGCCAGTGAAATGCGCAGCCGTATTGGCGAAGCGCTAGCCGCATGTCTAAGCAAGCCGGAACTTGCCGACCCTGAACTTAGGCGCCATGTGGAACGCCAACAGGTGTTATTAAATGCAGCTAGTATTTCAACATTGCACGCTTTTTGTCAAAGTCTTGTCCGTCAGCATTTTTACCTTCTTAATATCGAACCTAATTTCCGGATCGCTAGTGATACCGAGATAACCTTGATAAAAAGTGATGTGCTTGAGGCTGTTTTTGAAGAAGGATATACTCAGGATGATCCGGAATTTTTGGCACTTATCGACCACTATGGCGATGAAGACGGCGACAATTCATTAGCCGGGCTGGTGCTTAAACTCTATGAGTTTTCACGCAGTCACCCATGGCCTGATGCCTGGCTTGACAGTTTGACCGCCGCTTTTGCTTTGCCGTTAGAGGCCAGCTATGACGATACGCCCTGGTCGGGGCTGGTGAGGGACAAATTAACGCTTGACTGGGAAGAAGCCAGACAAGCGCTGGCCGCGCTCATGATTGAGGCGGGCAAACCGGGCAATCCGGCCGCCTATGCTCAGACGTTTGCTGAAGATATAAACCTTATTGACAATCTTATTAGCGCTGCCCGCCATTCCTGGACCGCGCTGGCAGCAGCGCTGGCAGATTTAAGTTTTCCCCGCATAGCACCGGTGGGCAAGGAAGTGGCTAAAGAGGTTAAGGAGTATTTCCAAGGCCAGCGCAATAAAGCTAAAAAGCGCGTGACTGATGCTAAAGCGGCTTATTTTGAACGAAGCCAGAGCCAACTTGTCAGCGATTTGCGGCAGGTTGCGCCGCTGATTGCTGCTCTTGTTAACCTTGTCAAAAAGTTTGCAGCCGCATATTCGGCCGCCAAACAAGGCAAAGGTGTGGTTGATTTTAATGATTTGGAGCATTTATGTCTGGCCTTGTTAAGAGATCCCCAATCTTCGCCCGGAAAAACCCGGCCGTCGGAGGTAGCCGGCAGACTAAAGGCCAAGTTCCGCGAAATTATGGTTGATGAGTATCAGGACACCAACCGGGTCCAGGAAGAAATTATCCAGCTTATTGCCAATGATGAGCGGCCTAACTTATTTATGGTCGGTGATGTCAAACAGAGTATTTACCGGTTCAGACTGGCAGAACCTGAACTGTTTATGGATAAATACGAGCGGTACCAAAGTGGCGAAGCCACTGGTTGCCAACGCATTGACTTGAGCCAGAATTTTCGCAGCCGGGCGGGAGTACTTCATGCGGCTAATTTCCTGTTTTGCCAGCTTATGACCAAGCAGACGGCTGAACTTGATTATGGCGAGGCCGAACAACTGAATCCCGGCCCCGCTTACCCGGAGACAGAATTGACGAGTTTGAGCGGGCCTGTTGAGCTTATTATTATCGACCAGGATGAAACTGCCGGCGATAGTGAGGAAACTACAAGCCAGGCGGACGAGGAAGAGCCGGAAGATAATGATAGCCGGTCAGTTGACAGTCAATTGGCCGAAGAAGAATTAAGCGCCTTTGAACAGGAGGCTGTTGTAATTGCCCGGCGCATTAATGAGTTGATGAACGGCGGATATTACGTATTTGATAAACAAAGCGGGGGCTACCGGCCGCTGCTGTACCGGGATATTGTCATATTATTGCGGTCGGTACAGGGAAAAGCCCAGGCACTTCAGGACATATTGCGGCAGAACGGCATTCCTTGCTACGCCGAGCTTGATTCAGGGTATTTTGCTGAAACTGAAATTGCAGTTATGTTGTCGCTTTTACAGGTCATTGATAATCCGCGTCAGGATATTCCGCTGGCTGCTGTGCTTAGGTCGCCGCTGGTCGGGCTGAGCGGCGATGAGTTGGCTGAACTCAGGTTGTGTCAGCCGGAAGGTAGCCTTTGGGAAGCTGTAAAGGCCTATAGCCGGGCTGAGACAGCTTCCGGCAAAATAGTCGCCTTTGTTTCCAGAGTAGCGGTCTGGCGCAGCCTGGCGCGGCGTAAAGGTGTGGCTGACCTTATCTGGCGGATTTACCATGACACCGGTTACTATGACTATGTGGGCGGTATGCCGGGCGGTGTACTCAGACAAGCTAATCTGCGGGCGCTGTTTGACCGGGCGCGCCAGTATGAGGCCACCAATTTTCGTGGTTTGTTTCGCTTTTTGAGGTTTGTTGAACGGTTGAAGGACAAGGAATCTGACTTATCGGTAGCACGGGCGCTGGGTGAGAGTGAGGACGTTGTCCGCGTCATGAGTATCCATAAGAGTAAGGGGCTGGAGTTTCCGGTAGTAATTGTTGCCGACACTGGTAAAAACTTCAATATGCAGGACACTAGCGCATTGGTACTGTGCCATAAGGAACTGGGTGTAGGCCCGTACGTTACGCTGCCTGAACTTAGGTTTCGTTATCCGACCCCAGCCCGCTGGGGTATTCAACATAAGATTGAACTTGAGACTAAAGCTGAGGAGCTTAGGATTTTGTACGTAGCCTTGACCCGCGCCCGGGAAAAACTGATACTTATCGGTTCGGCCAATAAGTTGTCGCAGAAATGCGCTGACTGGGGCCGTGATGTTGGCGACCAGGCTGGAAAACTGCCGGCGTACCGGGTAATAAAGGCTAAGAATTATCTCGACTGGATCGGGATGGCTGTGGCTCGGCATGCCGACGGTCAAGCACTCAGACAGTATGGCGGTTGTAATAACCAGCCGGTTGGCGTGTTGGCAAGTCATCCGTCAGCCTGGGATGTCAGAATATATCGCGCTGCCGATATTAAACCAATGGTCCAGGAGGATCAGGCTGACGACGCCCTTTTGGCTGCTGTGCGCCGGCTGGAACCGGTCGACTGTGGTACCGGCACCGCCTGGGTAGACAATATTTTACGCTGGGAATATGGCTGTGCGGCAGCCGTCAGCAAACCGGCCAAGCTGGCGGTGTCGGAGATTAAGCGGCGTCTTGAACCGGTGGAAGCGGAGGATTCGGAGGCCCAGCCCATGTTCAGCTTGCCGGCTATACATGCCCGGCCCCGCTTTTTGCAGGTCAAGTCAGGACTAACGCCGGTTGAATATGGGATTATGATGCATACTGTCATGCAGCATATTAATTTGGCCGGAGAACTTACGGAAGCCGCTGTTGCTGAACAGGTAAGGGTTTTAGAAGAAAGGCAGCTTTTACTTCCCGGTCAGGCATCAGAAGTTGATGCCGGCTCAGTTACCGCGTTTTTTGCCTCCAGTATTGGTCAGCGCCTGGTTAAAGCCCGTGAGGTATGGCGGGAACTGCCGTTTAGCCTGATGCTGCCGGCTGAGAAGTTTTATCCTGATCTTATTGACTGCGGTGAGCATATTTTTGTACAGGGTGTAATTGACTGCTTATTTGCCGAAGCTGATGGTCTGGTGCTTATTGACTACAAAACCGACCGGGCGGCTTCAGAACAGGAAATTGCCGCCAAATACGCCGCTCAACTTAGTATGTACGCTGTTGCTGTTGAACGCATTCTTGGGCGTCCGGTCAAGGAACAGTATCTGTACGCTTTTGGTTTGGGACGTCAAATTAAGCTAGACGCTTGGGGATAAGAAAGTTTTATAAATGAAAATAGGCTGCTCGCCCCAAGAGCAGCCTATTTTCATTTAGTTGCTTCTTTCCAGGTAAAGCCCCAACCGAAGGCGCGGTCGAGGCGTTCGTGGTCGGTAAAATAGGTACCGTGGCGAGTGAATTTAAGTTGACCGTTGGGAGTAACGTCAACAGTGGCAATTGCGCACATGGTTTCATTGTTGCCGGCAGCGTCCAGCCTGATGATAATGTCAGGGTTGCGTGAGATTAATGGTTAGCTCATCATTAATAAGCTCAGCCGAGTCGCCGGGTTTTTCTAATATAACTTTGGAGATGATCAGGTTAAGGTTTTGGAGGTCTTGGCTTTCAGCAGGATCAATGGGTGGTATCAATGATTGAAGACCGGTATTGCCATAGAGTGGCAGCCGCCTGTTTGTTAAACGTTGCGAAACTATTGTTTTACACAAACCATGGCTTTGGGCAAGAAGTTGCCTTGAGCATTGGCGGCTAGTACCTTATCGGCGTCAGCTTGGCTGATGATGATATTTACATCATTGTCGCGGAGGCCAATTGCTTTGACCACTATGGGTGTGGTACCGGCACGGGATTGGCCAAGTTCAAGCGCTCTGATATCTTCAGGAGTGGCCATGTAATCAATCATACCTTGAGATACAGCGTATTCAGGAATGATGTTGACATGACCATAGATGGCGCGACCGCTATCGTCGAAGATTACCGGGGACATAGCGCGAACGAGCGGAAGACCGGTTGCGTCAACGACCAGCCCGGTGTAAACCGGGAGTGCGACCGGGGTGTAAGCAGGGGAAGGACTGGGTAAGGGAACAGGAGTGGCCGGTTTGGTAGCATCGGTGATTATTTCGGCCAGACTGCCTTTACCATACAGATTAATGCGCATGGTCACTTGATAGCTGCCATCAGGCAGTTGCTGTTCATTGACAATTTTGGCACCTTTTACTATGCCGGTAACTTGAGTTTTTACGGTATCATTGGTGGTTTCGAAGTTTTGGACGGTAGTTTCGGCAGTAACTTTTACACCTTCAATGGATTCAAGAAGATTGCGCTGCGCGTCAACAATGGCCGCCCGTCTGGCCATAAGCCGGCCCTGGGCCGGGGATTTGGCAGCGCTTGACGGCACGCCTGTGCCAACAGCTTCAATGACACCTTCATCCCAATTAATGGAGCCGTTAGCGCCAAGCTGGTCAACTGCGGTTACTGATACGTTTACGTTCGTATTGACGGTTACTGCGCCAGCGACCATTGGCAGACCGGCAAGCAGCAGGGTGCAAATGGTGAGGTAAACCAAAGATTTCTTGAACATGTGGTATCCTCCTTTAATTAATGTCTTAATATTTCATCAGAGCCTGAATACCACTGTTAGTTATATCAGTGACAGCCAGGTTGATGCTACTGAGTTTTTCCAGCTCGTTGGCCAGAGTTTTGGGGGCTCCTGTATAGTTAATATCAATGGTGACAATGCCACCGTTATAACCACGAATAAAAACATTTTTTACGCCGCGGATTTGTTTGAGTTCATTTTCCAATATGCTTACCTTGGTATAACTGGTAAGGCCTCTGACTACCAGTTGCAGGCCTTTTTCCGGGTTACTGGCAAGGGCCATGAGCTGCTGAACCATATAATCACCCATAAGTTCACCGGCATTGTTTAACGATTTTTTAGCAGCGGTAAACTCGGTAATATCGACGCCGCCGGCATGAAACCCGTTGGTAGCAATAATTTCTCCGGTGTCAGCCTTGATAAGTTTGGCTTCAATCCGGGCGCGGCAGGAATAAACTCCGCTGCCTTCAAGGTTGCCGGCATATTGGCTGAAGGCCTCACCGACAATTAAGTAATCTATGCCGTAACTGCTGGCAAAGGCGATGGCATCACTTTGATTGCCTTGCAGTATAGACTTGACGGTGTTGGTGTAGCGGATACTCTGAATTTGACGGGGATCAACCATGCGAGAAAAGCCGGCTTCAATCAGTTTTTTTACAACCGCTGTTTCCCCGGCAGGGTCAGGTATGCGAGCCGAGATATAATATTCGGGAATAATTACGCCAATACGTGGGTCTCTCAAGCCTTGTTCAATCAGTTTCAAACGTTGCAGCTGCCCCATTAGTTTAGAATTAGGGCTGGTGTCAACCTGTACGCGGGCAGTTACTACCGTTTGGCCAGCACTTCTTTGTTCGTTGACGATGGTCCAATCCTGGACAAAGCCACGGGACTTGGTATAAATTTCATCCCTAACTACTTCGGAGTTTTGTACCAGTGTTTGTGAGTCGACCAGTGTACCGACTGCCTGTTCAACAGCATTACGTAGGGCATCATTAATGGCTTCGTCGCGTGTTAGACCATAGCCTTGGACGGTAACTTCCTTAGCCCATGCCAGCGGTGTGCATAAAAGGAGCGCCAGGCAGGCGACCACCAGAGTAAGCCAGACCCTGTTCACATTCTCACCACCTAAAAAACATCATAGACGCTATTTCTTTCTGATTTTATCGCCGGCTTGCAGGCCAAGCGCTGAGCCTTGCACTTCACCAATAGACATATCATTGTCTACGCTTACAATTTTAATTGTTGCAATGTCGTACTTTTCTGCGCCAAGAATCTTGCCTGTTACCGGATGGGTGATCACATTGCCTTCGCGAAAAACTACATAGGATTGCCCAGGCTGTACGCCTTGTTCGCGGCCAAGATCAATATACACTTTTCTGCCGGAAACTTGAACGACAAATCCCTCAAGCGGGTTCATTTCATTGATTTTATCAACCACTTTTGCTACCGCCTTGCGGGCAGCTTCCGAGAACGCAGAGTTACTCTGGCCCTGGGCAAAGATGGTGCGGCCGTCTTTATCGTTGAGAGCGCCCATTTTAACAGAACCTTCAGATTGTTCAGCCCAAAGAATGTTGCCGGTAGTAGCGTCGATCATACGGACCGACAGTACCACTTTGACCTCAGTCTGGGTAGCCAAGCCAAACAAGTTTATCTGCTGGGCTCCGGCTTCGACAATTTTGCCGACGACCAGGTAATCAAGACCTAGAAGCTGGCCCAGTTGGGCGGCAGTTGCCGGATTAACCGCGCCGGTCGCGCCAAGTCTTTGCTCAGCAAGTACGGCGCGGAGCTGTTCCCGCTCAACTACTTGATAGGATTTGTTTTTCACAAGCTCATTGACTAAGATGTCGGAAATGCCACGGCCCATGGCACGGTCGGAAATCTGTGAGGCATTTTCAAAGTCTACTACGCCGATACGCTTTTTAGCGCCGGCCATTGCGGGAGATGGGCTAAATACTCCCAATAAGCAGGAGAATAAAAAGAACCCGATAAGGACAAGACTAAGGGGCTTTTTTGTCACAAGGGACCATCCTCTCCATATTTGTTTATGATTTATTAATATTTCGCCTACTAGGACTATTTTCCTGCTCTGGAAAAATACTATATGAAATCCAATAAAGATTTTTTTCTAGGCGTGTTGTTAGTAATGCTCCACCGCTGGCGCTTGACTTACGCTTATACTAACAACACGCCTGTACATCTTTATTGGATACTATATATATGAAATCCAATAAAGATTTTTTTCTAGGCGTGTTGTTAGTAACGCTCCACCGCTGGCGCTTGACTTATGCTTATACTAACAACACGCCTGTACATCTTTATTGGATACTATATAGCATGAAAATTTAACCGAATTTCCTGATTGAACGCCAGGGAAAAGGCCGGATGCCTTGTGCGGTAGACTTTATTACCGGGCCTGGCCGCACGTCCGATATCAAGATGGATCTTTCCGTCGGTGTGCACGGTCCCTACCGGGTGTGGACAATAGTGATTGACGATTAAACAAATGAAAACCCCGGGGCTGTTTTTTCCCGGGGTTTCATTTGTTTTATATACATCGTTTCAAAACATACCTTTGCGCCACAGGCCAAAAGCACTAAGTGCTGTAACCAGCGCGGCAAACAGCAAGGTATAGACAAAGCCGCCGTTTACGCCAAAAGGAACATCGACATTCATACCCATAAAGCTTGAGACCATGGTGGGGATGGCTAAAATGATGGTCATTGACGCCAAAAATTTCATAACTCTGTTCAGATTGTTAGATATAATGGAAGTAAAAGTATCCATCATGCCGTTTAAGATATGGCTATACATCTCAACCATCTCAATAGCCTGCTTATTTTCGATAATAACATCTTCTAAGAGGTCTTCATCCTCTTCATATATTTTAATGAGATGCTGGACCTGGCTGGTCGAACGGAGACGCAGGAGCTTTTCCAGCACAATGCCGTTGGAACGCAGGGAAGCGGCAAAGTAGGTTAAACCTTTTTGCAGTTCCAGGAGTTGAAATATTTCTTCGTTTTGCATTGACCGGCGCAGATACCGCTCAATTTCATCAGTACGGCGGTTAATTTGTTTTAGGTACTTTAGATACAATGTAGCCGATTTATAAAGGATTTGAAATAAAAACCTGGTCTTTTTAAAGGTGCTGAAAGCCCGTGGGTTTTCAGGGTTAAAGTCGGCCAAAACTTCGTTAGTTTCCAAACATACGGTAATAATATATTCAGGAGTAAGGATAATACTCAGCGGCAGGGCATCATAAATATCGTTGCCGCGCATGATGGGAATGTTGGTAATGACAAGTATATGATTCTCATCAAGCTCGGTACGGGAACGCTCTTCTTCGTCCAGTGCCGCTTTAAGAAAATCAAGCGGGGTGCCGGTGGCGGCCGCTACTTGTTCAAGTTCTTCAGCATTGGGATTAATTAGGTTGATCCAGGCGCCTTTTTCCAGCGTCTGAAAAGTAAGCTCATAAAGATGAGTGCAATTACTACGATAAATTTTGAGCATGATGTTCCCCCTCTTTAATTTTAGGGGAATACAAATTCATGCCTGACTAAATTTAATCAGGTAAGAAAAATGGAATATTCCCCGAATTTTAAGTAATTTGCATAAAACAAGCCAACTAGGTCGGTCTACATCCATCTATCTCACCTGCCTTTAAAATATTATTGATTATCTTTAAATAGCTATATAAAAAATATAATTCTGTTTGCGTTATTAGTCAACCTTTTTATTTAAAATTAACCGTATCTTTACTTGGGGTTAGCATGGGGCAAACTGATCTGTGCTATAATGATACTAAACATACAATTCTATGTATTATTGTATTGCCGTTACCAGCCGAAGGTGAGGAAAGGGTTGAAAAGTAAGGGAGGGTGGAGAATATGACTGTAAGTTCTGAGTTTGATATAACTTTAACCCAGGAAGAGCTTGACGAACTTTTGCGCGACTTACCGCAAATAGTCCGTGAGCTTGAAACCGACCTTCAACAGGCCGCAAATAATGATTAGTATTTTCAAAATAGATAAAATTACCGGGGCTTGTTTTGTTGACAAGCCCTTTGGCCGTTTGCTATAATACTAAATGTGCCGGACACGGAGGGGTGTCCGAGTGGTTTATGGAGCTGGTCTTGAAAACCAGTGATCCCGCAAGGGACCGTGGGTTCGAATCCCACCCCCTCCGCCATTATTTACTGTTTGACGTAACGTGGCGCACCTGCTATAATCTAATATGTTAAGCTCAAGCACACGGAGTGGTACTCAAGTGGCTGAAGAGGACGGTTTGCTAAATCGTTAGGGGTCGCAAGGCCCGCCAGGGTTCAAATCCCTGCCACTCCGCCATATAAGAAAAACAGCTATTAACTTTTAAGTTAATAGCTGTTTTTCTTTTGCAGCCAGGTCTCCCTCGTTCACGCAAAATTAAGGTAGATGTGGGAACTGTGTAAAGAGTGACAGGGTATGAAAGTACGAATTTAGAAAGTTAGGCTGGCAAGGAGTTTATGCGGCAGATACAGGGCCGATTGATTCAATCAAGTCCAGGTTGATTGCGACGACATCTCGTTACATTTACGGTCACCGATTTCCCCCGATAATCCGTCCGACAAACACTGTACCTGTGACAGTTACAACAGATACGGCCGCCCCTAGCGGAAATCCTAATTGTAGATGATTTCTCATTGCGTTACCATCCTTCTGATTAAATTGAAAGTGATTATTACTATCCGTATAGTATATTATGTAAAACATGTGCCAGGGGTACCTTGGAAGCCGGCTTGATTGTGAATAATTTTGTTATGCATAAGAAGAATGGAAAAATTGGGGGCAGAGAGGCCTGACAATCAGGCGGATTGGTAAATGGGCCGCTATTCGGGGATTGAGTTTAGGAAGTGAGTGACTGTCTCTTGGTATTCATATCTGCGGTCCAAAATGGCCATTCCGTGCTTTACGTTGGGGAAAATATGTATTTCGCGGTAGCCTTTTGTGGCTGCATATAGTTGTACACTCATTCCGGCGGGTACAAGGGTATCAGATTCACCATGGAGGTATAAAACAGGGGTGGTTACATGACTCACGGCGCGAAGCGGCGAAACATCCGCATAGGAGAAACGGGATTGAATATATGCCACTACACTGCAATATTTTATTAGGGTGAGTACCCATAGCGGGTAGCGGGATTTTACCAGAGCGGTAATCTGTTGGGTTAGCAAATCTTCTAAGTCACTGTAGGCACTATCAGCAATATAAAATTTTACCCGTTTGGAAGGCTCATTTAGTGATGCATGCATTAATGCTGTAGCAGCGCCCATTGATACACCATGCACGCCAATAACACCGTTAGGATACTTCTTTTCCAACCAGTCAACCCATTGGTCGAGGTCATACTTCTCATAATATCCCCATGTTGTGCAAGAACCGCCGCTTTCTCCATGGGCCCGGGAGTCGTAGATCAGGATGTTATAGCCCTTATCGAGATACATCTCTGAATAAGGCAGTCCCATAAGTTGATTTGCGGCGATGCCGTGGACAAAGATGACGGTTTTATCTGACGGTACTGGATTAGGAAGGAAGGTACCTTTAAGGATGTAGCCAAAACGAGAATAGAGGCTAACAGTTTGCCAGCCTCCGGTTCTCAATCCTTGTTCCAGTCGAGCCTGTAGACGGTTATAACGTACAAAGCTGGTCCTGGTGTTTAATACACAAAATTCGTTATGAAAAACTGCACCGATAAAGAAGCATATGAAATTTATAATAAGTATTATTAATAAAAATACGCCTTTGGCCGTATGAACATATATTTTACGTTTGTGGGCCTTTAATGCAGCATCCATACATGGTGACCTCCGCTATCACCAGTATCCCACAAAGACGCAAACGTTATGTTAGACGTAAGCTGTTACTTATGTCATTTTAAACCGGAAATATAATTCTGGCTGCATATATAGCCAATGTAAGGGTCACAGCACTAAAAATGGTAGACATTATTACAGTCTGAGAGGCAAAATTCTGACAGCTGTCACATTCCACCGCAATTAAAGCGGTATTTACTGCAGTCGGAACTGAATAGGCAATGAGTACGGTCTGGGCGACAGCTCCGGTGAACCCCCAAACATATATTGAAATAAGCGCAAGCACAGGTCCTACAAGTTTGCACTACACGTGTTTTAGGCCCGCAGGCTAGCGGGGCCCTTCCACCGAGCAATTTCCTTTACAATTCGCTCGCCGGTATACCAGCGTTCATCCAACTCGGCTTGCTTAGCTGTCCGCTCTTTCTCGTCGTAATCCGCCGGATCTGTTCTGCTTCCTTTTCCAGGGTTCGTTGGAACTTACTATATGAAATCCAATAAAGATTTTTTTCTAGGCGTGTTGTTAGTAACGCTCCACCGCTGGCGCTTGACTTACGCTTATACTAACAACACGCCTGTAAATCTTTATTGGATACTATATAGAAGGACCCAGCAGGCGGCAGGTTTCGCACAGCTCCTCTGAATACTGCTTCTGCAAAATCAAATCCCGGCTGCCTGCTCGGGCAACAGATTTAACAGATTTGTAAAATTATTCTGCAGGAATATTCTTTTCGATATAGAATAGATGCAAAAAATAAATAACCGAACACGGGTCGACAATATAGAACAGAGATGGTGTGTTTAATGCCAGGCAAAAATAGCGCTGAAGGTGAGAAATATATTCAATCACTATTTCGGGCATTAAAGACACTGGAATATGTGGCAGAACACGGCAATGTCGCCGGTTTGACCGAGATAAGCAAGGGGAATGGGGATGAGCAAAAGCACCGTACACGGTCTGATTGCCACTTTGGAGAAATGCGGTTATATGCGTCAGGATCCCAGGTCGGGCAAGTATTCTCTTGGCATAAGGCTGTTTGAAATGGGGCAGGCATATGTTTCCAATCTCGATTTACGTGAGATCGCGTTGCTCTATCTCAGAGAACTGTCAATCCATTACCAGGAAACAACGCATCTCGCCGTACTTTCCGGCGAGGAAGTTGTTTATATAGATAAAGTCGATGGTCCACGCTCGATTGGGATAAGATCGCAGGTTGGCGGTCGAAATCCGGCATATTGTACCGGTGTCGGCAAAGTGCTGTTATCAGGGCTGGATGAACGCCAGATAGACAGTATGTATGCCGGTAAAACTTTGAAAAAATATACTGAGAATACGGTTGGTGACTTGGCAGGTCTGATTCATCAAATACGTCAGGTGCGTGAGCAGGGATATGCGTATGATATGGAGGAATTTGAACTTGATCTGCGCTGTATCGCGGCGCCGGTAAGGGACAGTGAGGGAGCGGTGATAGCTGCTATCAGCCTTTCGGGGCCATCCAACCGCCTGCTGGATACTAAAATGGATGATATTGCGATCAACCTAGTAAAAACAGCATTGCAAATATCCAGACGGTTGGGATATAAAGACAAACTTAAATGATGTTCCATATGGCGCCGCCTGAGAAAGTGCTGGAACAGGCCGGACACCGGCATTGATTTATATAAAATGATGGATGTTAGCAAAGATGTAGTGGGAAGGGCTGATGCACCGCCCGCAAACCATTAACCCCGACGCGCTGGCTATTGGTTATGCCGGAGCCTATGGCAGTTTCCTGTTGCACAGTCGTCGCGCCGCTGAGAAGTTTGGCATCGATGCGCGTGATATTTTATTGGAATTAGGGCGGCGCAAAACGGTAGGCGGGCAAGAAGACCTGATTATTGACGTGGCCATTGAACTGGCAAAAGCGAAAAACGGCTGACGTTAGCGGCACAAGACAGAGGGAAGGAGCAGATATTATGGGATACCGCAGCAACGATATTTTAGGCAAGCCTGAGTGGAGCTTTAACCGGAGTGTGTTCAAATCAGTGGGGTTTTCGGATGATGATCTTGGCAGACCTGTCATTGGTATCGCCAATTCATGGAACGAACTCGTTCCAGGCCATGCCAACCTGCGGCAGGTGGCAGAACATGTACGTAAAGGTATCTACCGGGCAGGCGGTACTGTAGCCGAGTTTGGCGTTATCGGCGCGTGCGACGGCACAGCCCAAGGACACGCCGGAATGCATTATATTTTACCGTCCCGGGACTTAATTGCCAACGATATTGAAGTAATGGTCCAGGCCCACCGGCTGGACGGAATTGTGCTGCTTGGATCGTGCGACAAAATTGTTCCAGGTATGCTGATGGCTGCCGCGCGGCTTAAAATCCCGGCTATTTTCCTGCCAGGCGGGCCAATGCTGGGTGGAATTGAATTTGATGGCCGAAAAGCCGATTTAACCACTATGTCGGAAGCGTTGGGCATGCTTAGAAGTAACAAAATTGATGAAAAGACTTATGACCACTTGGAGGAGCTTTGTGGTCCGACTTGCGGATCATGTGCGTTTTACGGGACTGCCAATACCATGTGCTGCATGGCCGAAGCATTGGGAATGTCGCTACCGGGAGCCGCGTTAGTGCCTGCAGTCTACGCCGACAGGCTAAGGTTAGCAGAGGACACAGGCAAGGCCATCGTTGCCTTGATCAACAGTCAAACGAATGCCGACAAGATTATAACCTATCAGTCGCTGGAGAACGCCATCCGCGTTTTAATGGCTACCGGCGGTTCGACCAACGCTATTTTACATCTCTCAGCCATCGCGGCAGAGCTTGGTATCGCAGCCGAAAAAATGATGGACGCTTATGACAGGCTCAGCGAATCTACTCCCCAGATTGCGAAAGTAAATCCAGCTTCGAAGTATGATATGGAAGATTTTTACCGGGCGGGCGGAATCCCAAGAGTCATGCAGGAAATAAGCCATTTGCTGCATCTTGATTGTCTTAGCGTAACCGGCAAGACCATGGAACAGAATATAAAGGACTATAAATTCAAATATCCGGCTGATAACAATGTGATCAGTACCTTGGCTAAGCCGTTCAGTAAGCAAAAAGGAGTAGCCATCTTAAGAGGAAACCTTGCTCCCGACACGGCAGTAACCAAGCCGGCGGCAATCGACCCGCAAATGCACGTATTTACAGGGAGTGCAAGGGTGTTTGACTCGGAAGAGGAGGCTGAGCAGGCGATATTAAACGGCGGGATTAAAGAAGGTGATGTTGTTGTTATCCGCTATGAAGGGCCCAAAGGCGGTCCGGGTATGCGTGAAATGTATAAAGCCATGAAGTACATATATGGTATGGGATTGGCTAAGAAAACAGCGCTGATCACTGACGGGCGCTTTTCGGGTACCAACAACGGGTGTTTTGTCGGACATATATCGCCGGAAGCAGCTGAAGGCGGCCCGCTAGCCGCTGTTCAAGACGGCGACCTGATCACCATTGACATTCCTAAGGGAAGCTTGCATTTACACCTCTCCGGTCAGGAGATTAGTGCCAGGCTGGCAAAATGGCAAAGGCCGGAGCCGAAGTTTACGAGCGGTTACTTAGGCGTCTATTCTAAGTTGGCGAGCTCTGCCGCAAAGGGAGCTGTAGTCAAGATATAACGAAATATTATTGGTAAAGGCGACCCCTTGGCTATTACAAGGGGTCGCCTTTTGCCTGACAGAAGTGTAAAGACCATGCATAAGTTTACCGGTAAAGGCACAAGTGTTGGATGTGTGCAATAAATTCATGACGCGCATCAATATATTTGGTAGGAAAAGTGTGACAAGTAACTAATATTAGAAAATATAAAATAATCCCAATATAGCTATACTGCGGCAAGAATGGGGGGAGTGCCTGAAAAACACTGAAAATACCCAATAATCCAATATTTCACAAAACAGAGGAGGACGAAAATGCAAAGCACATCATTCAGTGAAGAGAAAGTTATCAGCAAGTTGCGCTGGCGGCTTGTACCCTATCTTATGCTACTGTATATTGTTGCAATGATGGACCGTGTAAATATCGGGTTTGCCGCCTTGGAAATGAATAAAGCACTGGGTATTAGTGCCAGTACGTTTGGATTTGTTGCCGGTATTTTTTTCATAGCCTATTTCTTTTTTGAAGTTCCCAGTAACATTCTTATGCACAAGATCGGGGCACGCATTTGGATTGCCCGGATTCTTATAAGCTGGGGCATCGTAACAGTGCTCACCGGTTATATTCAATCGGCAACCCAATTAGGTATTCTTCGTGTCTTACTCGGTATTGCCGAAGCCGGTTTCTATCCGTGTATGATCTTATACTTGACATTCTGGTTTCCGTCTAAATATTTCGCCAGTACTGTTTCCCTGTTTATGTGCGGCATGGCTTTGGCCAATATTATCACAGGCCCTATTTCTACCTGGATCATGGATAATGTTCAATGGCTTGGCATGCCCGGCTGGCGCTGGCTTTTCATCCTCGAAGGAATACCTGCCGTACTTCTCGGATTTATAACACTGTTTGTCATGGTTGACCGGCCCGAGCAAGCCAAATTCCTTACTGCTGAGGAAAAATCATGGCTGGTAGGTCAATTGAAAAAAGAGCACGACGCTAAAGTGAATAAAGCGCCGGCCAACAAGTGGCTGGTATTTAAGGAGTTTCGCGTTTGGCATCTGTCTTTTTGTTACCTGTGCTATGTTATCGCATTGTATGGTTTGGGCTTATGGATGCCGCAAATTATCAAGGCGATATCGCAAAAGCTTAGCAATACCAATATCGGACTTCTTTCCACCATTCCTTATATGTGCGGTATAATAGCCATGATCCTGGTGGCCCGGCATTCCGACAAAACAATGGAACGCCGTTATCATGTGGCACTTCCTATCTCGCTCGCCTTTTTTGGACTGATTGGGTTGACGATGACCACCGACTTGTGGGTATCTATGTTACTCCTTTGCATTAGTACGGCGGCTATTTATTGCTTTGTTGGGACGTTCTGGAGTTTGCCGGCATTGTTCCTGACCGAGGCGGCAGCTGCGGTGGGGATTGCCATCATCAATTCGGTAGGCAACCTGGGCGGTTTCTTTGGACCTTATATCGTTGGTTACCTAAAGGATCTTACAGGTTCCACTACCTTTAGCATGTACTTTTTAGCCACTTTTGCTTTGTTGGCAACTGTGTCGGTACTAGCAATCAAGAAGAAGGATTCAGACACAGGCTCGGAAAAAAGTATTTCGGCTTAGCAGGCTTAAATAAGCCGGTTATTAGCCAACCAATATAATTATAATCCGGATGATAGCAGGTGGAGAAGTGGCGGGTAACCGGCACTTCTCTACTATATTTACCCGGGACAGAACTTGTAACCCGGAACAAATATTAGAATATTAATATCTAGGAGGTCATATCTATGTCCAAAACCAAACTTACAATTCCCCAGCTCCGGCAACTGAAAGAAGAAGGCAAAAAAGTCAAAATGATTGTGTGCTATGATTATCCGATGGCTGCTATTGTTGAAAAATCAGAAGCCGATATGATTCTTGTCGGGGATTCGCTTGGCATGGTGGTCATGGGACTTGACTCCACCGTTCCTGTCAATATGGAGGAAATTATCTATCACCTGCGGGCAGTAAGGCGGGCGACTCCTAACACGTTCGTGGTTGCCGATTTGCCGTTTATGTCGTATCAGGCCTCGGTGGAGGAGGCCATCCGGAATGCAGGGCGGCTTTTGAAGGAAGGGGCTGACTGCGTCAAACTGGAAGGCGGTCTGGAGGTCGTCGACACGGTGAAAGCCATTGTAAGGGCCGGAGTTCCGGTAATGGCTCATATTGGACTGACACCGCAGACTGTTGCCATGCTCGGTGGTTTTAAGGTTCAGGGGAAATCGGCGGAAGCGGCGGAAAAAATGCTGCTTGAGGCGCAAAAGCTTGAAGAAGCCGGTGCCTTTGCGGTGTTGCTGGAATGCGTACCCAGTCAGTTGGCAAAACTGATTACCGAAAAACTATCTGTTCCTACCATTGGGACAGGTGCTGGACCTGATGTTGACGGTCACTGCCTCAATGCCTATGATCTTCTCGGTATCTTTGACAAGTTTGTGCCGAAATTTATTAAACAGTATGCAAAATTGGGACCGGTGATGGTTGAAGCGTTTAATCAACATTGCCGGGAGATTGACAGTGGTGAATTCCCCAAACCCGAACATTGTTTTAACATGAATTCTGAGGATTTGAAGCGTCTTTATTAACAGGCCGGCAGGAGTAAAGAAGCGTTAAGGCCGTGGAGGAGGAGAGATGAATATAAAAGAGCATACTTTTTGTTTAAAATACGGACAAGGAGAAATGAGTTTCAGTATTCCCGAAAACCAGTTGCTTCATGAAATCGTAGGAGTCGACTATCCTCCCCTTGAAAATGTAGAAGAAGCTGTTAAACATGCACTTCTTCACCCTATTGATTCACCGCCTCTTAAGGAACTGGTAAAGTCAGGCAACAAAGTGACGATTTGCGTAAGTGATATAACCCGGGTTTGGCAAAAAATGCCGGTCGTTTTGCCGTTAGTGCTTGATACTCTTAATGAAGGCGGCGTGGCTGACAGTGATGTTACAATTGTCATTGCGGTAGGAGGGCATCGCCAAAATACTGAAGAAGAGTTCATTCAAATTTGTGGACAAGAAGTTTTTGACCGGGTTAAAATTGTCAATCATGACGCCTGGGATGAAAGTAATATGGTTTACCTGGGTAAAACCAGCCGTGGCACCGAGGTGTGGGTAAACAAGCTGGTGGCGGAAGCCGACAGGGTCATTCTTACCGGAGGAATTATTTACCATTATATGGTAGGGTATGGCGGGGGCCGGAAAAGCATCCTGCCAGGGATAAGTTCCATCAAGACCATTCGGCAAAACCACATATTGGCATTAGGTCCCAATTTGGGAGACGGCTCTGACCCGAATGCCGTTTCGGGACGGACACGGGGCTGTGCGCAGCATGAAGACATGATGGAAACGGCGGCGTTTGTTCAGCCTGACTTCTTGATCAATATGGTGCCTACGGCCAAAGGAGAATTTGCCGGGATTTTCGCCGGCAACTGGGTGTCGGCCTGGCAGGAGGGGACCAAGCTCGCGGATAAAATTTACGGTGTGCCTATTGAAGAGAAAGCAGATATTGTTATTACAACAGCCGGAGGATTCCCGAAAGATATTAACTTATACCAGACAGGTAAGACAATGGATAACGCCTGTTACGCCGTTAAGGACGGCGGGGTAGTCATTCTTTTGAGTGAGTGTGCCGATATTAATGAACCTCCGGAATTTACCGAGTGGTTCCAATATGGTGGCCTTTATGAGACCGAGAAAGCCCTCAGGGAAAATTTTACCATTCCCGGATGGGTGGCATTCCGGGAAATGGAATGCGGGGCCAAAGGAACTTTTATCATGGTAACCAAGCCTGAAAATGCAGGTCTCATTCGCAAAGCTAACATGATCCCTGTAACCAATATGGAAGATGCGTTACGATTGGCTTATGAAAAGTGTGGTACCAGGCAACCGAAAATTACCGTTATGCCCCAGGGGGCGAATACGCTACCGCTTTTACAAGAAAAATAGACAAAAAAGAAATGCCCTCACTTACTAAAGAGTAAGTGGGGGCATTTTTAACTATTGCCACTTTTACTTGGACCGCGGTACAGTCAAACTGCCTTGCGGCATAAGAATTATGTCAGGATTAGGTCCCAATTTACTATAGGCGATTTGTAATGCTTCATCAATATCCCGGGCCGGGGTGAACAACAGTGTCCGGGCCAGGTCGGGATCCAGGGAAGACACAAGGATAAATTCGGCCCGCTTCATTAGACGGGTTACGGCATAAGCCTTATGGGCGCCGATTTGAAAATCAGCTCGTAAGGCTTGCTCCACCTTGTCCGGAGTGTTATTTTCCTTCATTGTCTTTTCGTAAAGCGCTGAGCCCGATCCTTCCCGGCACTCGCCCAGAATAATTACGATTCCGCCGTCTTTAACAGCACACCAGGCATTATCCATTGTTTTTTGCAACTGGTAGATGTTGATGTCTTTCGGGTAGCCGCCGCAACTGGCGATGACCAGATCGGCCCGCTTGTCAATTTCCGTACCGTATACGCTGTCAACAAATTTGCATGCTTCTTTATGAGCAGCAACAAAATCGCCGGCAAACACTTTTAAAATCTCTTTCTTCTCATTTAGCACAGTATTAATCAGAAACGAAGGGCGGCACATCTCTACTCCTTCGACCTGATCATGGTAAATGGGGTTGCCTTCCAGTTTACCAATGACAGCGTCTGGATCAAACATCAGGCTATGGTTTTTGCGGATGGTCTCATAGTAGGCTACGCCCGGGAGCATGGCCTTGCGGCCGCCGCCAAAACCGGCAAAGAAATGGTGCACTACACTGCCGGTACATACGATATGATCGGCCTCGGTCACCAGTTTGTTAAACCATACCGGCGTGCCGCGGGAGGTTGTACCAAAATATTTGAATTGGCTTTCATCCCGGCAGTTGGTGTTGTACATTCTTACCCGTGCTGCTACCGCCGGGCCGACTTCTTTTATCATTTCCTCATCCGTCATTGCCCGATGAGTCCCCAAGGCAAAAACAATATACATATCTTTATCCGGAATGCCGGCGGCATTTAGCTCATCCAAAAGGATTGGCATAAAAATATGACTGTTGGCTACCCGGGTTGGGTCATTGACAATGAAGGCAACTGTTTCACCAGGCTTTACAATGTCCCGTAAAGGTTTCGTACCTATCGGATTTCTGATTGCTTCTAATATTGCCTGTTCGGGATCTTCAAGTGCTGGATAATCTTTAATCTTCAGTTCGCCCATTACTTGGGCAGGATTGAGTGACAAGTTTATTTTGCCACCGCCATATTTAAACGAGTAGTCTTTTTTTGTCATAGGTCCTCCCTCATTAATTATGTTAATAATAGAATTTCTCAAGCAATTTTATGCAAAAATCATGCCCATGCGTCTTTCCTGTTAGTTCAAGGGACTTAGCAGGCAGAATGATGCAATCTGTTGGGTAAATGTTCTAAATATGTTGCAAAACGTTTCGGATTGTTGCGTTAATTGTTATGCCGGCTCTGTGTTACAGCAATGCACCGTTATGTTCAGTTATCAGCCAAATAGGGTGTTAATAGTAATGGTAATAATGTAATAATATAGATAATAGCAGGATTTTATTAAATAATCCAGAAAATGCTATTTAAAATAGATTGCCGGTGTTATCCGGGTATTGTTAACCGAAAGAAAACGTTCATAACATAGGATAAGGAGCTGATGAAGAATAATGACTACGGTGAACAACAGCCGGAACCGGGCTGATGCAATTGTGTTGCGGGCTATTACTCCGGATTGGCTGCAGGACTTTTATGCCATGCAGGAATTGGAGAACCTTGTTTGGCACATGAACAGTCCGCTTCCATTGCACCAGGTGGTAACAGTAGCTAAAAACGGCGGTATTTTACTGGGAGCATTCGCTGATAGTCTTATGGTGGGATTCTTATATAGTTTTCCCGGTTATTTAAACCGGCAGGCCTATTTGTGTTCCCATATGATGGGGATACGGGAAGGATGGCGCCATTGCGGCGTGGGAGAGAAGCTAAAGCGGGCTCAGGCCGCAGCGGCAAAAGCGGCAGGGTATTCTTTGATTACCTGGACCTATGACCCGCTGGAGTCAGTCAATGGCAATTTGAACATCGGCAAGTTGGGAGCCGTTTGTTCCACTTATATTATAAACTGTTACGGGGAAATGAATGATGCCATTAATCAAGGGCTGCCTTCCGACCGCTTTCAGGTGGCTTGGTGGCTTGAGCAGCCGAAAGTGCTGATGCCCCAGGGTACAGAATACCAGGCTGTCCCTTGGCGGCTTTCCGGAAAAGGCCGGGCTGAGCCTGTGGGCCCGGCTGACCTGGCTGATGTGTTTCTTGATATGGCAGCCGTGGTAACCGTGGCGGCGCCTGCCGACTTCCAGAACATCAAGGTGCAGGATTTGGAGCTGGCCAAAACCTGGCGGCAGGTAACAAGGCAAGTCTTTGTTCAGATGTTTGCCGCCGGCTGGGCTGTAGCCGGTTTCCGGCGTCTGACGGGAACGCCGGTTAATGAGTATATTTTAGCAAGACAGAGGGATTTGGGTTTGCCTCAGCCGCCCTGGGAATACCAGATAATGAGAGGAGATAAATGATGAGTATGCAATTAGCGGCCATTACCTTACGGGCTATGCGGATGCGCATGAAGGCTCCGTTTACCACAAGTTTCGGGACCGAATGGGATAAAGATTTTATTTTGGTAGAAGTCAAAGATAAGGAGGGCCGGTCAGGCTGGGGTGAAGCGGTGGCTATGAAGGAACCGCTTTATAATGAAGAAACGGTAAGTACTGTCTGGATCATGCTGAAAAAATTTCTTATTCCTCTCATCTGGCGCCAGCCGCCAGGTCATCCCCGGGACGTGGCCGGTCTTTTTCGCCATATCCGTCGTAACTATATGGCCAAGGCGGCCGTAGAGGGAGCCTTATGGGACCTGTATGCCATGGCGGAGAATGTACCGTTATACCGGGCTTTGGGGGGAGAACGGACGGCCATTGACGTGGGAATTAGTCTGGGGATTGAAAGTTCTGTAGACAGGCTGCTGGCCAATGTGGAAAAGTATGTGGCGGCAGGTTACAAGCGGATAAAAATAAAGATCAAACCCGGCTGGGATATTGATGTAGTGGCTGCTGTGCGGCAGCGTTTTCCTGCCATTCAACTGATGGCCGATGCCAATTCGGCCTATACGCTGGCTGATGCGGACCGTCTGGCGGCTTTGGACGACTATGACTTGATGATGATTGAGCAACCTTTGGCTCATGATGACATCATTGACCACGCTGTACTGCAAAAACAAGTAAAGACACCCATCTGTCTTGACGAAAGCATCCATTCGGTGGAAGATGCCCGTAAGGCACTGGAACTGGACAGCGGGCGGATCATTAATATTAAAATCGGGCGGGTAGGCGGTCTAACTGAGGCTAAAGCCATTCATGACCTGTGCTTGAGCAGAGGAATCCCGGTATGGTGCGGGGGCATGCTGGAATCAGGGATCGGCCGGGCCCATAATGTGGCCATTACTACTCTGGCCGGGTTCACATTGCCGGGGGACACGGCAGCGTCCAGCCGGTACTGGGAAGAAGACCTGATTGAGCCGGAAGTTACCGTCCAGGACGGCGTCATCCATGTACCTGACCGTCCTGGTATTGGGTATGTACCTCGCCGGGACCGGATCGATACATACACCTTATATAGCGAGACATTCCGGCCTTGATGCCGCGGGTTGAGAAGTTATTACCTGCAAAGCGAATTTGCTCAGAATAAATACCCATGATTTACCGAAACGGTAAGTTGTGGGTTTTTTGCCGTTAACATGCGCCTAATGAGGGCTGCACTTTTCTAAGATGTGCAATATATTGATAGCTTAAATCAAGATATTAGGAAGGGGATATTTGGGAAAGTAAGAAGTATTTTAAAGAGAAATCTAAATTTTACAACTAATCTTTTGAGGGGAGGGTAATTTGCTTGTTCACTGAACTTTCAAATATTGAGTTACCCAAGATGGTAAAGATACGGCAGAAGTTTCCTCAAGAATGTGTGACAAATGTAGAAGAGCAACTTATCGTTGAACTGAATAAACCGGAAATTTCTATTTGTATACAGCCAGGCGCGCGAATTGCCATATTGACGGGAAGCAGGGGCGTAGCCAATATCGATAAGATTATTACCGTCCTGGTCCGCGAAATAAAAAACAGGGGAGCAAATCCTTTTATTGTTCCGGCCATGGGCAGCCACGGCGGAGCTACCGCCGAAGGGCAGCTGGAAGTCCTCGAAAGTCTGGGAATAACCGAGTCCAGGGTCGGGGCTCCAATAATATCTTCAATGGAAACAGTGAAAGTGGGTAACCTTACATCAGGAATGCCGGTGTATTTTGATAAAAATGCGTTCGCGGCTGATGGCATTATTCCGGTAGGCCGGGTAAAGCCCCATACGGCATTCCGCGCACCCCGTGAAAGCGGGCTGGTCAAGATGATTGCCATCGGCGGCGGCAAGCAACGGGGCGCAGAAACTTTACACTCTAATTTTAACGTAAAAAATTTCGGGCAGATACTATTGGAGACATATCAATGTGTGAAGCAACATGCCAATATTTTATTCGGTGTGGCCGTTGTGGAAAATGCTTATGAGCAAACCGCTCATATTGAAGCAATACCTGCCGAAGCGATTGAGGCAAGAGAAGTTGAGTTATTAGCAAAAGCATGGAAATTAATGCCGAAAATATTAATTGATCAGTTTGATGTTTTGATCGTGGAGCAAATGGGCAAAAACATAAGTGGCGACGGCATGGACCCTAACATTACGGGTAGATATGCCACCGGGTTGCAGGGAGGCCCCAGCTATCAACGGCTTGTCGTCCTCGGTTTAACTCCTGAGACCCATGGCAATGCACTCGGGGTAGGAATGGCAGATGTCACTACTCGTAGACTGGTTTCGGCAATTGATCCTGCTAAAGGCTACATGAATGCCCTTACCTCAAAAATTGTCATGGATTTTGTGAAAGTTCCCATGACTTTGGAAACCGATAAAGAGGCCATTGCGGTTGCGTTGCGAAGCTGTATCTCCGTAATTTCCGGTCAAGAAAAAGTAGTGCGCATAAAAACTACGCTAGACCTTACCGAGATACAGATATCGGAGGCGCTGCTGGCACAGGCTGCGCAGCGCGATGATATTGAAATATTGGGAAAACCGTTCCCAATGCAGTTTGATGAACAAGGCATATTGCTATAATTGTAAGTAGTTGAGTGCTTTAAGACATATGCGGCAATCCAAGATAGCGGCAGTTAATTAAAAATATATGGTATAACCTATCCGGATAGTCGGAATAAAGAGAAGTACTCCATCTGGAGTACTTCTCTATTATTCCGAAAAGAAAGGCTAATTTTCTTATATCTCGGCAAAACGTGAGGTAATATTTTGTGGCTGGGTTGAAAGATTTTTTTGAAAAGCAGGAATTTAGCGTGAAAGAGTAAAAGTGTTACATTAATTTTTTGCAAGCAAACGGCGTGGAGTGATTTAGCAATGGACAAAAATATTATTAAGGCAATAGAAGAAACATTTAATTTAAATGTTATCGGGGATCAATATTTCAACTGGGGTGAACAGCACTGGCTCCAGCTTGCCCCTACTAGTCCGAATACGCAACCGACTGTGTCAGTTGCTATCGTCTATCCCGGAAAAGAGCATGCTTCTCATGTTCATTCAGGCTATGAAGAGATCATCATTGGCCTGGAGGGAGAAATTGTTCATTGGTGTGATGAACGGGAAATACGGCTGCATAAAGGAACACTCGGCTATATTAGCGATGGGAGCCGGCACCGGATTGTAAACAGTACACCAAGTACCGCGTCTTTTTTGAGTATTGTGTATCCTACCATCCCCAAAGCCCTGGGAGAAATATATACGGTCGAGGATATCGAACTTAAGGAAGTTGCTAAAATTATAAATTTAGATATAATTGCTGAACAATTCGCCGAAACTGTCCGCATGGCCGTTACATTAGTAGATGTTTCCGGGGACTTATTGACCATGCCAAGGAAACTTCCCGAATTTTGTATGATTTGCATGCATGAAAAATGCGGCGACTGTATTTTGAGCTCACCAGAAAATATAAAGATCCAACCCGAGCAAAAATTATATCACTGTAAATTTGGAGTGGCGTCCATTCAGTGCCCCATTATAGTCAATAGAAGAGTATTGGGGTATTTGGGCTGCGGGTATGGACTGATGTATACCGGCCTGAACCAAGAGGCGCCTGAAATGTTTAATGTTTTCAGCGGCCAAAATCATATCATGGCCCAAAATGCATACATCAATCTCCCGCTTATTAACCGCAATCACATGAATTCGGTAGCCGATACGTTACGATTGGTTAGTGCATCGCTTGTGCAACTGATGATTAACTCAATTAAAGAGAAAAGACTCAGTTCTTACCAGGTCAGCCTTTCGGAGGAACGCCAGAAGCAAGCCCAATTGTCCAATTCGTTGAATCAAGCCCGGCTGAAATTTTTGGAATCACAGGTAAATCCGCATTTTCTCTTTAACACGTTAAATATTATTGCCCAGCAGGCTGAAATGGACGGAGCTTCCACATTGGCTTCGTTGACATACGCGCTTTCCAATCTGTTGCGGCTTAGTCTGGGAAAGACCGATTCACTTGTTACTATCAGAGAAGAATTAAATTGCATTGAAGATTATTTATTTATCCAAAAAAACAGATTTCCGGATAAATTTGATGTTGACATTCAGGTGGAACAGGACATTTTGGATGTTAAAGCCCCGTTTATGATAATCATGGTATTAGTTGAAAACGCTATTCTTCATGGATTTACTGATATTCTTTGGCGGGGAAAACTGATTGTTAGAGGTTATAAGCATCAGCAGACAGCCGTTCTGGAAGTTATCGATAATGGTTGCGGAATAGCGCCGGAGGTGGTGGACGCAATTCGCGATTTCCCCAAAAGTGAATATGACCCGGCAGCTCTTAAGGGAATCGGCCTAAAGAATATCTATATGCGTTTACGGCATTACTACGGTGATGCTTTTGAATTTGTTATTGAACGCCTGCCGGAAAAAGGGACCAAAGCGAGAATTTGTCTGCCATTGTAACTCTATGGTATCCAATAAAGATGTACAGGCGTGTTGTTAGTATAAGCGTAAGTCAAGCGCCAGCGGTGGAGCGTTACTAACAACACGCCTAGAAAAAAATCTTTATTGGATTTCATATAGGTTAAGTATATGCTGTGGGAGGGGATAAAATGTATAAAATGATTATTGCGGATGATGAACCTTCGGTGCGTCAGTATATACGTTATATTGTCAAACGGCATAACTTACCTTTTGAAATCTGTGGTGAGGCTGCCGATGGCCAAGAGGCAGTGCAATTGGCTGATTTATATCAGCCGGAATTTGTATTTCTCGATATTAGCATGCCGCGCATGAGCGGTCTTGATGCTGCTGAAATCATTAGAAAGAAATATCCCCAAACGGTTATTTATATATTAACAGCGTACAGCCAATTTGATTATGCCCATAAAGCAATCAGAACTCAGGTGGCCGATTATTTATTAAAGCCGATACGTCCGGCGTTAGTTGTCGATACCCTTAAACAAGGCATTAATCATGTGTTACAGCAACGACTGGAAAAACAGCGTACCGAACGAATGACTACTCAAATCAAAAAAACCAAACCTCTTATTATTAAGCAAAGAATGTTTGAATTGTTAAAGGGTGACGGCAATAACGAAGATATGCTGCTGCGGCGTTTGACAAAAACAGAGAATTTTCGTCCTGCCGCGGTTATGGCGGCTGCCGTTTGGGGAGACATAGATACGCCGGAGCGGGCCAACCTTGCGGAACGCTTAGTCTGGGAGTTTAGCAGCCGGTTCAGCGGGCGAATGGTAACAGCTTCCATGGGAGGCGAGACCGCCGGTATTTTACGGGAGCTGAGCCACAATTTGTGTTGTGAATTGAAGCTTCTGATTGATGACTGGCAGCAGCGCTATCATGTTTCCCTGAGTGCCGGGGTAAGCCCGGTAAGTAACAATAGGCAAATTTCCGCGGCGTATAGGGATGCTGACGAAATAAGGAGAACAGCTGTATTTTGGCGGAAGAAGGGGCTTTTTTTCGCCGGTGATGTCGTCAAGAACAGTCAGGCAATATTATGTGGTAATGCCATATTTAAACAAATACGCAACTTTTTGATGGAGCGGCAATCTGCCAAAGCAAAGCTGATTGTAACGCAATTTTTCAGCGATATCGGCCAGCAGATGTATTCAGCTACAGATGTTTATGGTACGGTGGACGAAATTATCAATCATTTGATCAATGAGTATGCTGAACACATAATTTCCGCCGAGGATGCTGTGTTGCTGAGAAAAACATTTGCTGCCAAACTGGATGCTGTTCAAAGCGGCTGTGATCTGGAACGGTGTTTGTGTAGTCTGATTGATAAACTGGCTGGGATAATCAGTTTGAATGAGCAAAATCAGGCTGAACAGTCGGTAAAATGGGCTGTGGAATATATCAATCAAAATTATAATCAGAATCTTACCCTGGATAACATTGCCGAGAAGTTATTTTTGAGCAGCGGCTATTTCTGCCGGATATTTAAGAAATTTACCGGTGAAGGTTTTGCAGCCTATATAACCAAAGTGCGACTGAATAAGGCGAAGGATCTGTTGCTCAGCGGTAAATATACTGTTGCCGAAGCAGCGCGCCTAGTCGGCTTTAATGATTCAAGCTATTTCAGCTGTGTGTTCAAACGGCATTTTAATATGGCTCCCAGTAAATTGATCGAGACTCGGGAGACAGGACAATAATCTCGGTACGAATGTCAAAAAAACCCGGAGGTAAAACAGCCTTTTTAGGGAATTTGAAGATTTAGAAATCACAAACATTTTCCTAGGACGGCAGTTCGGTTGCTGCCGGTGGATTGATTGTGGTATAAAACTTCAGATATCGTGAAGAGGAGGTAAATGGGTTGAGGAGTCATATTACGACACGTGGATTAGAGCGGGCAACCCATCGGGCATTATACTATTCCATGGGTTTACTGCCGGAGGATCTCGACAAGCCGCTAGTTGCCATTGTTAATACCCAGAATGAGACTATGCCGGGGCACTTGCACTTGGACAGCATTGCCAAAGCTGTACGCGAGGGGGTTATTGCCAGCGGCGGGACGCCGATTGAATTCCCGACAATCGGCCTTTGTGACGGAATTGCGCAAGGCAATTATGGTATGCATTATCCGTTGGCCAGTAGAGAATTGATTTGTGATTCGGTAGAATGCATGGTTAATGGTCACCAGTATGATGCCATGGTTTTGGTAACGAACTGTGATAAAATTACTCCCGGCTTGTTAATGGCAGCTGTCAGGCTGAATATTCCGGCGATTATGATTAGCGGTGGTCCGATGGCTACCGGTTGCGTGGATAACAAAGAAATCGGCTACACAGACCTTATGGCCGCTCAAGGCGATGTTGCCAGAGGCCTGATTACCCGGGAAGAGTTGTCCAGACGGGAAAGAGATGCACTGCCGGGCTGTGGTGCGTGCAATTTATTAGGCACTGCCAACACGATGAACTTTCTTACCGAAGCGTTAGGCATGTGTTTGCCGGGAAGTACCGCTTTGGCCGGTACAGGCAGAAGATTGGCCCTGGCAAAACAAACAGGCATGAAAATTATGGAGTTATACAATAAGTCTATTCTGCCGCGCCAAATTATTACTAAAGAGGCAATTGAAAATGCTATTGTTGTCGATCTGGCTATCGGTGGCTCAACGAATACTGTATTGCATTTAACCGCCATCGCACATGCGGCAGGGATTAATTTTGATGTTAACACGTTTAGCGAACTCGCCCAAAAGATACCGCACCTGGTGAAAATGAAGCCTGCTCCCGGCGGTCACTATCCGGCGGATGTTCATAATGCCGGCGGGATAACGGCTTTAATGAATCAGTTGTGTAAACATGGTCTTTTGCATAATGAGGCTATCACTGTAACCGGTAAAACAGTTATGGAAAACGTCAAGGATGCCAAAGTGCTGAACGATGTAGTTATCCGGCCAATGGACAATCCCTATTCGCAAAAAGGCGGACTCCAGCTGTTGTATGGCAATTTGGCGCCTGATGGTGCGGTATGCAAAAGCGCGGCTGTGGCGCCGGAAATGTTGCATCACAAGGGGCCGGCCAGGGTTTTTGATCAGGAAGAGCCTGCTGTGGCTGCAATATACGGGGGGCAGATTAAACCAGGCGATGTGGTGGTAGTAAGGTATGAGGGTCCAAAGGGCGGACCGGGAATGAGAGAAATGCTTACTCCTACGGCTGCGATTGTGGGAATGGGCTTATCAAAAGAGGTGGCGCTGGTCACTGACGGCCGGTTTTCCGGCGCTACCGCCGGTGCTGCTATTGGCCATGTTTCACCTGAGGCGGCTGAAGGCGGGCCAATTGCGCTCATTCAAGAGGGAGACATGATTGAGATTGATATTCCTGCAGGTAAGATTCATCTACATGTTGATGAAGAAGAACTGAATCGTCGCAGGGCAGTATGGCAAAAGCCGGTCCAAGACCATGTTATTAAAGGCAGTTATCTTGAACGGTATGCAAAATTAGTTTCATCGGCAATGTCCGGGGCAGTATTTAAATAAGCAAACTACCATTTTAGGGGTAGATTAAAGAACGGTTGGGGATGTTTGTTTCCGGTTAAGAAACAAGCTGGCACTATTATCAATAGTCGCCAGCTTGTTTCAGTTTACCCTGACAGAAAGTATAACTTTCTGTCAGGGTAAGGGCAACATCGGTTTCCGCTTACGCCAAGCTGACGGCGCGTCCGCCGCCAGCTTTTGTGCCACGGAAGCCATGGGAAATGATGAGGGTTTTATCAGAATGACCGGCAGGTGAGTGAATGACACCATTTAGCTGATTATTGCCGGCAGATATTATAATACTATCCATAAACATCCTCGCGAAAAAAATTATGCCCATCTATATGAAATCCAATAAAGATTTTTTTCTAGGCGTGCTGTTAGTAACGCTCCACCGCTGGCGCTTGACTTACGCTTATACTAACAACACGCCTGTAAATCTTTATTGGATACTATATACTTAGGCTGTCTGCCAAACATGGGGGCTTTTTTTGTTTTGGGTTATAATATCGATATGGAGCAATTACGTGACGAGGAGAGAACAAAATGGATGTTTCTAAGCCTTTTGGCATACTGAGACCTGTGGGTGGTAGGGAAATATCATGACCAGAATGATGTTAAGTTATCTTTTAACCAACTTCCTGATTGATTGCCACCAGTATGAAATATGGCGCGGGCTGGGTCCCGGCGAGCTCAAGGACAGGCTATTATCGGAAGGCATAATGACAAGCGCCGATTTTGACAACTTCAGCAGTCAGATTACCGCTGTAGCCGAAATGCATAACGCTCAAGGTGAATATGGTTGTCAAGACGCAGGGCAGTACTCGGAATAAAAAAGCCAGCTGCATCGGCAGTCTCTCCTAATAGCCATTGTGCATAAATATTCGATTACCTGTTTGATTACATATTCTAAAAGGAAGGATGGGGATGTCAAGGTGTTTGGGGTATTAGATATTTCTGTGGTAGTTTGGTGACAACTAGTCGTCACCTTTATGGAATATTTTTCCTTGAAATGCTATAATTTGAATTATAAAGCGACTCGTACGGTAAATATGTGCAGATGAGGGAGAGAGGCTACATGAATATAATTGATTTGCATTGTGACACCATTTTACGGATTATGAAGCAAGGCGAAACCGCCGGGCTGTACCGTAACAAGTTCAGTGTTGATATTGAAAAGCTATTGGCGAGCCGGGTGCAGGCGCAATTTTTTGCCATGTTTATCAATCTTAGAAAAGATGGTCCTCCCCTCACGCGGGCACTAAACATGATTGACCGGTTTTACCGGGAGATTGAAGACAACTGCCAATATATTGTTTTGGCGAAAAACGGTGATGAATTGGAGCAAAACCGCGCCGCTGGCAAAATTTCGGCTTTTTTAACAATTGAAGAAGGCGGGGCGCTGCAGGGAGATTTAGTAAATTTGCGCACCTTTTACCGCCTGGGGGTCAGACTTATTACGCTGACCTGGAATTATCCCAATGAAATAGGCTATCCCAACAGTGAGCCGGACTGCCGCAACCAGGGGCTTACGCCGTTTGGACGGGAAGTAGTGGCTGAAATGAACAGGCTGGGAATGCTTATTGACGTGTCCCACTTGTCAGATCAAGGCTTTTATGATGTTGCGGCTTTATCGGTGAAACCTTTTGTTGCTTCCCATTCCAATGCCCGTGCTTTGACCGGTCACCCCCGCAATCTAACTGACGACATGATAAAGCTTTTGGCTGAAAAAGGCGGTGTCATGGGCCTTAATTTTGAAAAAACATTTTTAGGCAGTGACTCCGTTAGCCGGGTGGCGGACATGGTCGAACACTTAAAACATATCCGCAAGGTGGGGGGGATTGACGTTATAGCCATTGGTTCAGATTTTGACGGCATTAGTGAGGAACTTGAACTTTCACATGCCGGCGAAATGTATAAGCTGGTTGATGCTCTTAGGGAAAACGGGTTTGGACAGGATGCAATTGAAAAAATTTGCTGGGGCAATGCTCTGAGAGTCATTAAAGATACACTTAGGTAAAGTTAGTATGTAGTAATTTATTCCAATAAAGGTAACAAGTATTGATATTAAATGCTTTAGGTTGAGACACCGTGCAATGCGGTGTCTTTTTGACGTCGTTAGATTACCGGGGAGGTAAATGACAAGGTACGGCGAATAATCAATAAGTGAGTTTGCAATCTAAGGAAGGATTGATTATATATGGCGGCTATGCCGGTACATATTCAACGACGCCTGGCTTTGTTTTTAACCTTTGCAATGTTGGCGATTGCTCTTCTTGTGGTAAGAATTGCCTGGATTCAGTTCGGTGAAGGCCAGCAACTAAGCGCTAAGGTGCGTGACCAGCTTAAAGAAAGCCGGGTGCTGCAGTCGCCACGTGGTACTATCTATGACCGGGGCGGGCGGGAATTGGCAGTAAGCAATATGGCCAAATCACTTTACGCTGATCCGCGCGAGGTCAAAGATATTGATGCGACAGCCGGCCTGCTGGCGCCGGTTCTTGGTGTCAGTCCTGCTGATATTAAAGCAAGGTTAATGGTCGACGGCAGTTTTATCTGGCTTAAGCGAACGCTTGAACCAGAACAAGCTAAAAGAGTGGAAGCGCTGATCAAAGACTACCACCTTTCCGGACTTGATTTTGTGGAAGAAAGCAAACGCTATTATCCCAATGACAGTTTGGCAGCGCATGTATTAGGGTTTGTCGGCACCGACGATGTTGGTCTTGAAGGTATTGAGATGGTGCTTGATAAGACGATTAAGGGACAGGAAATTAAGCAAGTTATTAATACCGACAGTTACGGTACGCCGATATTCAATTCGATATTTTCATTTATTCCGAAGAAGCAGGGCCGTTCAGTATATTTAACGATTGACAGCACGATTCAATACATTGTGGAAAAGGCACTTGACAATGCGATGGCTCATACAGGCGCCAAGGCGGCCACGATAATTGTCATGCAACCTAAAACAGGTGAAATTTTGGCTATGGCTAGCCGCCCGACCTATAATCCCAATCAGTTTTACAATTATAGTCCGGCTGAGTGGAAGAACCGGGCAGTATCGATTGTCTATGAACCGGGGTCGACTTTTAAAGCCGTTGTAGCGGCAGCTGCCTTGCAAGAAGGTAAAGTACGTCCGAATGAACGGTTTATCGATAAAGGCTATGTGGAGGTATCGGGGCGGCGGATAAAAAATTGGAGTGATGAAAGTTACGGTGAGGTATCATTTACCGATATTATTAAAAACTCAATTAATACCGGCTTTGTTGAAATCGGCATGCGCTTGGGGGCAGCCAAATTAACAAATTATGTGCGGGCTTTTGGTTTTGGTAAAGCAACAGGCATTGGGCTAGCCGGAGAGGAAGAAGGCATATTATTTGATCCTAAAGACATGCGGGACAGTGACTTGGCAACCATGTCCATCGGCCAGAGTATTGCCGTAACACCGCTGCAAATGATTACGGCAATATCGGCGATTGCCAATGACGGTGTATTGTTAAAGCCCCGTATTATCCGCGAATATCGTAATGCCGACGGTACGTTGGCCGAGTCTTTCGAACCGGTAGTCGTCCGACAGGTCATTAGTCCGGAAACAGCACACACGCTAACCACATTGCTGGAAAAAGTTGTAAGTGAAGGTGGTGGCCAAAAGGCCAAAGTCAAAGGGTATCGTTTTGCAGGGAAAACGGGTACGGCAGAAAAATTAAAGTCTAACGGCATTGGTTATGAGTCAGGACACTATATTGCTTCTTTTGCCGGCTTTGGGCCGGTAGAAGACCCGCAAGTGGCTGCGCTTATTGTCATTGATGATCCGGCAGGCATGTACTACGGCGGGGAAATTGCCGCACCGGTATTTAATGAAATCATGTCCCAAATTATGCGGTATCTGGCTATCCGGCCACAGGACGACGGTACGCTTTTACCACCGGCTAAACCGGCTGATGCTAAGGAGCAATTGCCTCATGCAGGGCCAACTTCCGAGGGACCGCCGCCGGTTGTGCCGCCCGGGCAAGTTCTGGTTCCGGCTCTTAACGGCAAGACAATTCGGGAAACAGGGGATGAGCTTCATCGTTTGGGGCTTACTTTTGTACCTGTTGGCACCGGCACGGCCGTAAAACAGAACATTAGCCCCAATACGCCTGTCAAACCGGGAACTGAAGTAATCGTCTACTTTGAACCTAAGTAACGGAGGACAGCCCATGACCGATAAACATGAATTGGCCCGGTTGTTGGCCGAAATCGCCGTCCTGCTTGAACTGAGCGGCGAAAACTCTTTTAAAATCCGGGCCTATCAAAATGCAGCCCGTATTGTTGAACAGGTTGACGGCAACTTGTCCGACCCTGATACTGTCGGTAAACTGATGGGGATTAAAGGCATTGGCCCGGCGCTTGGGGAAAAAATTCGTGAATACATTGCTACCGGCAGGATAACCTATTATGAGGAATTGAAAAGCAGTTTGCCGCCGGTGTTGTTTGACTTGATAAAACTTCCTGGCTTGGGTCCGAAAAAGGCGTTGATTTTGCATAAGGCTTTGGGGATACATTCGCTGGGAGAACTTGAATATGCCTGCCGGGAAAACCGGCTTGTGTCTTTATCTGGATTTGGCGACAAAACCCAGGAAAGGATATTGCAGGGTATCGAATATATGAAGAAATTTCAAGGTCAATTTATTCTCGGCGATGCCTGGCCGGTAGCCGAGCTTATTGCTGAATACATTAAGCTACAGTCCGGAGTTGAGCAAGTCGCCGTTGCCGGCAGTATCAGACGTGGTCTTGAGATCATTCGAAATATTGACATTGTGGTTGCCTGTTCGGCCGTTGACAGCCTGGCTGCTGCTTTGGCTGACATGCCGGGGGTTGACAAAATTGTTGACAGGAGTGGACCTAAGCTTACACTTATTCTGGTTAGCGGCTTGACTTGCAACATTTATATCGTTAGTCCGGCTGAATACACCACAGCTTTGTTTCATTATACCGGCAGCGCCGGCTATGTGGCTAAACTGGCAGAACGCGCCCAAGAACAGGGTCTGACACTTGATTCTACAGGACTTGTGACTAAGGCTGACAAAATAGTGCCGGTAACAGATGAGGCTGGCCTTTACGCCGCGCTAAACGTAAACTTTGTAGAGCCTGAGCTTAGAGAAGACGATGCCGAACTGGATTCAGCCGGGGCGGCCGCCCCTCTATTGGTGACATATTCTGATATTTGCGGCGTCTTTCATGTACATACTACTTATTCAGATGGTGCGGGGAGCCTTGAAGATATGGCCGAGGCTGCCGAACAACGGGGGTGGCGATATATAGGGATAGCCGATCACAGTCAGACTGCCGTTTATGCCAGGGGGCTGAGAGTAGAGACTGTTATGGCGCAGCGACGCGAAATCGACAAACTCAACGCAGCAAACCATGATTTTGTTATTTTGGCAGGAATTGAAAGCGATATATTGCCGGACGGCTCGCTTGATTATCCTGATGAAGTACTGGCAAGCTTTGATTTTGTTGTAGCGTCGGTGCATTCGGCCTTCCGCCAGAGTGAAGCTGATATGACCCGCCGGATTGTGCGGGCGGTGAATAATCGTTATGTAACCATACTCGGCCATCCTACAGGCCGGATTTTATTGGGACGAAAGGGTTATGCCGTCAATTTGTCAGAAGTAATTAAGGCTGCAGCGCAATCAGGAACGTTTATCGAAATCAATGCCAGCCCTTATCGCCTTGACCTTGACTGGCGTTGGTGCCGTACGGCTAAAGAACAAGGAGTATTATTTGCTATAAATCCTGACGCTCATGCCGTCGGAGAATTTGAACATATGCGTTATGGTTTAGCGTCAGCACGCAAGTCTGGTTTGACTGCTACCGACATTATTAACACTCGCAGGTATCCGGATATAATACAGTTATTAAACCGTAAACGCTCATGAGACTGCCTGGTTTTGAAAAATAAAAGGCGGCTGAAAGCCGCCTTTTATTATGATCCCAATTATTGACCGTTAATATCAAATTGCGAAGTCATGGTAGTGTTGGTGAAACCGGTAGCAGCAGTGGAACCGGTAGCTGCAGTAGAGGTAGTAGCGGTTGGAGTTTGTCCACCCAGTGTTGACTCATACTGTTCAATCATGCGGCGGACCATATGACCGCCGACCCGGCCGCAGTCCGCTGAGGTCATGGTAGACCAACCTTGGCTGCGTACGCGTTCGCTAATACCGAGTTCATTCGCTATTTCCATTTTCATGCGGTCAAGAGCATTCTCAGCAGCGGGGTTAACAGGTTTGTTGCTTCTAGCCATGTACTTGACACCTCCTGAAATTTTTCTAATCCTAGTATCTGCGGCTGTAATGGTCGTTATCCTATAAATTTTATGTTAATTTAGTAAAAATATGGAATTAAATAATACGGAAAATAGTCAATTTCATATGGAAGGATTTTACAAAAACATGGAGAATATTTATATGCATCAGAGAGTTGTTTTAGAAGCTATGTTTTATTATAGTATGGAGTTTAGCAATGCATGAATTAGCAATTGCCCAGAGTGTTCTCGATATTGCCCTGAGTACGGCTGCCAGCCACAATGCAAGGAGAGTTACAGGCATCAAAATACTGGCCGGCGAACTTACCGGTGTTGTGCCTGAGGCACTGGAATTCAGCTTTGCCGCGTTAGCCGGGAATACTATTGCCGCTGACGCCGGCCTGTCGGTAAGTATTGTCCCGCTGCGCGGCCGCTGCCGCGACTGTCGGGAAGAGTTTGCAATTCTTAGTCGCCGTTTTTTTTGTCCTTGTTGCGGTTCGCCGGGAGTAGAAATTACCGCCGGGCGCGAGCTCAGCGTTGAGTATGTGGAGGTAGAATGAGTGGAAGTCAAGGTAATGGCCCAAATACTAGACAAAAATGACAAGCTGGCCAGAGAAATCAATCAGCAGCTTACAGCTCGGGGAATTTATGCCCTTAATCTCCTTGGGTCTCCCGGAGCCGGAAAAACAGCACTGTTGGAAGCGACTATCAGCCGCTTGAAGAACGAGGTTAAACTGGCAGTTATTGAAGGAGACCTCTATACTGACAAGGATAAAGACCGCATTGCCCGCCACGGTGTGCCGGTATTTCAAATTAATACCGCGGGCGGCTGTCACTTGGATGCAACCATGGTTGAGCAGGCGCTTGCAAGCTTAGACTTAAGCGGAATTGAACTGCTGATTATTGAAAATGTCGGTAACCTAGTATGTCCGGCTAATTTTAATGTTGGCGAACATGCTAAAGTTGTGGTGCTTAGTGTCACTGAAGGAGAGGATAAGCCACTTAAATATCCTTTGGTATTTCAGGAATCAAGTGCTGTGGTTTTGAATAAAATTGATTTATTACCATACACCAACTTTAACCTTGATACGGCAACTGCTGATATTAAAACAATAAATTCCGGTATTCAGTTGTTTAACATTTCATGTCGCTCAGGAGAGGGACTGCATGAATGGTGTTGTTGGCTCAAAGGTATGGCTTCAACTGTCAGCAGGCAAGCAAAAGTATAATGACAAGGAGCAAATTTAATGGGCGATTTGTCCACAAAGGAACAGGAGATTGAAAGAGTACGTTTTCGCCTCCACCAACTTGTTGTTAACAAGCGGGGGAATTTGTCAGATAAAGAAGTAGCCGAACTCAGCTCGCATCTAGATAGGTTGATCGTTGAATATCAACACGCCCGGGGCGGAAACCAAAACCGAGCACTAGCTAATAAAAAAGACTTGTGGAAATAGAAAGTTCCCTATCAAGATTTATATCCCATGATTGTAAATAGGTTTCCGCTGCCAGAGGCTAACTCGTATACCTCTGGTTTTTATTATCCTGGCAGAAAGTATAACTCTCTGCCAGGATAAGGGCAACATCGGCTTCCGCTTTCGCCAAAGGCTCGGCGCAAGCCGTGTTTTCTTTATGGCAAGAGTTAATATTCTTAATTACCATACAATTAATGACGCAACCATGTGAAGTATTTTTAAAAAGTACAGTGCTTGGACTTGTCGCTAAAATACAGAATACTGTCACAACTTTTGCATAATATGGAAGTATAGCAGGTTACATTTCCGCAAAAGGAGATTGGCAAGTAGCTTTAAGCTTTATGATGAGCCACAATTAAGCGATAGGAGGGAAACCATGTCCCAAAAAGATGGTTTGCATGAAGACTTACATCGTGGCTTGCAGGAGCGGCATGTTCAGCTTATTGCTCTCGGCGGCGCTATCGGTGTTGGTTTGTTTCTCGGATCAGCATCAGCAATCATAATTGCCGGGCCGGCATTGATGCTTTCTTATTTTGCGGGTGGTATCATCATCTTCTACATAATGCGGGCGTTGGGAGAAGTGGCTGCGGCATACCCGGTATCAGGCTCTTTCAGTGCCTATGCCGGCGCTTTTTTAGGGCCGCTGGCAGGATATATTACCGGCTGGACATACTGGTTTATGTGGGTTGTAACTTGTATGGCCGAAATAACAGCAGTTGGCGTGTATGTTCAGTTCTGGCTGCCGGAAGTGCCGCAATGGTTACCGGCACTGGCAGCATTGGTGGGCATGACGGTTGTTAACCTGATTGCTGTCGAGGCTTACGGCGAGTTTGAGTTTTGGTTTGCTCTTATCAAGGTCCTCACGATTATTGCTATGATTGTTGCCGGTTTAGCTATGATACTTTTTGGTGTTGGCAATAACGGCGTGCCTATTGGCATATCCAATCTGTGGAGTGAAGGAGGTTTTTTCCCAAAAGGGCTGCCGGGGATAATAATGTCGCTGGTTATGGTTATGTTTGCCTATCTGGGAATTGAACTTATCGGCGTTACGGCAGGCGAGGCTAAAGATCCGGAAAAGACGCTGCCGGCGGCTATTGATAAAGTGTTCTGGCGAATCCTTATCTTTTATGTAGGCGCATTGTTTGTTATTATGTCTTTATATCCCTGGAATCAGCTTGGGAGCATTGGCAGCCCGTTTGTACTCACGTTCGAAAAATTAGGGGTGCGGGCAGCTGCCGGTATAATAAATTTTGTAGTATTGACTGCGGCGCTATCGTCTTGCAATAGCGGTATATTTAGTACCGGCCGCATGCTTTACAATTTGTCGTTGCAGGGGAGGGCGCCCAAATATTTTGGTAGGTTAAATAGCCGGAAAGTTCCCATTAACGGTATTTTGGTGTCAGCCTTTTTTCTGTTGATTGGGGTGGTGCTTAACTACCTGGCGCCAGGTAAGGTATTTACCTATGTAACTAGTGTAAGTACCTTTGCCGCGTTGTGGGTGTGGGCTATAATTTTGCTTGTGCAAATGAAGTTTCGACAGGGATTAACTTATGCACAGCAGGCCAGGCTCAAATATCCGATGCCCGGTTATCCGGTAGTCAACTGGGCCTGCCTGGCATTTCTTGCTTTGGTGGCCGCGGTTTTATGCTTTGATCCTGATACGCTGGTGGCTATGGTTGTTGGCTCTATCTGGCTCGTGCTGCTTATTGTCACCTACTATGCTTTTGGTTGGAATAAACCGCAACTGTCACGCCCAAATACTAAAAAAATTAAATGATTGAGCTACAACTCTGCGGTTAAAAATAAAGAGGCTGTTATTGAGCGAGCGGCCGGCATTTTAAAGGAGGAGGAGAAGATATGGAAATGAGCATGTTTAGCCGCCCGGTATGGGCTGAAATTGATTTGAAAGCTATTGAAAATAACGTACGTGAAATAAAGAAGGTCCTCAAACCGGGTGTTAAATTTTGTGCGGTAGTTAAGGCTGACGCCTATGGGCACGGGGCGGTAGCGGTAGCCCGGACCGCACTGGCAAACGGCGCCGATCGCTTAGCGGTGGCTATTTTAAATGAAGCTATTGAACTCAGACAGGCTGGTTTTACCGTACCCATCCTTATTCTGGGCTATACGCCGCTTTATCAAGCTGAAATGGTGGCAGCTTACGGTATAACTCAGACTCTATTTACCCTTGACGCTGCCCAAGCGCTATCGGCGGCGGCTGTCCGTCTCAATACCCGGATAAAGGTACATATTAAAATTGATACCGGCATGAGCCGGATTGGCATCCCGCCGGCTTATGCCGGGGAATTTGCCGCCCAGGTGGCTGCTTTGCCGGGCCTGGAACTAGAAGGCGTATTTTCCCATTTTGCCACTGCCGACAGTGTGGACAAGACCTACGCCTATGAGCAGTTATCCAGGTTTACTCAAGCGCTGGCCGGCATTGAAGCCCGGGGGATCACTGTACCTGTCCGTCATATTGCCAACAGCGCGGCCACATTAGAATTACCGGAAGCCCAGTTTGATATGGTACGTCCGGGAATTATCCTGTATGGTCTCTGGCCTTCGGACGAAGTAGCGCAAACTGTTAATTTAAAACCGGCTATGCGCTTACAAGCCCAGGTGGCATACGTTAAGGACATTACGGCCGGCACAACTGTTAGTTATGGTCAGACGTACCGGGCTAAGGATCTAAGGCGGATTGCCACATTACCTGTCGGTTATGCCGACGGTTGGACACGGCTGCTTTCAGGTAAAGCCAGTGTTAGTATCAGAGGGCGCCAAGCGCCGTTAGTTGGACGAATATGCATGGACCAGTGTATGGCTGACGTTACCGATATCCCAGGAGTAGCAGCAGGGGATGTTGCCACCCTGTTTGGACCTGGCGGCATGGCGGTTGACGAGGTGGCCGCTAAGCTTGGTACCATTAACTATGAGCTTGTGTGCATGATCGGCAAGCGTGTACCGCGAGTATACACGAATACACAATGAATGGAAACAAAAATTTACAAACGGTACGATAAATTGCCATGAAATCGGAAACAATAGTTTCCAAGGCGCCCTGCTGATTATAAATTGGTTAGCTTGAAGTTGTTCGGGCAAGCAGTATGATGCAGTAATTTCAAGGCTTAACCTGCTTGGGATGTACATTTTTTTGGGACACCATGAGTTTGGCACGATATTTGCATTTAACGTATATAAAAAATAATAGCGCTGCTTCCGGGCGGCAATTTACATTATAAGGAGGCCAAACAAATGATTATTGGTGTAGCTAAAGAGATCAAAAACAATGAAAATCGGGTGGCCCTCACTCCCGCCGGTACCGAGACGCTCAAGAAGGCAGGGCATACTGTGCTGGTTGAACAAAGCGCCGGTATAGGGAGCGGTTTTTCTGATGAAAGCTATGTAAAGGCAGGGGCGCAAATTATTGCCGACAAAAAAGCCTTGTTTGATAAGTCGGAAATGATTATGAAAGTAAAAGAACCTTTGGCTCCTGAGTATGACCTGTTCCATGAAGGCCAAATTCTCTTCACATATCTGCACCTGGCTCCTGAACCTGAACTGACCCAAGCGTTGCTGACGAAAAAAGTCATTGGCATAGCTTATGAAACTATCGAACGGAACCACACGCTGCCGCTGTTAACTCCGATGAGCGAAGTAGCCGGGCGAATGGCAGTGCAAGTAGGCGCTCATTGCTTGGAAAAACCGTTTGGTGGTAAGGGCATTTTATTAGGCGGCGTACCTGGAGTTGAACCGGCCCAGGTGGTAATTGTCGGCGGTGGCGTAGTTGGCGCCAACGCGGCTAAAATGGCTGTCGGTATGGGTGCCCGTGTAGCCGTCATTGATAAATCTGTTGAACGTTTAACATACCTCGACGATATCTTCGGCGGCCGGGTAACAACGGTAATGTCCAATAGTTATAATATTGCCAATTGGGTTAAAAAAGCAGATCTTCTGATCGGAGCAGTGCTGCTGCCTGGTGCTAAAGCTCCTAAGTTAGTTACTGAAGAAATGGTTAAAACAATGGAACCGGGTTCGGTTATTGTTGATGTGGCCATCGACCAAGGCGGTTCAGTCGAAACAATTGACCGCGTAACGACTCATAGTGATCCCACCTATGTCAAATATGGCGTTGTTCATTACTCGGTCGCCAACATGCCGGGGGCAGTTGCCCGCACTTCAACCCTGGCGCTCACTAACGCCACTATTGAATATGCTTTGCAAATCGCCGACAAAGGCTGGAAAGAAGCTCTTAGAGCCGACGCTGGTTTGGCAAAAGGGCTGAACGTTTATTACGGCAAAGTTACCTTCAAAGGCGTTGCCGAAGCTCACAACCTGCCATTAACTACTGTGGAAGAAGTTTTGGCATAATCTCATATTGTTCTACCGCCCCCAGGTTTTCAATAAAACCTGGGGGTTTTTGGGTTTGTGAAAAGAAAAAACCACCGGAGATTATGTAGGAAAAATACTGTATTATGTAGAACTTATCTAAATATATGACAAGTTGAAGCCGTTGCATGTAACATAATAATAACAGGGGGTTGTCCATGAACGACAAAGAGTGGGAGTTATTTAAACAAAAGCTTCATGCCAAATCAGGCATTAATCTTAACGACTATAAGCCGGCGCAAATGCAGCGCCGTATCGGCAATATGATGAACCGTCACGGCGCCAGCGGCTATCTTGATTTTTTTAGCAAGCTGGAAGCTAATCCGAAATTATACAAAGATTTTATTGATTTTCTTACAATTAATGTGACCGAGTTTTTCCGTACACCCGAAAAATTTGACGAGCTTGAAAAAAAGGTTATTCCTGATCTCTTGAAAAGGAGCCCGAAGCTTAATATCTGGAGTGCCGGTTGCTCAATTGGGGCTGAACCGTATTCGTTGGCTATTATGCTTAATGAGATCACGCCGCAAACCCGGCACCGTATTTTCGCCACAGACCTTGACGTCGAGATGCTGGCTAAAGCTAAACAAGGATCTTATTCAGCTAATGAGCTGAAAAATATACCGCCTGCCCGGCTTAATAAATATTTTACGCAGGCAAACGGCATAGCCACAATAAAAGATGATATTAAAGCGAAAGTTGAATTTCAGCGCCACAATTTGCTGGTAGATAAGTTTGAATCAGGCTTTGACCTTATTTTATGCCGCAATGTTGTTATCTATTTTACCGAAGAAGCCAAAGACGGACTATACCGCCGCTTTTTCACTGCGCTAAAACCAGGCGGTGTGCTGTTTGTCGGTGGAACTGAGGCCATACTGAATTTCCGTGATATTGGCTTTCAGCATTATCTGCCGTTCTTTTACCAGAAACCGCTATAGCAGCCCCCAGCCTGATAAGCGGCGTATGGTATTCAACCAGTGCTGGAGAAAAATTTTATTCATTGTGCGTTCTTCAACAGTGCTGCCGGCAGTAAGATCAACTGTTTTGACTGCTTTGTCTTTAACATAAAATACTACTTCTCCAATTTTTTGGCCTTGGTATACCGGGGCCTTTATTTGTTCCGGCAAATCAACTTCCACTGCTATTGACGAATAGTCTGCAGTATTGACTACCAGGGCAGCCGGCATAGCCACTATGGCATCGACCATACCGGTCATGCCGTTTTCTACAGGAAGCGCGGCAAATACAGTTCCTTGCTCGGCATATTCATATAGGTCATAAGTATCAAAGCCGTATTTCAAAAGTTGCATCGAGTCATACCAGCGTGAATGGTCGTGTAACACAACGGCGATGAGCTTCTGGTTGCCGCGGGTTGCGCTTGATACCAAGCAGGGACCGGCCTGACTGGTTGTACCGGTCTTAACCCCGTCGGCGTCTTCAAGCATCCATAGGAGTTTATTGGTGTTACGGAGATGGCGGTCCTGTTCTTTACCCTTACGATCAAGCCATTCGATGGTTGTCTCTTTGGTACTGACGATTTCGGCAAATGTTGGATTAACAAGGGCATAACGGGTAATTAAGGCTAAATCAAAGGCGGTTGTCAGGTGGTTGGGAGTGTTAAGGCCGTGGGGATTGCGAAACCGGGTGTTGATTGCGCCGATGCTTGCTGCTTTGCTGTTCATGCTTTCGACGAAAGCATTTACTGAGCCTGCCAGATGTTCGGCAATGGCGACTGCCGCATCGTTACCCGAACGTAGCAGTAGTCCTGTCACCAGTTCGCGAAGTGAAATAAGTTGACCGGGGTAAAGGTTGAGCGAGGATCCGCCGGTGGCGGCCGCGTTGGCGCTGACTCGTACCGTTTCATCCAGACGGCCGCTTTCGATAGCAATGATGGCTGTTAAGATTTTTGTCGTACTGGCCGGAGGCAGTTTTTTATTTATATTTTTTTCATATAAAACTTGACCTGTTTTGGCGTCCATCAGAATAGCCCCCTGGGCGGATAGGGACGGTGCAGCGCAAACAGCGCCGGCAGTAAGCCACAAGCAGGTTAGCATTGAAATGATGCAACGGGAGAGTTGCCGGCCCATAATATTCCTCCTTATTCTAAACTATTTTATTATATTGCCCATTCCGGTCAGTCATACCCATTCCAGTCATATCTTGCTGCCGGACTGCGTAGTATCAACTAGAGCTTCTGACATAGGGGGGAATTAGATGCAACTGAAGGGCATTTTCCGGCGCAGTTTTTTTAGTTTTGCTGTCCTGGCGGTAGGTATTATTTGCAGCCTGGGGTATGAGGCTATGGATGGATTTGGTGATAAAAGTCAGGTAATAAAAAAAATACCGACTACCCACAAGGTAGTCGCGTTAACTATTGACGATGGACCGCACTATAAGACGACTCCCGAGCTGTTGAAAGTGTTACGGGAGAAGCAGGCCAAGGCTACATTTTTTGTATTGGGAGCCAATGTCGAAGCCCACCCGGAAATTGTTGCCCAGGCAGCGTCTGAAGGGCATGAAATTGCTTCACATGCTTACAGCCATAAAAGATTAAACAGGATGACGCCGGCCGAAGTAATTAGCGAGTTGGAACGAACGGAGAATATCATTTTAGCAGCACCGGCCCCTAAACCGACTTTGTTTAGACCGCCTGACGGGGCGTATAATGACACAATTGTGGCTTTAGCCCGTGAGCGTGGGTACAGAACGATATTGTGGTCAGTCGACGCCGGCGATTGGCGCCGGCCACCGGTTGATCAGGTGGTTAAGGCAACACTTAGCAATGTGCGCCCAGGCAGCATTGTCCTTATGCATGACGGTCAGTATCCACTGCCTACGCCTCAGGCTATGGCAAGCATTATTGATCATTTACGTAGCCAAGGGTATGAGCTGGTAACTGTGAGTGAACTCTTGCAGTATTATGAAGAGCCGGTAAGATAGTGTTTACGAGTGCTCATATGGTTTTAAATTGTTCCAATGAGCCTGGATCAGCTGGTCATAACGGTACATAGTGGCGGTACGTTCATTTCTAAGCGCCTGGATAGCAGCTAAAGTCTTTTGGTCGAAGGAGTATACTTTAGCCTTGGGGACGGTCAGCGGTTTGGAATATTCTTTCAGTTTGGTGGCTACTTTGCAGTTGACCTTAGTTTCTCTAATGATAACGGCCGGTTCCAAGAGATCGGAGCCCTCATAGCGATGAATGAGACAATTGGGCTGCAAGTGGTCAATAACGTTTTTTTTGTCACCTTCTAAAATAATCTCGCCGCCACAATTGGGGCAGGACGACAAAGTGGTCGGCAGGCAGTTATGGCAGCTCATACATACTACTTCATCCATTTTAGTATCCCTCCGTTTTTTAGTGTAACCGGAAATGCGAATAGCTATAAATTCAGTATAAACCAGCGGGAATTTTATTTATTCACCGGAATTTTTATTGGATGATTTATCCGTCCTGGACTTACAGATATAGAGCAGTATTTTACAAAAAAAGTTGAGTTGTATACAGGAAAAGACTAAGGCATAGCGAATGTTTTTGATAATAAATGTTGTTTACAGCGCATTATTGTGCAGAGAGGGGCGCGGTGTGAGAAGCTTGTGGACATGACAAGGAAGAGTTGTATTGTTGCCTATATGACATCAATGATTCAAAAAGTAATGCTAGTTGTGTTTTTAGTATTGCCATTGCTGTTTACTACTGCTCCTGCTTCCGCCACCAAAGAGTTTCCGGTAGAGCTAAAGACAACAGAATATATGGATTTATCCATTATGGGTCCGCCGATAGCTACTAAAGAACAATGCATTGAATATTTACGCAAACGCGGCCGCTCGCCTTTACTTACTGTGCCTGTCGAAAAACTTGTTGATTATTATTACCAGGAGGGCCAACTGGAAGGAATCAGGCCGGACGTTGCGTTTGCCCAGGCAATCCATGAAACAGGACATTTCCGTTATGGCGGTGATGTTATACCATTACAAAATAATTACAGCGGCCTGGGAACAACCGGTGGTGGTGTAAAAGGTGCTTGGTTTCCCTCTGCTGAAATCGGCGTTAGGGCTCAAATCCAACACTTGTTAGCTTATTCGTCGACGAAACCGCCAAAGCAAGAGATTGTTGACCCGCGCTACGACTTGGTCAAACGTTCGCCGAAGTTTGGCCAGTCCAAAACCTGGATTGATCTTAACGGTAAATGGGCTGTCCCGGGGAAAAACTATGGTCAAATGATTTTACGCATCCATCAAAAAATACTGGCTGGTGAGTAACCAGCCAGTATTTTTGGTCCGAACAGAAAGGATATTTTTCATTTGCGGCAATGTTTTTGAAGTTTTCTCCTAGAACAAGCCGCTGACCTTGCCTGTGTTGACGTCGACATCGATCCGGCGATAGGCAGGATCGGAACTGGTTCCCGGCATCAGGCTGATAGCGCCGGCCATCGGGCAGAGGAACTTGGCGCCGCCATAGACCAGGATGTCGCGGATCGGCAGTCTCCAGCCTTTGGGCACGCCCTTCCAGGTTGGTTCATGGGATAGGGACAGGTGGGTTTTTACCATCATAGTGCAGTAGTCGGCAAATTTCGGGTCAGCCTCGAACTTCTTGGCTTTCTCCTCAGCCAGCGGCGCCCAATCGACACCATCGGCGCCGTAGACTTCTTTGGCGATTTTCTCAACCCGCTGCCGCAGTGGCATTTCCATCGGATACAGGAACTCGAAATTAACTTCTTCCTTGCAGGCATCCATAACGGCATCGGCCAGATCCAGGGCGCCGTCGCCGCCTTTCAACCAGTGCTCGGAGACAGCAGCCCGGGCACCGGCCTGCTCAGCGATCCTCTTGACCAGAGCGTGCTCGGCCGGGGTGTCGGTATAGAAGGCGTTGATGCAGACCACTGGTTTGATGCCGGACTTCTTGATAACATTGATGAGATGGACCATGTTTTCGCAGCCCTTCTCCAGAAGACCCAGGTTTTCCTTGGTGTACTCGTCCGGAATCGGGCGGCCCGGTACCACGGTAGGTCCGCCACCGTGCATCTTCAAGGCGCGAACAGTGGCCACCAGGATGGATACATTGGGTTTCAACCCGCTCAGGCGGCACTTAACGTTCCAGAACTTCTCGAAACCGATATCGGCAGCAAAACCGGACTCGGTGACGTGGTAATCAAAGCACTTCAAACCGATGCGGTCGGCGATGATGGAGGACTGGCCGATGGCGATGTTGGCAAATGGGCCGGCATGAACGAAACAGGGCTGACCTTCAACGGTGGCGCATAAGGTCGGGTTAATGGTGTTACGCATCCAGGCGGTCATGGCGCCGTCAACTTCAAGGTCTGCGGTGGTAACCGGTTTGCCTTGCTTGTCGTAAGCCACCACAATGTGTTTGAAACGTTCCCGCATATCCGCCAGATCCTTGGCTACAGCCAGGATAGCCATGAGTTCGGAACTAACAGCAATACCGAACTTGGAATGCATCAGGAAGCCGTCTTTTTTGCCGCCAAGTCCGATCATTATGTTGCGCAAGCCCTGAGCGGCAAAGTCGATGACCCAGCCCATTTCGACGTTCTTAGGATCGATATCCAGTCGCTTCAGGTTTCTCTTGGCTAACTCTTCATCAGTGTAGTTGGCTTCATGCTGCATTCTGGCATTCAGGGCAACCATTGCCAGATTGTGGGCATTCATAATATCATTGATATCGCCGGTTAGGCCGAGCGAGAATTCGGTCATTGGGATCAACAGGGCATTACCGCCGCCGGCGGCCGTTCCCTTAACGTTCATAGTCGGTCCGCCGGAAGGTTGACGTAAGGCGCCGCCAACATTTACCCCGCGCTTACCAAGACCTTCCATAATACCGATCGAGGTTGTTGATTTGCCTTCGCCGAGTGGGGTTGGAGTAATGGCGGTTACCTCAATATACTTGCCGTCCGGCTTATCTTTCAGACGGTTGATTACCTTCAGGAAATCAACTTTCGGAGTTTTACCGTACGGAATTATTTCATCTTTTTGCAGTCCCATAATTTCCCGGTATTGCTCGGTAGTGGGTATATTTCCCTCTGCTGCTTCGGCAATTTGCCAGTCCTTCAATACTGTAGGATCCCAAGCCATGAATTTACATCCCCCTTTTTCTTGTTGCTTTCACGTTTGTTGAATGAAATGACCTCTGCACTTATTTCCTAAGTAACACCTCCTGGTATTTTTTGATTATCTAACTCATGGTGGAATACAGATGGGAAGCAATATAATTAACCAGCCTTAATAGTCCGAGTATCTGCAAAAGTGTTTCACCTATATTCCATTATGAGCCAAAGATTCTTCGGAATTTATTTTGAATTTTGCAATAAATTTCAACAATTTATCACTTATTTTGACAGGCTTGTCTAAGAAATATATCATTTAAAAATGATGTTAGAACCAGAACAAAGTAAAAGCCAGACTACCACCCATTTAGTAAGGCGGCGCCTGGCCATAAGCGTTGAATTTATCCGGGATAATTCCCTAAATTCCAAATATGTAGAATGTATAGGATATGTACAATACAAGGATACATAGGATGTATAGAATATGTAGAATATGTAGAATATGTATTATTTAGAATTTAGCCATATTTACCATGTGAATATAGCCGTACCTGAAAATTGCGGCTTTACGCACTGGTAAAAAGGACAGAATCCCTGAAATAATCAAAACGCACCTTTCCAAAAGGGGGGGAGATGCAGTAGTTTTAAATGCACAACTTTGAGCTATATCTTTTATTCCAAAAGATGACATGGTTTTTATAATAAAAAAGACCATCTAAGCACGTACCAGCACCATTATTGCCAGACGGTCGACTCACTGCTAGGAAATTGCACTTCATGGAGTAAACTTCCACTAATCCGTCAGCCGCACAAATCCATTATTTAACTGTGTTCATGTTTTAACGTTCACATTTTAACATGCTTTTCCTGAATTTGTCAACCGTTTTTTATTCAATAAAGAAAACACGGCTTGCGCCGAGCTTTTGGCGAAAGTGGAAGCCGATGCTGCCCTTATCCTGGCAGAGAGTTATATTTTCTGTCAGGATAAGAAAACCAAGCCTGTCAATTCGCTAGGCTTGGTTTTTATTCGCATTATTTTTCCGGGATACGGTCGGCAACTTTGCGCCAGTCCGGTTTGTCCAGAAAACTGCCGGGGACGTTATCTTCCATCTCACGGAACATGTCAAAAGGTACGCTAAAGGATAAAAGGTCGGCATCAATAACCGGGCGTGCCGATATATCGGTCATGCCTACTACGGCCCGCGGCCGCTCCCGGGATGCTTCATGCCAGGGAATCAGGCAAATCGTATGGCAACCCGCCCCGAAGGGGATAATGACATTGTCATTACCAGGCCGGCCGTAATTTGCCAGTACCACCAGTGCCGACAATTGGTCAGCGGTGGCATAAAATACGATGACTTTAGGCTCTTCTACGGCAATATCCACTTCAGTCAATGGTTTGAAGACAACATAGTGGTTAGGAATATCGGTAATGGGCAGTGCTTCGACAAATGTTGTCACCAGTTCCGGCGTCTTCTTATAGGCCTCACCCTCACGATATCCTTCCTTGCCTGTAGACAAAAAATACTCGAATCCTCCAGGAAAATCTGAGTACGTATTTCCAAATCCCAGGCCTACACCGCCGCCTAAACAGCCGAAGGTACGGCGGCCAAAAACCGTCTGGCGCCCCTTGGCTGCTGCTGTTAACATTGCCGCTACGCAACCCCAGCGGCCCTCGGCAAACTCCAAGGCGCCTGGGGGTTTTTCATCAGTGAATAAAATAGCTACGGGAGAATACCTCAACTTTAAACGTTGCGCGATTTCGCTGTCCATTTTTATTCATCCCCCTAATTACTCTCTTTTCACGTGTTACTCCGGTTCCTTTCAGCAATTATTTTACTTAGCATTTTTCCTCCTGAACCAATGTTATCAGGATCATTTTCTTTAAGAACAACGATAAATGACTGCTCGGGAATTTTCAGAATAGCGCTGGCCGTTTGGGTCAAGTCCCGGATTAAAGCGTCCTTCTGGTCTTTGTTCATTTTCCCCGCTTCAATAGTAATTATTGGCATTATAGTTACTCTCCTCATTACTATGCTGGTTTGGCATGTACATCCGTTATTATAATATTACCATAGTTATCCAAAAAAAATTAGCTGAATTTTTTACACTGTTATAATTAATGACAAAAATCTCAGGATTGATGTAAAAAAATTTTCAAGGAAATTAGCTTGCGCATGGCCAACTTTATATTTTATGCTAATTATGCTAAGTACAGCCTTTGACAAAGCCGGCAAAGGGACTGCCGACAGTCGTAGTATGACTGAGGCAATCCTTTGGGGAGACCGGGATGGCCATAACCAAGACAAATTAACGAAGGAGGCCAGCCTATAGTGGACTGCACATGCAAGCTGCCTTATGGCAATACAGAAATTGAGGTAGTTATACCGGAAAGGAATTTAATAGGGGTTTATTCCCCGCAGGATATTCAGCCTGTAACAGATGTTAAGGCGGAAGTTATGCGGGCGTTAGCCAATCCAATAGCATCGCTCCCATTGCGGGAACTGGTTCAGGGCAGAAAAAATATCGTTATTGTTGCTGATGATAATACCCGTTTAACACCGGTTGATGTCATTATTCCGGTTATCCTTGATGAATGTAATGCAGCAGGAGTTTCCGATGAACAGATAAAAGTAGTCATTGCTCTCGGGACGCATCGTTTCATGACCTCGGAAGAAATTCTTGCGAAATTCGGTGAGGAAGTAGTCCGGCGGGTCGAAATCTTTAACCATCCGTTCAGAGATGGTGATAGCCTGGTGGATTTAGGATTAACTGAGAACGGCACACCGATAAGTATTAACCGTATGGTCTACGAAGCGGACTTTAAAATTGGGATAGGCAGTATTGTTCCTCACCATATTCCCGGCTATTCCGGCGGGGCCAAGATTGTGCAGCCAGGTGTGTCGGGAGAGGCTACAACAGCACAAACCCATTTACTCAGTGTGCGGTCGCCGCGGTCGCAGCTAGGAATTTTAGATAATCCAGTACGCCGGGAACTGAACGCGATAGCCCGTAAAATAGGCATGAATACTATCTTTAATACTGTTCTCAACCGGCATGGCCAGGTAGTCCAGGGCTTCTTTGGTGATCTTGTTGAGGCATTTCAGGCCGGGGCGGCGGTATCGCGGGAAGTTTACTCCGTTGAAATTCCCGGAGAAGCCGATATTGTACTGGCCGGTTCTCACCCTTGTGATATAGAATTTTGGCAAGCGCATAAGACTCTTTATGCCGCAGACCGCGCTGTGCGGGAGGGCGGGATTATAATTATCGTAACACCGTGTTACGAGGGTGTGGCTATGACTCATTCTGATATGGTGGAATACACCCGTTACTCTGCCTGTGAAATTAAGACCATGTTGGCAGAGGGAAAGATCAAGGATCATGTTGCCGCAGCGCTGGCAATTGCGTGGGCGCAGGTACGGGAACGGGCTTCTGTATATTTTGTATCAGACGGGATTACGGCGGAGGAAGTAAGGAAATTAGGTTTTGTTCCATTTTCTTCCGCTCAGGCGGCCTTAAATCATGCACTGTCCAGGCAAGCAGAGACGGCCAAAGTTGTAGTACTGACGCACGCTCCGGATATGTTACCCATAATAAAAGGCTAGTTAAGCAATCCCAACCGGGAGATAGAGTTAATCAACAGGGTAACTGGGCGAAAACGCAATTTAACTAAATCCCCTTTTATGCTAATCTTTACGAAGAGCATCTGTCTTACTGCCGACAGGTGCTTTTTTTATTTAAAATTCAAACATTTTTTGAATTGTTCTATGTGGCCTGACTGGTTCATAACTTGTTATAGAACTTATGTGTTAGAGTGTGTCAGGGAGGGAACAATTTGGGGAATAAAGAATGGATCGCTATGGTACTGGCAGGGGGACAAGGTACCCGGCTGGGAGCGTTAACGAAAGACCTGGCCAAACCTGCCATGCCGTTCGGCGGCCACTACCGGATTATTGATTTTACTTTAAGTAACTGCCGCAATTCAGGGCTTGATACTGTGGGCATTCTTACGCAGTATCGGCCGCTGGTGCTGCATGCCTATATCGGGATTGGCGGCGCTTGGGACTTTGACAGGAGGGATGGCGGGGTCCATATTTTGCCGCCTTATGTCCGGGAAAAAGGGGGTGAATGGTATAAAGGTACAGCGGACGCCGTTTATCAAAACTTCGATTTTATTGAGCATTATGAGCCTGAATATGTAGTAGTGCTGTCCGGAGACCACGTTTATACGATGGATTATGCCGCCATGCTCGCCTATCATAAAGCCTGTCAGGGTGATGCCACCATTGGTGTTTTTACCGTGCCGTGGGATGAGGCCGGCCGGTTTGGCATTGTGGAGACGGCTCAGAGCGGGCGCATTCTGGATTTTGTTGAAAAACCATGCCAGCCTAAAAACAATCAAGCTTCCATGGGTGTGTATATTTTTACCTGGAAAGTGTTAAAACAATATTTAGCGTATGACGCTGTCAACAAAGAATCTGGTCACGATTTTGGCAAAGACATTATTCCCGCTATGCTGTTCCAGGGTCGCCGCTTGTATGCGTACCGCTTTAATGGCTACTGGAAAGATGTTGGTACAGTAGATAGTTACTGGGAAGCTAACATGGATTTACTTGGCGATGAACCCAGATTAGTGTTAGCTGACCCTGACTGGCCCATTTATTCGGCTAAATTGAGTCAGCCGCCCCAGTATCAGGGAGAGTCCGCCAAAGTCAGCCGGGCGCTGATTGCTGGTGGCTCGATCATCTTGGGGGAAGTAGAAAACTCGGTAATTTTTCCCGGCGTCTATATCGGGCCGGAAGCAAAGGTTAAGGATGCCGTAGTTATGCAATATTCCCGGATTGAAAGCGGTACAACCGTTATCGGCGCAATCGTTAAACAAAATACCATAGTTAGCGCCGACATCTCCCGGTCGGAAAACGAGGGTGTTATCAAGGTTGCCGGTTGCCACCGCGCGGGAGGCGAAATTGACGTCAATGAACGAGTAAGCCTGGCAGGTTAGTTGCTTGTAAAATACTGCTAAAAATGTATTCAAGTGCTATTACTTGACAGGATTTTTTTATGCTGACAGCGAACAATACAGTATATTAATTGCCGTAAATTTACAGTTGATAAAGGATGAATTTAATGACCACTGCTTGGCTGAGCGATCATGATTTATATTTATTCCATGAAGGCAAAAACAGTCGGAGTTATCATATGCTGGGGGCGCATATGGCAGTGAAAGATGACGTGGCAGGTGTACGGTTTGCCGTATGGGCTCCCCATGCCCAGGCCGTCCGGGTTATTGGTGATTTCAATGGCTGGAACGGCTGTGCCCATGCCTTGGAGAAAGTAAGTACGTGCGGCGTTTGGGCGTTGTTTGTCCCCGGTCTTAAAGCCGGTGACATCTATAAGTACGAGATTATCACCCAGTGGGGCGAAACGCTGCATAAAGCCGATCCGTATGCCTTTGCTGCCGAAGTTAGACCTAAAACGGCATCCAAGATTGCTTACTTAGACGGGTATGTGTGGAATGATGCCAAGTGGCGGGAGGATAAAGCCAAACACTTGGTGCATGAACAGCCTATGAACATTTATGAGGTCGATTTAGGTTCGTGGAAACTTTCGGGTGACCGGCAGCGTTTGTCTTACCGGGACATTGCACCTGATCTTGCTGCGTATGCTGCCAGTATGGGCTATACCCATATTGAGCTTTTGCCGGTGGCTGAGCATCCGTTTGACGGATCGTGGGGTTATCAGGCCACAGGTTATTATGCACCTACCAGCCGCTATGGCTCACCTCAAGACTTTATGTATCTTGTTGACTGTTGCCATCAAAAAGGTATCGGCGTCATTCTGGACTGGGTACCCGGCCATTTTTGCCGAGATGCCCATGGCTTGGCCCGGTTTGACGGCACTACGCTATACGAGTATGCCGACCCGCGCCGCAGTGAAAACCGTGGCTGGGGCACGCTCAACTTTGACTTGGGCCGGCCTGAGGTTGTGAGTTTCCTGATTTCCAACGCGTTATTCTGGATGGATGTGTACCACATTGACGGACTCAGGATTGACGCTGTCGCTAACATGCTGTACCGGAACTACGGGCGGGATGAAGGCGACTGGGAACCCAACTGTTACGGCGGGACGGAAAATTTTGAGGCCATCAATTTCCTGCGGCAGCTCAATGAGACCATTTTCGCTAATTATCCCGAGGCACTGGTTATTGCCGAAGATTCAACCGCCTGGCCGTTGGTGACTCACCCTACCTACCTGGGGGGGCTTGGTTTTAACTTTAAGTGGAACATGGGCTGGATGAACGATATGCTCCGGTACATGGAGCTTGATCCGGTGCACCGCCAGCACCATCACAATCTGGTGACATTTTCGTTTATGTACGCTTTTTCCGAAAACTTTGTTTTGCCGTTGTCGCATGACGAGGTAGTGCACGGCAAGCGGTCGCTTTTAAATAAAATGCCAGGCGATTACTGGCAAAAGTTTGCAAACCTCCGGGCTTTTTATGCGTACATGATGGCCCATCCCGGTAAGAAATTACTATTTATGGGCGGGGAATTCGGGCAGTTTATCGAGTGGAACTACCAGGACAGTTTGGACTGGCACCTCCTGGAATATGAAATGCATGCCAAACTTCACAGCTATGTCCGGAAACTTAACCATTTTTATCTGGATAATCCGGCCATGTGGCAGAATGACCGTGACTGGAACGGATTTTCCTGGATTGACTGTCAGGACTATCAACAAAGTGTTATTGTATTTAAGCGCCAAGGGAAAAAAGAAGAAGACTTTATCATTACCGTGCTTAATTTTACGCCTGTTGTCCGGCATGGCTACCGGATCGGCGTGCCGGACGCCGAATACTATCTTGAGGTGCTAAACAGTGATGCGCCGGAGTATGGGGGTTCAGGTCAGGGCAATCCCGGCAAGCTCAAACCGGATGGCACTTCTTGGCATAATCAGCCCCAATCGCTTGTTATCACGTTGCCGCCACTGGCCGCAGTCTATTTAAGACCGATAGGCGTACGCAGACCGGAACCGGAAAACGATATTAACCCGCAGGTTATGCAGTAAAAAACTTGACAGCACTACATAGGGAGAGTGGGATGTTTTGCGCAACAAAGAATGTGTGGCCATGATTTTAGCCGGCGGTCAGGGAACCCGGCTGGGGATGCTGACCAAAAAACTGGCAAAACCTGCTGTACCGTTCGGCGGAAAATACCGGATCATTGATTTCCCCCTAAGTAACTGTTATAACTCAGGCATTGACACTGTTGGCGTACTTACCCAGTACCAGCCGCTGGCCCTGCACTCCTATATCGGCATTGGCAGTGCCTGGGACCTTGACCGCCGGAACGGCGGGGTATATGTGCTGCCGCCCTATGTCCGGGAAAAAGGCGGCGAGTGGTACAAAGGCACGGCTGACGCCATTTACCAGAACGTCAATTTTATCGAAATGTTTAACCCTGATTACGTATTGGTGTTATCCGGCGACCATATTTATAAAATGGATTATTCGCTCATGCTTGATTACCATCGGAGTAAGCAAGCTGATGCTACTATTGCCGTTATCCAAGTGCCGTGGGCAGAAGCCGGCCGCTTCGGCATTATGAATACGGCTGCCGGCGACAGTATCACCGAATTTGCGGAAAAACCGAAAAATCCCAAGAGCAACCTGGCTTCGATGGGAATCTACGTATTTGACTGGCGGGTGCTGAGGGCGTATCTGGCTGCAGATGCTGCCGACCCTGATTCCAGTCATGATTTTGGCAAGAATGTTATTCCGAAAATGCTGTCGGCAGGCGAGCGGTTGTATGCGTACCGGTTTGACGGCTATTGGAAAGATGTCGGTACTGTTGAGAGCTATTGGGAAGCTAATATGGACCTCCTAAGCGATGAGCCTCAACTAAATTTGTATGATCCAAAGTGGCGTATTTATTCAGTTAATCCAACGCAGCCTTCCCATTTTGTGGCTGATACCGCCCGCGTTACTTGCTCGCTAATTACCGAAGGCTGCCGCGTACATGGCGAAGTGGAAAATTCGGTGTTGTTTCCCGGCGTCTATATTGGTGCAGGCGCCAAAGTCAAGGATTCCATAATTATGCCCTATACTTCGATTGGCGCTCATTCTGTTATCAGTAAGGCAATCATTGGCAGGAAAACGGTAATCGAGGCCGGAGCTCAGGTGGGGGTTGAAGACCCGGCTGAGCAGGACGCCAGCAAATGGTTTTCCGGTATAACGTTAATCGGCGACAACCTTACTATTACCAGTGAGACAAAAATAAAGAGAAATGCCCTGCTTGCCCGTTCATAAAACTCCCGGCGCAAAGCAGCATACTGTTTAGGGGGAGGAAGTTTTTTTGAAGGATCTAATGGGCCTGATCAATTTACATGAAAGCGACGACTTGCTCCGGGAGTTAACCAGATGCCGGCCATTAGCCGTTATTCCCTTTGCCGGCCGTTATCGGCTAATCGATTTCATTCTGTCTGATTTGATTAATTCCGGCATAACCAATGTAGGAATATTGTCGGCCGGCAACTCGCGTTCGCTTATGGACCATATCCGTTCAGGCAAAGAGTGGGATTTGGCCCGTAAGCGGGATGGGTTGTTCATGCTGCCTTCGCTTCATGCCGATAGCGTACAGGGGGCCTTCCCGAGTGATCTGGCTGATTTTTTCAGTAACCTTGATTATATCAAAAGCAGCCGGCAGCGCTATGTTATTCTGGCTGGCAGCCGGTTGGTCTGCAACATTAATTTTGAAGCTGTCTATAGATTTCACCTGGAGAAGAAAGCTGATATTACTGTGCTGTATAAAGAATATGGCGAGGCTGGCGCACGATGCTTAACCAACGCCACTATGATCGAAACAAATGATGACGGCAGGGTTGTTGACATGGAAATATGGCCGGTCAATCCGCGCAGTAATAAGCTGTCAATGGAGATGTATCTATTAGACCGCCAACTCCTGATTGATCTTATTGATGCCGGCATGTCGCGGGGCGGTACCAATGTAGCCCGGGACTGTTTTATTAAAAATCTGGCTAATTTGCGAATGTACGGTTTTCCGTTTACCGGGTATTTGGCCCGTATTCATTCAATAGGCAGCTATTACAACCATAGTATGGAACTCTTAAATCCTGAGGTTTGGCAGGAACTGTTTTTTGCTCATGGTTCAATCTATACCAAAGTTAAAGATGAAGCGCCGGTAAAATATCAGCAGGATGCCAGTGTTCGGCGCTCGCTGGTTGCCAATGGTTCGGTAATCGCGGGAAAAGTTGAAAACAGCATCCTGTTCCGGGGGGTTAAAGTGCATAAAGATGCCCAGGTAATTAACAGCATTATTATGCAGAAAGGTGAAATCGGCCCGGGAGCGGTGCTGAAAAACGTCATTTGCGATAAGGATGTCAAAATAACGGCAGGCAAAAAATTAAAAGGAGAATTAAATCACCCGATAGTAATCGAAAAGGGGACGGTGATTTAATCATGATTAAAGTACTGTTTGTGGCATCGGAAGCGGCGCCGTTTGCCAAAACCGGCGGGTTGGGAGAAGTTATTGGCTCACTGCCGAAAGAACTTAAAAAACAGGGAGTCGACGTCCGGGTGATTTTGCCCAAATATAGCTCGATCACTGCAGAGTTCACTGCGCAAATGACCAAGAAGGCGGCACTGACTGTGCCGGTTGGCTGGCGCAGGCAGTATTGCGGGCTTTATGAGCTTGAATATCAGGGTATCACTTGGTACTTTATTGACAACGAATATTACTTTAAGCGGGAGAATTTGTACGGCTATTACGATGAAGCCGAACGGTTCGCTTATTTTTGCCGGGCAGTGTTGAAAGCGCTGCCTCAGCTTGATTTTACGCCTGATATTATTCACTGCCATGATTGGCAGACCGGACCGCTGGCCGCCATGCTCAAGGCGCAGTACCGGATAAGGGACGAGTATTCCAATATAAAAACAGTGTTCACCATCCACAACCTGATGTACCAGGGGATTTTTCCCGGTGATATTTTAGGCGATCTACTGGGACTGCCGAGCAGCATGTTTACCGCCGATGGTCTGGAATTTTACGGACAGGTTAATTTCCTTAAAGGCGGGTTGGCGTTTTGTGATAGTATTACTACTGTAAGCAAGTCGTACGCCCAGGAAATTCAACAACCCTATTTTGGCGAGAAACTTGAAGGCATGCTCCGCAAACGTCATACCGATATCTGCGGCATAATAAACGGTATTGACTATGATGTATACAATCCGACTACGGATCCTGACATTTATACCAACTATACCTGGCGGGGCACGGTCAAGCGGCTGGATAATAAGCTGAAACTGCAGGCCGAGCTACGGTTACCTGTTGGCAAGCACATACCGCTTATCGCTATTGTATCCCGTCTGGTGAGTTCCAAGGGGCTTGACCTTATCGCCCATGTCATGGAGGAACTGCTAGCGCTTGATGTACAGCTTGTCGTGCTGGGAACAGGGGAAGGACAGTTCGAGAGCCTGTTTGCCAACGCGGCGCGGCGCCATCCTGATAAAGTCTCAGCCAATATCACTTTTTCCGAGAGTCTGGCTCATAAAATATATGCCGGCTCTGATCTCTTTCTTATGCCGTCCCGGTTTGAACCCTGCGGCATTGGTCAGCTTATTGCTCTCCGGTATGGCAGTATTCCCGTTGTCCGCGAAGTTGGCGGCCTCAGAGATACAATCAGGCCGTTTAACCCGGAAACAGGTGAGGGTACCGGCTTTACATTTATCAACTACAATGCCCATGATATGTTGTATGCAATTGAACAGGCCGTGTCACTTTACCGCAGCCGGGGTGTATGGGCTAAACTGGTAAAAAACGCCATGCGTGCCGACAATAGCTGGCGGCGTTCGGCGGCAGAATACCGGGACCTTTATGGGCGACTGACAGCCCAATAAACGCGCCGGCAGGCCGATTTTTTTACATGTTGATAGCGGGGGGGAGGGTGTTATGTTTACATCTAAAGAGGAATTTAAAGAGGCGTTTATTGATAAACTGCAGACCCTGTTCGGACAAAGCCTGGACGAATCGTCCCAAACTGACAGATATGTGGCGCTTAGCGCTTTGATCCGTGATATTATTAATAAGCGCTGGTATCAGTCCAATAAACAGTACAAGCAGTGCAAGGAAAAACAGGTGTATTATTTTTCCATGGAATTTCTGCTGGGCCGGCTCTTGGGCAGCAACCTTTTTAATCTGGGACTGACCGATGTGTGCAGTGAGGCGCTTACCGAGCTGGGCATCGACTTAAACGAGCTGGAAGCTGTTGAGCAAGACGCCGGGTTAGGCAATGGCGGTCTTGGCCGTTTGGCCGCATGCTTTCTGGACTCGCTGGCTTCGCTGCAATTGCCTGGTCATGGCACCGGTATCCGTTACCGGCACGGTATGTTTGAGCAAAAAATTGTTAACGGTTACCAGATTGAGATTCCCGACAACTGGCTGAAAGATGGTTATGTGTGGGAAACGCGCAAGGCTGACCGCGCTGTTACCGTCAAGTTCGGCGGCAATGTCCGGCTGGAAAGCCAGGGCGGCCGCTTGGTCGCCATTCATGAAAACTACGAACCGGTGCTGGCTGTTCCTTATGATGTGCCTGTTATTGGCGCTAATTCCGGCACTGTCAATACCTTGCGCCTGTGGAGTGCCGAGACCAATTATTTTGATTTTCCTTCGTTCAGCAAAGGCGATTTTTTAAAAGCTGTTGAACATAAGTATTCGCTTGAAGCCACTTCTCAAATTCTTTATCCTGATGACAACTATCCCGAAGGCAAGACGCTCAGGCTTAAACAGCAATATTTCTTTGTCTCTGCCGGACTGCAAAGCATTGTCCGGCGGTATAAGCGTACCTATGGGGGGGATCCGTCCGTTCTGGCCAAAATTTATGAAAAAGTGGCCGTGCACATTAACGACACCCATCCGGCATTGGCAGTGCCTGAGCTTATGCGTATTTTAATGGATGAGGAAGGATTAGGCTGGGATGAGGCCTGGAATGCTACAACCAAGACAATTTCCTATACTAACCATACTATTTTGCCGGAAGCGCTGGAAAAATGGCCGGTTGACCTGGTCCAAACGCTCTTGCCGCGTATGTACATGATTATCCAGGAAATTAACGAGCGCTTTTGCGCCGCTCTGTGGGACAGATATCCCGGCGATTGGGAGCGAATACGGGCTATGGCCATTATCAGCGACGGTTATGTCCATATGGCGCACCTGGCGGTTACCGGCAGTCACAGCGTGAACGGCGTAGCCGAGGTGCACAGCAATATTCTGAAAAAGGAAGTAATGGCCAACTTCCACCAGTTTTACCCGCATCGCTTTAACAACAAAACCAACGGTGTTACCCATCGCCGCTGGCTCGCCAAAGCCAATCCCGGCCTGGCTAAGTTAATTACTCAGGCTATCGGTCCGGGCTGGCTGGCCCACCCTACCGAATTAGCCAATCTTCACCGCTATGCCCGCGACCCGGCCTTTCAGAGCAGTATCAAGGCCGTCAAGCAGGCTAACAAGGAACGGCTGGCCAAGTATATCAAGGATAAGATGGATATAGCCGTTGACGTTGATTCGATTTTCGATGTTCAGGCAAAGCGAATCCATGCCTATAAGCGTCAGACGCTAAATGCCCTTCACATTCTCGATTTGTATAACCGGCTTAAAGCCGACCCCGGCCTTGATATTACGCCGCGTACTTTTATTTTCGGCGGCAAAGCGGCTACCGGCTATTACCTCGCCAAACGCATCATCAAGCTTATTAATACATTGGCTGATGTTATTAACAATGACCGGAGCATTGGCGGAAAAATCAGAGTGGTTTTCCTCGAAAACTACAACGTGTCCTTAGCCGAACTCATTATGCCTGCAGCTGATGTCAGTGAGCAGATTTCGACTGCCAGCCGTGAGGCGTCAGGGACCGGCAACATGAAATTTATGATGAACGGTGCTGTTACCATCGGCACCTTGGACGGCGCCAACATAGAAATCAGAGATGAAGTGGGCGACGATAATATTGTTATTTTTGGCCTGACGGCTGACGAAGTGCTGAGTTACTATAAACACGGCGGCTATAACGTGCTTGACGTATATCACGGCAATCCGCGCGTAAAAATGATAGTTGACCAACTGGTTAACGGGTTTTTACCGGTGAGTCCGGACGAGTTTGACAGCATCTATCACTCGCTTATGCGTGCCAATGATGAGTATTTTGTTTTAAAAGATTTTGCTGCCTATGCTGCCGCCCAGGAAAAAATCGATCGCTTATATCGCGACCAGAGCCGCTGGCAGGCTATGGCCATTAATAACATTGCTTTTTCCGGAAGGTTTGCCAGTGACCGTACGGTATCTGAATATGCTATTGGAATTTGGGGGATTAAGCCGGTGATTATCCGGGAAAGTTAATACTGGAGGTGGACCGGCGTGAATCAATACTGGATATTGCACGACTCCCACAATGTCGACTTTCGCAGCCCTTTTGGGGCTGCTTCTTGTCATAGCGAAATAACGCTAAAACTGCTGATTGCAACCCCGCATCATTATGGCGTGCCGCCCCTTGATGCCGTACTTTTAAGAACCTGGCAGGACGGCACGGGCGAGACCATGATAGATATGCGGCTGGCGCAGGATCATGGCGGGCAAAAACTGTACGAGGCGGTCATTACCGCCCCCGACAGTCCGGGGGTTATTTGGTACTATTTTGTTGTCAGACAGGGCGGCCAAACGTTCTACTATGGCAACAATGCCGAGGAAACAGGCGGCGTGGGACATATCTATGACTCTCCGCCGCCGTCATATCAGATAAGCACCTATATTCCGGGGGCGACTACGCCCAAATGGTTTAAGAATGCCATCGTCTATCAGATATTTGTTGACAGATTTTATAACGGTCTGCCGGACGGAAAAATTTTAAATCCCCGTCCGGGCAGCCTAATTCACGCGGACTGGTATGACACACCTGTTTACACCCGCGACATGGACACTGGTGCGATACTAGCTTATGACTTTTTCGGCGGTAATTTGGCAGGCGTTATTGCCAAGCTGCCTTACCTTGAGGAACTTGGCATAACGGCCATTTATCTTAACCCCGTATTTGCCGCGCCTTCCAACCACAAATATGACACGGCCGACTACAAAACCATTGACCCCATGTTTGGCGATAATGCATTGTTTGCCGAACTGTGCACCAAGGCCAAAGAGCGTGGTATAGCGGTAATTCTTGACGGGGTGTTCAGCCATACCGGCAGTGACAGCATTTATTTTAACCAAAATGGGACTTATGACAGTGTCGGAGCGTGCCAGTCCCGGGAATCTCCCTATTATTCTTGGTACAAATTTATCGACTATCCTGTCAGCTACGAGTCCTGGTGGGGTATTGGCACATTGCCTAATGTCAACGAAGACGACCCTTCATACCAGAACTTTATTATTGATGCGCCGGACAGTGTGCTTAAACAGTGGCTTGGGCTGGGAGCCAAAGGCTGGCGGCTGGATGTCGCCGACGAACTGCCGGAAACTTTTTTAAAAAATTTTTATAAAACACTCAAACAAGAAGACCCGGAAGCTATTTTAATCGGTGAGGTATGGGAAGACGCCTCACGCAAAGTTGCCTACGGCAATCTCCGGCAGTATTTTAACGGTACCGAGCTTGATGCTGTCATGAATTACCCCTTCCGAAAAATTATCCTCGATTTCATGCTGGGCTGGCGTGATGCCGACGCCGTTCACCGTGCGTTGTTCAGTCTGTATGAAAACTATCCGAAAGAAAATTTTTATGCCAACTTAAATATTATTGGCAGCCATGATGTGCCGCGCATTTTGACGCTCTTGGGCGAAGCGCCGCCGGAAGAGTCGCACAGCAAACTTAATGCGTTTAAGCATCGGTTGACATCTGAGCAGCGGGCGCTTGGTTTGGCCCGGCTCAAGCTTGTTGTGCTCTGGCAGATGACTTTCCCGGGCGCTCCCTGCATCTATTACGGGGATGAAGTCGGCGTTGAAGGCTACAGCGACCCGTTAAACCGGCGACCGTATCCGTGGGGACGGGAAGACCGCGATCTGCTGGCATGGTATAAGAAATTGACAGGTTTGCGCCGGCAATATCCGGTGCTGAGGACAGGCGAGTGGCTGCCACTTATTGCTGCCGGTGATGTGTACGGTTATGTGCGCCGTATCCGGAGCGGGAAAGATGTTTTTGGCGATTTGGAAGCCGATAATACTGCGGCCGTTATTATCAATCGCAGCACTACGGCCGAGGCTCACATAAGTATTGATACCAACGCTTGGTTTGCCGACCAGGACTATGTTATTGACATGCTGACCGGTGAAAAAATTATGCTGCCGGAACAGGGAAACCTTGAACTTAAGATACCGGCGCTCTCCGGCAAACTGTTGCTTGCCCATGTTGAGCCGCCTGCAACCGAACGGCAGCGTTCGAGCGGCATTCTTTTGCACCCTACCTCGCTGCCTTCGCCGTTTGGCATCGGCGATTTGGGGCCGGAAGCCTACCGGTTTGTTGATTTTCTTGTAGCCGGCGAGCAGCGGGTGTGGCAGTTTTTGCCGTTAAATCCTGTGGGCTTTGGCGAATCGCCGTATCAGTGCTTGTCCGCGTTTGCCGGCAATCCGCTATTAATTTCTCCGGAAAAGCTGGCGGAAGACGGGTGGCTGACCCAAGCCGAACTGCCGCTGGCGGCCTTTGCTAATTACGATAACTATACTATTGATTTCCCCAGGGTAAAACTATGGAAGGAAAAATCCTTGCGACTGGCTTTCGACCGATTCAAATACCGGGGTGATACTGGCGCATACCGGAATTTCAAGGAACAAGCAGAAGCGTGGCTGGCAGACTATACATTGTTTATTGCTCTAAAAAAGCACTTCCGGGGCATGCCCTGGAATCAATGGGACAGTGATATCAGATGGCGCGAACCTGAGGCTATCGACTATTATCGCCAGGTGCTTGAGGAGGAAATTGAATACCAGAACTTTTTGCAGTTTATATTCTGGCAGCAGTGGCAGGAACTGAAGGTTTACGCCAACCACCGGGGTATTAGCCTGTTTGGTGATTTACCGCTGTTTGTCGCCCATGACAGCGCTGATGTATGGGCCAATCCCGAACTGTTCGAGCTTGATGCCGCCGGTAGCCCGGCCAAAGTGGCCGGTGTGCCGCCTGACTATTTCAGCGCTACCGGCCAACTGTGGGGCAACCCGTTATATAAGTGGGAGGCGATGGCACAGGACGACTACTGCTGGTGGCGCCACCGCCTGGAAGTGTTGCTCAACCTGGTTGACTTTATTCGCATCGACCATTTCCGTGGTTTTGACGCCTATTGGGAGATACCGGCCGGGGAGCAGACAGCCGTTAATGGCCGCTGGGTAACCGGTCCGGGGGCAAAGCTGTTTACCGTGCTGGAAAAGTATCTGGGCAAACTGCCGCTGGTGGCTGAAGATCTGGGCATAATTACTCCTGGTGTTAACCGGTTGAAACACCGGTTTGCTTATCCTGGCATGAAGGTGTTGCAGTTTAGCTTCGGTGACGGCTGGACAGCGCCCGACTTTCCCCATAATACCGGCTATAATACCATCGCTTACACCGGCACGCATGACAACGACACGCTCTTAGGCTGGTATCAAAAGCTGGACAGCGCCGAGCCGCATGTAAAGCGCGTTATCCTTGAACATTTACAGCGACTTAAGCTGGGTGACGATATGAGTGACACCGGTGTATGCGAGCAGCTCATCAGGCTGGCCTACCTCAGCCGGGCCAATACTGTTATTGTGCCGCTCCAGGATGTGTTGGGGTTAGGCAGTGAGGCCAGGATGAACACACCAGGCACAGTTGGCGGTAACTGGAACTGGCGGCTGAAGCCAGGCATGCTTACCCCGGAAATAGCCGGACGTCTGGCAGGATGGACCCGGCTTGGCGGGCGCGCAGGCCGCCTTGGGCAAACGGCACCATCACAGGATAAACACCAGGATGCCAATGGGGGATTTAGCAAATAAGTAATTAGAAATGTCAGGACCGGGCAGAGAGAGGTTGAGTTGGTATCCCACTTAACCTCTTTGTATTTTTACCGTTAGGGGTGATTTGGCGCACCCGCCTAGCGGTAAAAAACTTGCAACTTCTTAGTGAGATTTTGCGGCCAGGTATCCCGTCAATATGGTATTATTAGAATGAGAACAGCTAGTATTATTTGGGGGATCTGTATCACTATATAGTATCCAATAAAGATTTACAGGTGTGTTGTTAGTATAAGCGTAAGTCAAGCGCCAGCGGTGGAGCGTTACTAACAACACGCCTGGAAAAAAATCTTTATTGGATTTCATATAAAAATTAATCCGACAAAAAAATACGTATTTAATTTGCAGGTCAGTTCAAAATATTAACATAGGCGCAGCCTGGGTATAGAGAATAAATAGCTAGGTTGTTTGGGTGACAGGAGGGCGTGTATGGAAGAGAGACTGAATGCGGTAACTCATGGTTTAGGTGCGACATTAGCTCTGGCGGGGCTTTTGGCTCTTGTTGTATCGTCTTATCTATATGGTAGTATCTGGCACCTTGTAAGCTTTAGCATCTATGGTATATCCCTGGTTCTGTTGTATTTGGCTTCAACCCTTTATCATAGTTTTAGCGACGAAAAACTCAAATATATCTTTAAGATTCTTGATCATGCCGCGATTTATTTGCTGATTGCCGGAACGTATACCCCTTTTGCTCTCGTGTTATTTCACGGAGTATTGGGTTGGACCGTTTTCGGCGTGGTTTGGGGATTGGCTGTTGCCGGAGTAATTTTTCAGATTTTCTTTGTTAAGCGGTTCAAAATTTTATCAACTATATGTTACATTATCATGGGATGGCTTATGCTTATCTTCATAAAACCGCTGGTAGCCGCTTTGCCAACGACAGGACTTTGCTGGTTAATCGCCGGCGGCCTCTTATATACGGTGGGAGCTCTCTTCTACCTATACCGTTGGTTTCCCTACAATCACGCGGTCTGGCATGTGTTTGTTCTTGCCGGCAGCGCTGCTCATTTTATAACCATTTTTTGTTATGTACTGCCCATTCCGGTTGGATGACCAAATAGATTTTATCAAAGTCCGGTATGGAAATGTATTTGCGAAGACCATGCAGTTGGGATTCGGAATGAATAGCAAATATAGCTGATTTTGCGCGTAGGGGAGGGTTCTAACCCTCCCCTACACTTTTCTTTACCTTATTGACTTCTCGTATCTGATAAGGCTATAGTGGATTATAGCCTTATGGTAGACACCCGGAAGATGCGGTATAATGAAAACCGGAGGCGCCTGCCAGACAGCAGAAAACATGAGGAGGGCTGCGCCTTAGAAAAAACAAAGGTTTATGTTATGAAGGAGGATTGTAAAAATGAAAAAATTTGTTGTTGTAATGATCATGGTTGTCATGATGATTGCTCTGGGAGGCTGCGCCGGTAATAAGAAAGAAGATTCTGCCCAGCAGTCCGGAAAACTGCAGAATATCACTATTGGTCTTATGCCTGATGTAGATTCCATCCCGTTTATCATTGCACAGGAAAAAGGATATTTTAAGGAAGAGGGTCTGACGGTAACCCTGGAGTCTTTCAAAAGTGCCGTGGACCGGGACAGTGCCCTTCAAGGCGGCAAATTGGACGGTGTCATCTCTGATATGCTGGCAGAAGCCTTTGCCAAGTCCGGCGGCTTTGACACGGTGATTACCTCGTTAACAAGCGGCAGCTATAAGCTGGTAGTGAACAAAGACGAAACTGCCACATCAATACAGGATTTGAAGGGTAAAGATGTGGCCATTTCTAAAAATACCATTATTGAGTATGTAACAGATAAGGTCATGACCGAAGGCGGATTAACACCGGCAGATATCAACAAAATCATCATTCCGCAGATTCCCGCGCGGTTGGAAATGCTGCAAAACAGCAAGATTGCTGCTGCCACTTTACCGGAGCCTTTGGCCACTATTGCCGTCAAAAACGGCGCGAAGGTATTAAACAGTTCTGACCGGTTAGGCATAAATCCGGGAGTTATGTTATTTACCACCAAGGCAGTGAATGACAAAGAGCAAGAAATTAAAGCCGTGTACCGGGCCTATAACAAAGCCATTGATTATTTATCCCGGGAGCCTGTGGAAAACTACGTAGACCTGTTAATCGAAAAGGGAGGCTTCCCCAAAGACGTAAAAGGGGCTCTTATTTTGCCTAAATATCAAAAAGCCGTAGCGCCTCAAGCGAAAGACGTTGAGGACGTGGTGGCCTGGCTTCAGGCAAGGCAGTTGATCCAGAAGGCCTATTCTTATAAAGAACTGGTCGACGACCGCTTTGTAAGGTAGTCTGACGATGATTCGGATTAAGGATTTGAACGTTACATATAAGTCCCAGGGAGACTGCTATGCGGCCCTCCGGCATATTAACCTGGAGCTTTCGGCGGGAGAAACCTGTGCCATCATTGGCCCTTCCGGCTGCGGGAAGTCAACCCTTTTGAAAGTACTGGCCGGAATTATTAAGGATTTTGGCGGATCTGTTGAAATCAACGGGCAGCCGGTTATGCCTAATAAGCAAAAGATTGGTTTTATTCCGCAAAATTACGGACTCCTGCCGTGGAAAAATGTATATGAGAATATTCGGCTTGGTATAAAAATAAAAAATAAAAACAGTGATGACAAAGAAACGCTGGCTTCTTTGCTCCAGCAACTGGGCCTGGCGGGATTGGAAAGCCGGTATCCCGGGGAATTAAGCGGCGGCCAACAGCAGCGGGTTGCTTTGGCCCGTTCCTTTCTTTTAAAACCGGATTTGCTGTTGATGGATGAACCTTTTTCGGCTTTGGATGCCATGACCCGGGAGGAAATACAGAATGTATTTTTAACTGCCTGGCGGAAGCATTCTGTTTCAACTGTCCTTGTCACCCATGATGTGGAAGAGGCAGTGTATTTAGGCCGGAAAATCGTAATTCTCTCCGCTTCGCCCGGGACGGTAAGCAAAATTATTGACAATCCTTTGTTTGGCGTAGACGATATTCGAAATCATCAGGATTTTTTTCAACTAAGCCTTACATTACGAAGAATGATAAAAGAGGATTGGTCAAAATGACAGACAGAGGAGCGAAGGTTTGGTATATATACGGCATACTCACCTTTTTCATCTTGTGGTATGCTGTTGCTGCCTTAGTAAAGCTGCCGATCATTCCAACTCCCTGGGTGGTAATGCTTAATTTAGTAAAAATCTTTGCCCCGAAAATTGCTATTCATGCTTGTTACAGTTTGTGGCGCATTGTCGCGGGGGTTTTTTTGTCGGTGATTGTCGGTATTCCCGTCGGCCTTTGTATGGGTTACTTCGCAAGGTGGGACCGGGCCTTATCACCTGTTATCTATTTAACCTATCCCATTCCCAAAATTGCTCTATTACCCATTATGATGCTGATTTTCGGATTAGGCGATCTGTCAAAAATACTGATGATATTTTTGATCATTATTTTTCAGGTTATTGTTTCGGTAAGGGACGGGGTAAAAAGCATTCCCAAAGAAACATACTATCCCTTATATTCACTGGGGGCCGGCTTCATGGACGTTCTCCGGGAAATTCTCATTCCTGCATCCATGCCGAAGTTTTTAACCTCACTGCGGGTCGCTATGGCGACAGCCATATCTGTGCTGTTTTTTACCGAGACCTTCGGAACCCAATACGGGATGGGATATTTTATCATGGATGCCTGGATGCGGGTGAATTATCTGGAAATGTATTCGGGAATCGTGGTTTTGAGCAGCATAGGCCTGATTTTATTCGGTGCCATTGATTATTTGGAGCGGAAATTGTGTCACTGGCAGTATAAGTAGCAAAGGGAAACGCGGTATCGTTTCTCCCCGGCGCGTGTTTACAAGCGCGACCGGGGACGGCCGGACTGCCCTGGCGATATTCGGAAAAATAAAATAACGCAATAATGCAAGGCCTGACCCCTAATCTATTGACAAAAAATGGAGGACGCAGTATAATATAATTAATAATATACCAATTTAGTATATATTATTTATGGCTACTAAAGGTGGTGCCGTTGTGCAGCTTAACCAGGCAACTGATTATGCTTTCCGCGTGGTATTGTATCTGGCCGGGTTGCCGTCAGGGACGGTGGAAAGTGGTGTGAGGATTGCGGAATGCCAGAATATCCCGCTCCGGTTCTTTCAGAAGATCACGCGTTCATTATCTGCTGCCGGCTTGATAAAATCGTACCGCGGTGTCGAAGGCGGCTTTGCCTTGGCAAAGCCGGCAGGGGAAATTACTTTGTATGACGTCATTACCGCTATGGAAGGTCCGCTCGGCATTCACCGCTGTCTGGCTGACCGCAAAGCCTGCAACCGGCATTGCGGCGATGATTGTCCGGTGCACCAGGCACTGGCCGGTATTCAGGACCGGCTGGCAGCCGATCTATTAAGGGTTACCTTTGCGGCGCTAGCTGCTAAAACCAAATAAACTAATTGGGAGGTAAGAGTATGGAAGAACTCATTTTGTCCCGCTGGCAGTTTGGGATAACGTCAACCTATCACTTTCTTTTTGTGCCGTTGACGCTGGGCCTGTCGCTGATTGTCGCCATCCTGGAGACGATCTATGTCCGTACCGGTAGTGAAATGTACAAACAGCAGGCCAGGTTCTGGGGCAAACTATTCCTCATCAATTTTGCCATGGGTGTGGTCACAGGTATTGTTCAGGAATTTCATTTCGGCATGAACTGGTCGGAGTATTCCCGGTTCATGGGTGACATCTTTGGCGCGCCGCTGGCGATGGAGGCGCTCACTGCCTTTTATTTGGAGTCAACTTTCTTAGGATTGTGGATTTTCGGCTGGGACCGCCTGCCCAAAGTTTTGCATGCCGCCAGCATCTGGATTGTGGCCCTGGCTGGCAATTTGTCGGCATTTTGGATTTTGACAGCTAACTCGTTCATGCAGTCGCCTGTCGGCTATGCGATCCATAATGGCCGGGCGGAGATGACTGATTTTACTGCACTTATTACAAATCCTTACGTGTTCTACCAGTTCCCGCACACGGTACTGTCAGGTCTGGTAACTGCCGGATTTTTTGTCCTGGCCATCAGTGCTTATCATCTTATTCGCCAAACACATGTTGAGTTTTTCCGGGCATCATTTAAGCTTGGTCTTATTTGGACGACAATCAGCCTGTTGGTGTTAATGGGCAGCGGCCATGCGCAGACTCAGTTTATCGCCAAAGCTCAACCGATGAAGCTGGCTGCCGCCGAGGCGCTGTGGGAGACGGCCAAGCCTGCTCCGTTTGGCGTAGCAGCCATAATTGACGAACAAAACAAGACGAATACGGCAGAACTGAAGATCCCGGCTTTGCTGTCAATATTGGCCAACAACAATCCTAATACTGAAGTAAAAGGTATTAAGGATATCGAACAAGAATATATTGCTAAATATGGCCCTGGTAACTATGTGCCGCCGGTAACCCCGGTGTTCTGGAGCTTTAGACTCATGGTAGCGGCAGGCAGTGTTATGCTGCTGGTCGTTTTGACCGCCTCGTTCCTCTGGTGGCGCGGTCAGCTTGAAGCAAGACCACGGGTATTGAAAGCTGTGTTGTGGAGCCTGCCGCTGCCGTATATTGCCAACTCGACCGGTTGGTATATGGCTGAAGCCGGTCGTCAGCCGTGGATTGTGTTCGGTCTGCAGAAGGTCGGGCAGGCGGTATCACCATCGGTGGGCGCAGGCAGCATCTGGATTTCACTGATTGGCTTTACGCTGGTGTACGCCTTGCTGGCGGCAGCGGCTGTGTATCTTGTGCAAAAGTTTGTCCGGCAAGGGCCTGTTGATGCGCCTGTTGACTCCAATAAACCGGCGGTAAAGGGGGCGGCATTATGGAACTAAGTGTACTGTGGTTTATTCTGGTAACAGTTCTGTTTATCGGCTTCTTCTTCCTTGAGGGCTTTGACTATGGTGTAGGTATTTTACTCCCTTTCCTGGGAAAAAATGACACTGAACGCCGGGTGCTTATCAATACAATTGGTCCGGTATGGGATGGCAACGAGGTGTGGATGATTACCGCCGGAGGCGCGATGTTCGCCGCTTTCCCGCATGTGTATGCCACCTTGTTCAGCGGGTTCTATCTGGCGCTGTTTTTGATGCTCATGGCGCTTATTGTCCGGGGGGTGGCCTTTGAGTTCAGAAGCAAGGATGGGGATCCGGCCTGGCGCTCGACCTGGGACTGGATGATATTTGCCGGCAGTGCCGTGCCGGCGTTACTTTGGGGCGTAGCTGTCGCCAACCTTATTCAGGGCGTACCCATTAACGCCGAAATGCAATATGTCGGTACTTTCTTTGATTTGCTGAGCCCATATACACTGGTAGGCGGCATGGCTTTCTTCCTGGTATTCACTTTTCATGGGGCTATGTATCTGACGCTTAAGACCGAAGAACAAATGGTGGAACGGGCGCGGCAGGCGGCCATTAGGGCCGGGGCGTTGGCGGCCGTGTTCTGCCTGGCGCTGGTGGGCATGACATATACAAATACCGATTTATTTACCAGAATGGGCGCCGGTATTGCCCTGTGGGGCGCCGTCGCTCTGTTTGCCGGCGCATACGGTGCAATGTATGTAAAACGGTATGGCTGGGGCTTTATTTTAAGCAGTCTGACTATTGTGCTCACTACTGTCGCCTTTTTCTGGGGTTTGTTCCCGAGACTGATCGTGTCCAGTCTCAATCCGTCCTGGAGCCTGACAATTACCAATTCGGCGTCCACGCCGTACACCCTGACAATTATGACTATTGCCGCGCTGACGCTGGTGCCGGTAGTCCTGGTCTATCAGGCCTGGGTCTATTGGACGTTCCGCAAGCGGGTCAGCGTGAAAGAATTGGAATACTAAGTAAAAATGAGATTGCCACGCTACACTGCGTTACGCTTGCAATGCCAGACCGTTGCCAGTGTCATCGCCGCGCACTGTGGCAAATTCTTTTTATCCGGGGTGAAAACATGGCGCTTGGTGATGAGGATCATGAATATTTGCGGCAGTTGGCCTGGATTTATCCCAGCGACTATGTAGCAGAACTCAGGCGTTTGGCCGAAGCGGTGGTTAAAGAGCAGTTGTCCCGGGGCGAGCGCCAAAATATCCGCGAGATTGTTTGGGGCATAATGGACAAAATTCGGGCCGAAACTGACGGTGTTACGCCGGCCGATACTGATGCGGCCGCTGAAATCGCGGCGGAAGCTGGGCAGGAAGGGCGGGAGAAGGTATTGGCGGCGTTAACGGCCGGCCAGCCGCACATTCTGTCAGGGATGGGCCCTGAGGTGGTGGTGCCGCTGAGCGAGGCGCTTGCCGGCGTTGACGCTGCTGTTGCCGCTAATGCCGGCCTGGCGCTCAGGCAGTTAACCGATAACAGCGCCATTGACGCCTTTTGCCGATTATGGGCGGAAACCCGCAGTCCTGAACTGGAAAGAATCATGCTTGACGCCGGGTATTTGGCGTCACAGCCGCTGCGGCTGAGGTTGCTGACCGTTCTCAAAACAGGGGCGGACAGGGTTATGTTGGCTGAAGGACCGGAACTTGTGCCCGAACTGCTGGCAGCCGTTGACGACGCCGACCGGATTATTGCCGGTCGCGCCCGGCGGTTGCTGCTCACTTTGACAAACCGCCGCGCTATTGATGCTGTATGCGAAACAGTGCTGGCTGAGCCTGACAACGAACGGCTGCGAGCGTGGGCGGTCGCTGCCGGCTATGCCCCGGCCAATGATAGCCGGGCGGCTCTCTTTTATGTTATTACCGGGCAGTGGGACAAATATTATGCGCTCGACTGGCAGGAGACGAGGCCGCTCTTGTCAAAGGGGTATAACGCGGCTACGGCAGCTGAGCGGCAGCAGTTTTTGGCAGCTGCCCGCAAAAGCGGTCATAGCCTGCTTTTAGCCGGGTTGTTGCCGGAAGGCGGCAACCGTGCGGAATATGAGGAAATTACCGGCGAAGATTGGGCTGCTATGGTTGATTTTTTAGTCAGCCGGGAGCGGTGGACGGAGCTTTACCGGTTAGCGTTTAAAGCCCCGCCCGCCTGGGCGGCCGAGATTGCGCTGACGCTGGTCGGCGCAGATTGGCAGCCGCCGGCCTGGGAACGGCCAGGCTGGGAAACGATTGCCGCCAATTGTCCGCAAACGGCTAAAACTGTATTTGTGCCTGACGGCCGGGAATTAATCAATCTGGACCTAAGCGGCCTAGGGGCGGCCATTGCGTGTGCGGCTTTTCATCCCAACCAGCGTATTGTGGCCGGCGGCGGCAGCGATGGCCGGCTTAGGCTGTGGCATGTGGCAAGCGGCAGTTTGTGGCGGACGGTTGATCTTCACGCTGACGCCATTACGGCTCTTGCTTTTACGCCTGATGGACGCCAGTTGGTGACTGCCGGGCGGGAAGGCAAGGTACATGTTTGGCAGTTGCCTGATGTTACATGGGTTAAAAGTGTGAGCGGCCAGCCGGGACTGGTAACAGCCATGGCTGGCAGCAATAGCGGCCGAATTCTGGCCGCCGCCGGCGCCGGTAGCGCGGCAGCAGTCCGGATTTGGGCCTGGGACGGCGCATATATGACCAATCAGGGACAGTATCCCGGTAGTTTGTTTAGTGCCGCAGATGTCAACTTGGAGCACAAACTGGCAGCAGGCGGCAGCCGGGACGGCAAAATCCGCTTGTATGCGTTTGGCGGCAGCCGGAGCGGGAATAAAGTATGGGCGGCGCATGCCGGCCCAATCAAGGCTTTGGCCTTTAGCGGCCATGGCCGGCTGCTGGTTAGCGCCGGTACTGATGCTCAGTTAAAGGTGTGGGAAGTTGACAGCGGCAGACTGCTGTGGGCCATGCCGGAGACAGGTAGCTTGCTGGCCGTTAGCCATGACGCCGCGATGGCGGCAGTGGTCAACCCCAATCAAAACGTACTGGCAATAAGGCAGTTGCGGATGGCCAAACCGATGGCGCTGGCCACGCCTGCCGACTGGCGGCATGCCGCTCAACTGGCGGCACTGCCGCAGCTCGAGACTGAGATCCGGCAGCAGGCTAGGTTTCTACATGCGCTGCTTGCTGCCAAATTCCGCTATGATATTATGCTGTAGCGCTAATTAAGAGGTGGTAGCAGTGGCCGGACGGCTGGCAATTGATTTTGGCAACACGTATACTGTGGCCGCTTATTGGCGGCAAGCCTCCCGCCAGGCCGAGACTCTCTATATACCCGGCATAACGCGGCCGTTGCCCAATAATGCGGCTGACACGGGAAAAAGGGTATATGCGGCGCCGTCATTAATTATGTACAGGGAGGGAGCAGGCGGAATTTTAATCGGGCAGGAAATAGCCGAGGGATTGAGCGGCTTGGTTGATGACCGGGCGGTATTTAAAAACCTGAGATTTGACGTGGTCACCGGCAAGCGGGTGTATCGGCCGGCCGGCAGCCGCCGGCTAAGCGGGCAGGATGCCGCCAGGGATTACTTGGCCGGGGTCATCAGCCGCGCCGGTCAAGCACTCGGATTAGGTCAGGAAGCTGTAATTACCTTTACCGTACCGGTTGAGGCTTGTCAGGCTGAAGTAATATGGCAGCGCTATCGTCAATGGCTGACGGCGGCTGTACGCCAGGCCGGCTTTAACCGTCTGGAATTGGTGGAAGAGGCCTGGGCGGCTGCTTGGGGAGCCGGAATGCCGGTTAGGCCGGACGATATATATGCTGTTGTCAACTTGGATGTTGAGATGCTCGCTGTTGCTGTCATTCAGGCCGGAAAAAAGGCGGGCAGCGGCGACAGGCGCCATATTCGTATTTTAAGCCATGTCCGGGAGTGGCTCAGTTGCCAGGATTATGACAGTGCGGCAGTTTGCAGCCAACTGACAGCACTACTGCAGCAGGCGCTGCGGGAGGCCGGACGGTTGGGTTATTCAACCGGTGGGTTTACCGGGGTGGTTGTGACCGGCGGCCATAGTTTCGCGCCTGATATTCTGGCGACAGTACATAACTTGTTTGCGGGCATTCCGGTATATGACAAACGCCTGCGGGAGGCCGCCGCTTGCGGCGCGGCAACCTTAGCGGCCGGCGTCGACGCCTGTGGCTATATCAGGCATGACTACGGCCTGCGCTACTTGGCCGGGGACAGTTACCGGTACCGGCTGCTGGTGGCAGGCGGCACTTTTTACCCCAGTGACAAACCGGTGGCCGAGCTTGAACTCAAAGCCAGTTATGATGGCCAAGAGGAGTTTGCCTTGTTGATTTACCGCCTGGAAAATGGCGGTGGCCAATGCGTCAATGAAGACGGCCCGCTGATTTTGGCAGCGTCGCCAGCCGGACGCGGCCAGTCAGCGATAAAAACCCGGTTTAGCATTGACGGGGCGGGACGGCTGGTGGTAACTGCCGAGGACATGGCTAACGGACACGTTATTGCTGATAACATGCCGGTAGCTAAGCTGATTTAGCAGGAGGGACTCATAATGTCGCATTTTACTGAGGTGGCAACCAAGATTGCCAATAAAGAATTGCTGGTAGCCTGTCTTAAGGAACTCGGCTATACTGTGGAAGAAAAAACAACAATCAAAGGCTACCGCGGCCAGGAAACCCCGGTTGATATTGCGGTACGCATGCGCCAGGGTTATGATATCGGTTTTACGCTGGGACCTGACGGCACCTATAGTTTTGTTGCCGACTGGTTTGGCGTGCAAGGAACCAATCAACAGGAATTTACCGCCAAAGTTCAGCAGCAGTACGCGCTGACCACCGTTATCGACCAGATCAGCCGCCAAGGCTTTAATGTTGTCGAACAGCAGCGGGAGGCAACCGGAGAAATACGATTGGTCGTCCGCCGCTGGGTGTAAGGGAGGAGGAGCGGGTAATGGATAACTTTGCCGAACAATTTGATACATACATCCGGGCGCGCGTTACGCTCATTGTTGTGGTGACGCCGGAAGAACAGCGGGCTGTTGACTATGTCAGGACAGTATGCGAACACAAAAGCCGTACCTGCCTGTCCTGGGATATTGCTGACGGCTTTATCGTACTTACCGGCCGTACTTCGCTTGATTTAAAGTGCAAAGATCCACTGGTGGCGCTTGACCTTATGGAGAAAACCGGCATGGAAAATACGGGAGCCATCTTTGTCTGTAAGGATTTCCACGACTTTTGGGCCAACCCGCCGGTCAGACGCAAGTTACGCAGTGTGGTGCAGCGCCTGACCCAGACCCGGACATCCATTGTGATTACCACACCGAGCGGACAGATTCCCGACGAACTGCAGGACGAGGCTGTGGTTATTCATTTGCACCGGCCCAACGGTGAAGAACTTGACAACGTGCTGGACGGCCTGCTGAAAGGCGCCAACGTCAAAATCAACCTTACTGAAGCCGGACGGGAAAAGGTTGTGCAGGCAGCCATGGGGATGACGGCCGGGCAGGCCCGTCGGGTGTTCTCTAAAGCTATTGTTACCTGCGGTTGTTTAGATGACCGCAGCATTTCGCTCATCACTGAAGAAAAGGCGCAACTGGTACGTCAGAGCGAAGCTTTGGAATTCTTGAGCGCCACTGAAACGGCGGAAAACGTGGGTGGTCTGGGCGTGCTCAAGGACTGGCTGCGGCTTAGAGAACAGGCCTTTACCAAAGACGCCCGCGACTATGGTCTGCCTGCACCTAAAGGCATTGCCATGGTCGGCATCCCCGGCACCGGCAAGAGCCTGACGGCCAAGATGATTAGCAGCCTCTGGCAGTTGCCGCTCTTAAGACTTGACGTCGGCGCCCTGTTTGGCGCTTATGTTGGCGAGTCGGAAGACCGCACCCGCCGCGCTCTCCATATTGCCGAGACCATTGCCCCCTGCATTTTGTGGGTGGACGAAATTGAGAAAGCTTTTGCCTTTGGCTATGGTGACGCCGGTACCAGCCAGCGGGTATTTGCCACCCTCTTAACTTGGATGCAAGATAAACAGGCGCCTTGCTTTGTTGTGGCCACCGCCAACAATATTGCCGCGTTGCCGCCGGAGCTGATGCGCAAAGGCCGGTTTGACGAGATATTTTTCCTGGACTTGCCCCATATGGCTGAGCGCCGCGAAATTTTTGCCGCTCATCTCAAGCGGCGCAACCGTTCGCCGCGAGACTTTGACCTCGCTCGCCTGGCTAAAGAGTCGGACGGCTATGTGGGCGCTGAAATTGAACAGGCAATCATTGATGCCATGTACCTGGCCTTTAGTGATAACATGCGCGAAATAACAACTGAGGACATTGTTGTTTCCCTTAAACGCCAGGTGCCATTATCAGTTTCGCAGCGGGAAAATATTCAATATCTCCGCCAATGGCTGCAGGAAGGCCGCGCCCAGTCGGCGTCCTATCCTGGCGAAATTGCCGGCGAAACAGGCGCCGGGCCGGTGCTCCTGGAAATTGAAAGTCAGGACTGGGGGAAAGGACGGTAAGCTATGGATAAGCAGGAGCTGGAAATAACAATTGACACCAATGGCAAAGTAAGCATTAAGGTAGCCGGGGCTAAAGGCGGTCAGTGCCTGGATATTACCAAGCCGATTGAAGAGGCGCTGGGCGAAGTAAAAGTGCGGGAAATGACGCCAGAGTATTATGAACAGCCGGCCGAACCATTTAAGGTCAGGAGCAATCAGCGATGAGCGTTGAGTACAATCAACAGCAAGGCGGCGTTGTTAACATGGCTGCCTTTTTGCCTAAATCACAGGTTAACGGTCCCGGTCTTCGGGCGGTAGTGTGGGTGCAGGGGTGTCCCCGCCGGTGTGAAGGCTGCTTTAATCCGGACATGCTGGAGTTTCGCAAGAACCAATTAGTACCTGTGGCTGAATTGGCCGGCCGCATTCTAGCCATCGAAGGTATTGAAGGCGTCACTTTTTCGGGCGGCGAACCCTTTGCGCAAGCCGCCGCGCTGGCCGTGCTGGCTGAACTGCTGTCAGACCACGGGCTAACTATTGTCGTCTTTACCGGCTATAACTACCAGGAACTGGCTTGTGCCAATAATCCCGCCTGGCAGAGGCTGTTGGCACAAGCCGATTTGCTGATAGCCGGCCCCTACCAAATAGGCCGGCCTTCAGACCGCTATCTCTGCGGCTCAGACAATCAGCAGTTAATCTTTCTGACAGATAAGCTAAAAAACCACCCTGATATTAAGGACGCGGGTGCTCATTTCGTGGAGTTGACAATTGGCCGCACCGGCAACATTATAATCACCGGTGTTGGGTAAGGCAGAATATATAGTATCCGATAAAGATTTTTTTCTAGGCGTGTTGTTAGTAACGCTCCACCGCTGGCGCTTGACTTACGCTTATACTAACAACACGCCTGTAAATCTTTATTGGATACTATAGAGATTGCTTTATCAAATTCTGTGAAAGAACCTGTTTGTTAGCCTTGCGGTTTAGGTAATGACTTAAGCAAAAAACTGCAGCCAACCTCTAAATAGACTGGCTGCAGTTTTATTAGCTATATTTTTGAGGTAAACCAGCGGCTCAACATTTACCGGTTTGCTGTAAATTCTGCGGCAATTGCCCTTTGGCGGCAGTTCCCGTAAGCAGCCAACCGGCCAGTAAAGCGGTAAACGGAGCGACAAGCACTACCCCAAGGCTGCCCACAAGTGTGTGCAGAACTTCCGCAGCAATGTAAGTCAAATTCAAAATGTTTATGACTGGAGTACCTTGCGCCAAAAACACCATCATTAATGCAGTAAATGATCCTGAGTAAGCTAACAACAATGTTGTTGTCATTGTTCCCACCACCGCCCGGCCTACGTTCATTCCTGATGCAACGGCTTCTTTGCGGGTAATGTCCGGTTTTTTTTCCACTAACTCCGCAACCGATACCGCAATATCCATCGCCACATCCATCATTGCGCCTGAAGATGCCAGGAATATTCCGGCTAAAAATACCTTTGTCAGGTCGATGTGGCTAAAGCCTACATGGAGCAGAGTTTCCGCATAAGGAACCACCGCACCATGTACTTTGAACAGCGCCCCGAATACAACTGCCATAATACACGCCGCAATTGCGCCGCTCATGGTGCCAAGAAAAGCGGCAAGCCCTTTTCGCGTAATTCCGGTAACGAGAAAGGTAACACAGGCAACGATTGCGCACACAGTTAAGAGAGAAATGATGATTGGGTCCCAGCCTTTCAAAAACAGTGGCCAAAGCACTTTCCATAGTACTAAAATCGTAAAAACAAATGACAATAAGGATTTCACGCCCGTCCATCTGGCATACCAAAACAGGAAAAGCGCAAACAGTACAAACAAAACCGCCTCGATATCAAGACGATAGTGGTCAATAAGATTCGCAACTTCGATGCGCCCTTGTTGACCTTTTATCACCACTAAAGCAGTGTCACCGATTTGAAAAATCTTGTCAAGTTCCAATTTGCCAAGTAAAGAATTGGTGGTTTCAATTTGCTGACCTTGAAACGGCCCGTCAACCACTTCCAGCTTTACCACCTGTACCCCGGTTTTGACTACGCCTCGCTGGTGGACATTTGCATTATCAACAAACAGCACTTTTGCTTTGCTGCGGACATAGCCGTCATCTTGATCAGGAAAGCCTGTGGGGAGAAAGTACAGGAAAATTGAGATGATTGTCACCAATAAAACAAAGGTTTTATCTCGCAGAGTTTGATGTAACATGCTAAGTTTTCCTTTCTGGCTATATAAAGAGATAGAGTAGGAGAATCTCCCACTCTATCTTAACAACTCGTGAGATTTGTTAATAATGCTTTATTACTGGAATTTCACACCCATGATGCTCATCATTTTTTTCGCGACATCGGTGTTATCATAGTATCCCTGGAACATTTCGCCGCCAACACCTTGGGCGAATACAGGAACAGCCACGCCGGTATGAGCGTAAGTCGTCCAGCCGATGCCGGCTTTTTGGTTAAGAATATGGGTTACAGTTATGGAAAATGGCTCATAGCCACCGTACAGGAGATAGCTTTGTTCATCTTTGGCGCGCTTTTTCGGGTCCAGCATGCTTTGGGCAAGAGCATCGGACAAACGTTGTTTATCATAAGCGGTTAATTCGGTCAGGCCGAAATCATTGGCGAGAATTGGCAGCCAATCTTGCAAGTTTGCACCGGTTTCGCCAACAATTGCGCGATATGCTTTAATTTTTTTGTCAAATTCTTCAAACGACATGGTTTGTTTATTGATTTTACTAACGAAAGTTTCATACTTGGTACCGGCAAAACCTATGGACATACCGCCGGTTTCATGGTCGCCGGTAACAACAATAAGAGTCTCATTAGGATGTTTTGCGTAAAACTTGAGTGCTTCGGCAATGGCATTATCAAATGCCGTTACATCACGGACGGTTGTTGCGGCGTCGTTAGCATGGCAAGCCCAGTCAACTTTACCACCTTCAACCATCATAAAGAAGCCGTTGGGATTGTCGAGTAATTCAATACCTTTGCGGGTGAAGTCGGCAAGCGACAATTGGTTGGTGCGGTCGATTTCATACTGCATAGCCTCATCTGCTGCGAGACCGGGCTGAATGGCAATTACTTTTCCGTCATTTTTACTGAGGTTCATAATTTCGTCTTGATTGTTGACTACTTTATAGCCTTTTTGCTTGGCAATCTCCAAAGCGTCCGGACGGTCTTTCTTCTTACCGGTAGGCGCTAACAGGCCACCGCCGGCAAAATAGTCGAAACCGCTGTCACCCATAGCCAGAGCAATTTCGTAGAAGTTATTGCGGCTAGGTTCATGGGCATAGAATGCGCCGGGAGTTGCATGGTCGATAGATACGCTGGAAACAATGCCGACTTTCATACCTTTTTCTTTGGCCATTTCAGCCATGGTTTTAAATTTGATTTTATTTGTCGGGTCTACACCTAAAACATCGTTATCCGTTTTGTGCCCGGATGCCAGAGCGGTGCCGGCAGCCGCAGAATCAGTGATGAAGCTATTGGTCGAGTGGGTTGTCTGCATTCCTTGATAAGGGAAAATAGTAAAATTCAGTTTATCTTTATACATTGGGTTACTACTGCTAAGGGTACCTTTGAAAATTTCAGTTGAATTAATTTGCGGCATAGCCATGCCATCACCGATGAAATAAAATACGTATTTTGCTTTCTTCCCGTAATAACCGCTTTCTTCCCCGGCAATAGCCGCTGGCTGTTTGGGGACTGCATAAGCTATCAGTGCTACAATGAAAGCGCCAACAACTGCGGCTATGAAGAACCAGCTTTTTTTTCTGCTCACTAAAATACCGCCTCCTTAATGAATTTGAGTTTGTACAAGATTATTATGGAAGAAAAAACTCAATTAATTGTTAACACAGTATTAAAATTGGGTTAATTTGGTACAACCACACAAAGAGCGTGTGTGCCTAGGAGAATGGGTTTAGCTTGACAAATGAGTTTGTCGTAGATAGTATATAATAAATAGCTTACAAGGCGTAGCTTATGTAAGCTGTTTATATTTGTTGAGGATAAATGGGACATCGTGCGGATGAGTATTGAGGTTCAAATAAATATTCTCGACAGTACATATATTTAATGTGTAGGATCCGAGAAGGCGCAAGGTATTTGTGAGGTGTAACATATGCTTCAAGGCAAAAAAATTAATTTGCGGACAGTATGGGAGTCTGATCTTGAATTAATTTATAAACTTATGACCGACGTTGCGGAAGTAGGTGAACACTGGTTGCTTGAGATTCCTGCCGAGCCGGCTTTTCGCCGCGGGTTTAACGAGCGGGGTTTTTGGCATGATGACTTTGGCAGGATGCTGATCACTGATAAGCAGGACAACATTCTGGGAGAAATTATCTATTTCAGAAATGCTGATTACCGTGCAGGCTATGAGCTAGGTTATCAAATCTATAAACGGCGCGACCGGGGGAAGGGATACATGTCTGAGGCTTTAGCGCTCTTTTCGTCGTTTCTCTTTGCCGTTAAACCCATTCCCCGGTTGCAGGTTACCGTTATCGCCGGCAACCATTCCAGTCGCCGCGTAGCGGAAAAGTGCGGTTACCGCTATGAAGGCACACTGCGACATGCCGCGTTTCATTTAGGAAAATTCGTTGACCTTGAATTATTGGCTTTGCTCAGGGAAAACTGCCTGCCGCTGGAACAGTTTGATAACGAAAACGAAACATAATAAGAAGTATTCTGGAGCCAAAAGGAGTCAAGAAATAATTCTTGGCTCTCTTTTCCTTTAACTTCTGCCGAGTTTGTCGAGTGTAATCCGCTGTTAGACCAAGATGGCCAAACGGCGGCAGTCGTAATTGATTTAATCGCCATGCTGCTGGGCGGACAAATTGCCTGTGACATCGGCAGGCATGAAACTGAGCGCTGTGTGAAATACTACTCCTAAAAAGGAGTGATTGGCGATGAAGGTGACAAGAGCCGAGGAAATAATGAAATCGCCCGATATTATCGGTGTTAAGTACCGCAACAACTATGTCTGGATTGAAGATGTTGATAAAGAACACAATACTGCCCATGTCACTTATTTGGAAAAACGCAACACGCTCCATGTTGATGTTGACCAATTGGAAGAAACCGGATCGGTGATCAGGCAGCCGTAAAAATGCTGAGCCTCAATAACGGGGCTCGGCATTTTTTTCACGATTATGGCAGTTGCCGACTTTGTCGGACAGGATATGTAAATTATTCCAGACCGGGCTTGCGATATTTAAATTATTTACATAAAATAATTGTCAGTTAATAGCAGGAATATGGCTCTGGCTGTAGTATATGAATTTTTATTTACAGCAAAAACCGCCGTCTTTTTGGCGGTTTTCTCTTTACATTGAGGTGATTCTAAAGTGGTAAACAGACAGTTAGGGATAGAAGCGCTTGCACACCGGGGTTTGTTAGCTGCCGTTGCCGGACTGGGAGCAGGTGGCGGAGCGCTGGTGGTTGCTCAGGCATATTTGCTTACCCAGGCCATTGACCGGATATTTTTGGGCAAGCAAGATTTAGCCGCTGTGGCCGGAATATTGTGGCTGTTGTTTAGCTTGGCGCTGCTACGGGCGGCTGTTAGCTACCTGGAAGGAGTGCTGGCTTTTAAGCTGGCGGCAGCCGTCAAGACCGGCATTCGGCAACGGTTGATCAGCCATCTTTTCGGGCTTGGCCCGGTAGCGCTGGCCCGGCAGCCTGCCGGAGAACTGGTTAATGTCTTAAGCGAAGGAGTAGAAAATCTTGAAGCTTATTTCTCCAGATATTTGCCGCAACTGGCCAAGGCGGTCGTTATCCCGGCATCTATTTTGCTGATCGTCGGAGCGCTTGATTTGACTTCGGCTGTTATCATGCTGATTACAGCCCCGCTCATTCCGGTCTTCATGATTCTTATCGGCAAAGTTGCCGAAAAGATGAACGCCAGGCAGTGGGAAACGCTAAATCGCCTGAGTGCTCATTTTCTCGATGTACTGGCCGGACTGACGACATTGAAACTGTTTGGCCGGAGTAGTGAACAGACGGCAGTAATTGCCAGGGTGAGCAAAGAATTCCGCGAGGCTACCATGGATGTTCTGAAAGTAGCATTTTTGTCGGCTCTGGTGCTCGAACTCCTAGCCACTATCAGTACCGCGCTGGTGGCGGTGACGGTGGGCCTTAGACTGGTATATAGTGAAGTGACGTTTGCTCAGGCCTTGTTTGTGCTTTTGTTGGCGCCTGAATATTATTTGCCGCTCAGACTGCTAGGCAGCCAGTTTCACGCCGGGATGGCGGGTACAACGGCTGCGGCTGATATTTTCCGGCTGTTCGCTTTGACTGGCGCGCAGGCAACCGGCGGCCATGTGCCGCTGCCGGTACAGCAGCGTATAGCAATTGAATTTCACGATGTTTACGCAGCTTACCAGGGCGGGGAGCGTCCGGCTCTAGCCGGGGTGTCATTTACGATTAACGCCGGCGAGCATATCGCTATAGTTGGTCCGAGTGGCGCCGGCAAGAGTACGGTGGCGGCACTGCTGCTGGGCTTTATTTTGCCTGCCGCGGGAAAAATAACGGTGAACGGCATAGACCTTAATACTCTTAAACGGGCCGACTGGCTGCGGCAGGTAGCGTTTGTGCCCCAACGGCCTCACTTGTTTCAAGGTACAGTTGCCGATAACATCCGGATGGTGCGGCCTGACGCTTCACTTACTGCCGTGATTGACGCTGCTAAGGCAGCCGGGGCGCATGAGTTTATTATCCGTTTGCCCAAAGGTTATGATACTCCGGTAGGCGAAGGCGGACAGGGGATCAGTGGCGGCGAACGGCAACGGCTGGCAGTTGCCAGAGCGTTTTTGCAGGATGCGCCGCTGATTATTTTGGATGAGGCGGCACGGGGGCTTGACCCGGCAGCTCAGGCGGCCATGGACGCTGCATTGGCGCGGCTGCTTACCGGGCGAACAGCTATTATTATTGACCACCGCCTGACAACTGTGCGTCAAGCCGATCGAATCATTGTGCTGACAGGCGGCCAAATAGCCGAGAGCGGGACGCACGCCGAACTTTTGGGCCAAGCCGGGTTGTACAGCCAATTGGTGGCCGCTTCCCAGGCCGGGGAGGGATATTGTGTTTAAAATTATTCTTGGCAGCCGCCGGACGCTGCTGGTGGCTGCTGCGGCCTGTGTGCTGGGCAGTCTCACCATATTGTCGAATGTCGGCCTGTTAGCTACCTCGGCCTGGCTGATTTCGGCAGCAGCGTTGCATCCGCCGGTGGCCGAACTGTCGGTGGCCATTGTCGGCGTGCGCTTTTTTGGCCTGTCACGTGCGGTATGCCGCTATTTAGAACGGTATCTCAGCCATGATGTTACTTTTCGGTTGCTGGCCGACATCAGGGTATGGCTGTACGGTGTGCTTGAGCCACTGGCTCCCGTGGGTTTGGCGAAGCTAGGCAAGGGTGATATTTTCAGCCGGCTGGTAGCTGATGTCGAAACTTTGAAATATTTCTATCTGCGGGCTCTATTTCCGGCGTTTATTGCCGTGTTGGCCGTTGCCGCAACAGTGGGTCTGGTGGCTTGGCTGGCGCCGCCGCTTGCCTGGCCGGTAACCGGGGCCCTGCTGGCGGCAGGTTGTGGCATACCGGCGGTAATTGGCTGGTTGGAGGGGGTGGCCGGACGTGGTGTCGTTGACGCCAGGTCCCGGCTTAACGGCTGCCTGGCTGACAGTATTGAAGGGGTGACAGAACTGGCCGCTTTTGGCCAGGCTGATGCTCAGGCTGCTAAAGTGGCGGCTGTAAACGCCCGGTTTATTGCTTGCCAAACGCGGTCTAATGCAATAACGTCCTTAGCAGACGCTCTGGGGGCATTAAGCATGAACCTGACAGTTATCGCTGTTATCGCGTTGGCGGCGCCGCTCGTTACCGGCGGGGGGCTGGCCGGGATCTACCTGGCGGTAATCGCCCTTGCTATACAGGCCGGTTTTGAGGCCATCTTGCCGTTACCGGCAGTAGTCTACTATGTTAAGGAAAGTGCTGCCGCCATGGGGCGGCTTGCCGCCGTAGCCGGTATGCCGCCCGGTGTTTCCCATTCAGGTGTTGAGACCGTATCAACAAGTTGCATTGAGCTTTCGGCCCGGGACTTGTCGTTTACTTATCAGCCGGATTTACCGCCGGCGCTAACCGGCATATCCTTTGATCTGCCGCCAGGCAAGCGGCTGGCGATAGTTGGGCCAAGCGGCGCAGGCAAAAGCAGCCTGGCCGGGCTGATCCTGCGCTTTTGGGACTACACTGCCGGTTCGCTTTGTATAAACAGGCGCGGGGTTAGGAGTTATCCGCCGGAGGAAGTGCGCCGCCTGTTTAGTGTAGTCAGCCAGGATACCTATTTATTTAACGCGACAATTCGCGATAATATTTTGTTGGCTAAACCTGACGCTACGCCCGTGGAGCTGGCTGCAGCCGTTACCGGGGCAATGCTGGACGAATTTATTGACAGGCTGCCTCAAGGCCTGGAAACAGCAACAGGCCAAAACGGGCTGGCCCTTTCCGGTGGTGAACGTCAGCGTATTGCGTTGGCCCGGGCCCTCTTGAAAGGTGCACCGGTTTGGCTTTTGGACGAACCGACAGCCGGGCTTGACGCTAAAGCTGAAGGAATTGTTATGGAGAATATTTTATACGCGGCAGGTGCACGGGCAGTAATCTTGATAACCCACCGTCTGACCGGACTGGAAGCTATGGATGAAATCATTGTTCTGGATAGGGGGTGTATTGCCGAGCGGGGCACACTGCCTGAATTACTGACTGCCAAGGGAATGTTTTACCATCTGTGGAGGCTGCAGCATGATCTGGTAAATAGTGCTTGAGACACCGGGGCTATTATGGTAAGGTATATATGGAGGAGATGTTATGGCTGAGCCGACATATTCAGTAGAAAAAGAATGTCCTATATGTAAACAGAAATTTAGCGTTACCCGGGTGCGTAGCCGTCAGGTGATGGTAAAGCAGGATAGTGATTTTTGCGCATATTTTAAGGATGTAAATCCTTATTATTACACAGTGTGGGTATGCTCTAACTGCGGTTACGCGGCTGCCGACACCTATTTTGACGACATATCTGTTGCCGCCAAGGATAAGATTGCCAAATTTTTGTCCCAGCGAACCGTTAATGTTAATTTTAGCGGCGAGCGCACCCGTGAGCAAGCTATTGCCACATATAAGCTGGCTCTTTTCTTTGCCGATCTTATTGCTGCCCCGGCCAGCCGGCTGGCTGAGCTATATTTGAAACTGGGCTGGTTGTACCGCGAAGGCCAGGATACTGATGAGGAAAAAACTTCCTTGATCAAAGCCGGCGAATATTATGAGCAAGCATTAATGCGGGAGCGGCTGCCCATCGGTAATCTTAGCGAAGCGGCGGTAACCTATTTGATTGGGGAATTAGCGCGCCGGACCGGACAGACCGAAAAGGCACTCGTATATCTTAGTAAAGTAGTGAGCAGTCCGGCAGCCAAACTTGAACCCAGAGTGACAAACTTAGCCCGGGATGCCTGGCACGAGGCCCGGGCAGCCCGGGACAACGCTGCGGCAAATGACTAGTTGAAGTTTATGCGGCAAGTAAAATAAGCGCCGGCGGTTATCCGCCGGCGCTTATTTTACTTGCACCTTATTCGGTTTTATAGGCGGCGACGATTTCGCCAAAGTACATGGTGTGATAGTCCCCGTCGGCGTAACAATTAGCCTGGTAATTGGCGTCAAGGTTTTCGGGAAGCATGGTTTGCTTATAGACAACTTTGCATTCCAGTTGCAGGCCGGGGGCGGCAATTATTGGCGTGGCTACCGCCTGACCGTCAGCCAGTTTAAGGTTGGCGGCGGCAATTTTGTCCATGTCGCGTCCTGATTTGGTGCCACACAGCGCCAAAGCTTCCTTCATATCCGCCAACGGCAGAGTAATGGTAAATTCACCACTTTTTTCAACAAGCTCTTTGGTAAAGCGGGATTGACGCACCAGGGCGGTAAAGATGGGCTTGCGCCAGATAATGCCGACACTGCCCCAGCCAATGGTCATGGTATTGATTTTTCCGCTGTGGGCAGTGGTCATAAAGGCATTTTTGGGTATAAGTTCGGCGGTCTCTGCCGCATACTGAGCGTAAGTAAGTTGAGTGGTCATAAAAGCATTCTCCTCTCATCATGGTTATTTTATATCAGTTTCTCCAGCAAGGGCACAAGCTATTATAGTTATAATTTACCACAAGCTCAATAGTTTGTCACTCTTATTCAGCGGGAAGGGATTTGCCGGGTGGCAGCGAACACCAGTAGTAAAGGAGGCTGAAGTTGTGAACAATATCAAGAAATTGATTGAGCGAGAGTTTGGTTATGTACAAAATATGCGCCGCTATTTTCACGCCTATCCTGAGGTTGCTTTTCAGGAAGCCAGTACTCAACAAAAAATTTTGGCCGAACTTAGTGCTATGGGTATTGACGCCAGACCGGCGGCCGGCACAGGCGTTATTGCTGAAATTGCGGGTGAACGTCCGGGAAAAACAGTGGCACTAAGAGCCGATATGGATGCGCTGGCTTTGAGTGAAGAGCTGGATAAGCCATATCGCTCACAAAATCCTGGTGTGTGCCACGCCTGCGGTCACGACGGCCATATGGCCATATTGCTTGGCTTGGCCAAAATTTTTGCCGGTTTACGGCAGGAACTGCCCGGCAGGGTGCGGTTATTATTTCAACCCGGCGAAGAACAACTGCCTGGCGGTGCGCTTAACCTGATTGCTGCCGGTGCGCTTGACGGTGTAGACGCTGTGCTGGGGGCCCACCTCTGGCAGCCGCTGGCCGTAGGGACAATGGGAATAGTATCCGGGCCAATTATGGCATCAGCCAACGAGTTCAGTATTACCGTGCAAGGCCGGGGCGGGCATGCATCAATGCCGCACCAGACGGTAGATGCCCTTTTGACCGGATCCCAAATTGTGGTTGCGCTTAATACGCTGGTCAGCCGCAGCGTTGACCCGCAAACGCCAGCGGTAGTATCGGTCGGTGTGTTCAAAGCCGGTGAAGTATCAAATATTATTGCCGATAAGGCTTTAATTACCGGAACTGTCCGGGTATTTGACACTGAGCTCCGTCAACATATTTTCAATCGCATTGAGGAAATAGCTGCCGGTATTTGTCAGGCTGCCGGCGCCGGGTGTACAGTTAATTTTTACGCAGGGTATCCCCCTGTTGTCAATCACTCCGGAGAAATAGTCGAGACTGTGGCGGCAGCCGGGCACGAGACGCTGGGTAACACCGGGGTAGTGGCAATCAAGCCGGTTATGGCTGGTGAAGACTTTGGCTACTACCTGGAACGCGTGCCTGGCGCTTTCATGCTGATTGGCGCAGGCAATTGTGATGCCGGCATTGTGCATCCGCACCATCATCCTAAATTTGATATTGATGAACAAGCGCTGGCGTATGCTATGGAAATTATGGCCAGGGCAACGCTGAAGCTGTTGCTTTAACATATCAAAAGCTTGTATTCACGGCATGCCAAATTCCTAGGAAAGGACTGCAAAATTGCCTAACAAAGCCAGGATTAATAAGCGATTTTCCCGCGTATTCTATTATGGATATGCGGTTTTATTTTAACAAAAAAATCTCTTGCACTTTAAAGCAGTTATGATACAATCATATAGTACTTTCGACAAAACTTTTGAACGTGAAGGAGCGATGATAAGTGAAATATTTTAGGTTATCCCAGGATGCTGTAAAGGCACTGGCCGATACCTACAGCACACCGTTGTTGGTGCTGTCATTGGAACAAATTGAACTTAACTATAATTTGCTGGCCGAAAATCTGCCAGATGTAAAAATATACTATGCCGTCAAAGCCAATCCGGATGAGCGTATTATCCGGAAACTTAACGCGCTTGGCGGCTATTTTGATGTCGCTTCAGACGGCGAAATGCGCCTGCTTAACCAGTTGGGCATTGATTCAGAACGTATGGTGTACGCCAATCCGGTAAAAACGGCCGGCGGGCTTAATGTGGCCCGTGCTATTGGCGTCAACAAATTTACGTTTGACAGTGAAAGTGAAATAGACAAAATGGCGGCTGCTATACCCGGCGGTACTGTGCTTCTCCGGATCCGGGTGGACAATCCCCGGGCGCTTGTTGATCTTAACAAAAAATTCGGTGCTCACCCTGATGAAGCGCTCGACCTTCTGACTAAAGCTCATGCGGCCGGGTTGGATGTTGCCGGGTTGTGCTTCCACGTGGGCAGCCAATCTATCGGTAATGACGCTTACCTTGACGCGCTTAAAATTTGCCGTAAGGTTTTTGACGCTGCCGCCTGCCGGGGCCTTAACCTCCGGATACTTGACATTGGCGGCGGGTTCCCCATTCCGACGCTAACTGAACAACCTGATGTTGCGGCGATGGCTGCCGGCATTTTTAAGACAATAAAGCAATACTTTCCTGACACTGAAATTTGGGCCGAGCCCGGCCGGTATATCTGCGGCACGGCGGTTAACCTCATTACCCAGGTTATTGGCACAAAAGTGCGTAATAACCAGCAATGGTATTTTCTTGACGACGGTTTGTACGGCACGTTCTCCGGCGTTATTTTTGACCATTGGGATTTTGAACTTGAGACTTTCAAGACGGGCAAGCGAATTCAGGCTACTTTCGCCGGTCCGAGCTGTGATTCTCTTGACATTATGTTCCGGGATAAACCAACTGTGCCGCTGGAAATTGGCGACTTAATCCTGGTGCCTAATTGTGGCGCCTACACTTCAGCTTCAGCCACAGTATTCAATGGCTTCGCCAAAACACCGATTGTTGTTTGGGAAGAGGTTTATGAGGTAATCAAGGCTAAACTCGAACTGGCAACAGCCGGGTAACTGAATATCAGGTATTGAGTAAAGGGGCTGCCGTCTGTGTGAAAACTACGGGGCCCTTTATTTGGGTGGGGTCAGTATTTTAGGGTATTTTTTAGATTTCGTGCATAGTACTGGTATTTATAGATTAGTTTGTCCAATCTACGACTTAAACGCATAATATCAGGATGGGACAAGCTCATGGTTTCTGCTCGCCTATGTAATTTTTCCCGCAATACTTCAATTTTTTCAGACAGTCTTACCAAAGTCTTGTCCATCGTAATCACCCCTTTTGATACATATTTTACCATGATGGTATTTATGGCACTATGATCGAAATCACACGGAGCGGCTGCAAATATCACAGTATTTATTGAAATTATGATGATAGTAAAGGAGTGATATCTCGGTAATCATAAAAAAAGGGGCTATCTGCTATGAAACAGATTAGTCCCTATCATTTTGACGACTTTACGCTCGTCATGCGAATAAGCGGCAAGCCGCAGTATTATATTACGTGGGTAATGATTTACAGATTTTTCGGATCCATAATAGCGATATCACCTTCTTCGCCGGTGCGGATACGCACGGCGTTCGTAAGGGGATATACAAAAATTTTGCCATCGCCCATTTTTCCGGTGCGACATACGATTTTTGCCGTTTCTATCACGCGCTCTACCGGAACTTCGCAGACCACAATTTCAATTTTAACTTTCGGTACCAAATTGATAGCATATTCTTGACCGCGATAGATTTCTTTATGTCCTTTGCTTAGACCACAGCCATAAACTTGAGTAACTGTCATACCGGTTACATTAATTTTGTTCATAGCTTCTTTGAGTGCATCTAATTTTTCCGGCCGGGTGATAATATCGATTTTTGTTATTGGCCTCATACGTTTTTCCCTCCTTTACTCGGCTGACCTGAAGGTTATGCCAGAGTTGTTTTTTTGACGGCTACTTGCTCGTTGGAAAAACCGGTTACCGGAATACTAAGAGGTGAGCCGGTAATAAGGTCCTGATAGGCATAGCCGCGTTCACCATGTTCGGTAATATCCATACCTTGAACTTGTTGCTCGGCATCGGCCGTGATTTGCATGAACAAGCCGATGAATTTGACAATAATAAACGTCATAACAGCAGCGAATAGCCAGCAGGTACCGGCTCCGATGATTTGGCTTACTACTTGGGAGGCATTTCCTGTCAGCAGGCCGTCGGCGCCAGCCGGGTTAACAGCCGTTGAGGCAAATATGCCGGTAGCAATAGCGCCAAAGGTGCCGCCAACGCCGTGAACTCCGAAGGCATCCAGCGAATCATCATAGCCTAACTTGGTTTTGGCTACTGCTACTGAAAAGAAGCAAATGACTCCACCCAGTAGCCCCATTATCAGCGCCGACATTATACTAACGAAACCGGCGGCAGGAGTAATAACGACAAGACCTGCTATACAACCGGAGGCTGCGCCGAGAAGGGTAGGTTTACCATGATACAGCCATTCGGCAAATACCCAGGAGACAGTAGCGGCGGCAGCAGCAGTGTGGGTTGTCACAAAAGCGGCGACGGCAAGGCCGCTGGCACCAAGGGCACTACCGGCGTTAAAACCATACCAGCCAAACCACAGGAGGGCGGCGCCCAAAACAGTCATGGGCAGATGATGCGGCGCCATTACTTCACTGCCATACCCTTTACGTTTACCGATCATTAAGGCAAACACCAGACCGGATACACCGGAGATGATATGTACTACAGTGCCGCCGGCAAAGTCGAGCACCCCATTTTCACGCAACCAACCGCCGACACCCCATACCCAGTGGGCAACAGGATCATATACAAAAGTGGCCCACAGCAAGACGAAGGCAATGTATGCAGGAAATTTGACGCGCTCACCCACAGAGCCGGCAATGATTGCCGGGGTAATAATCGCAAACACTCCTTGGAAAATCATGAACGCATATTGAGGAATGGTAGCAGAATAGTCAGCGTTTGGATCAACGCCGACACCATTTAGTCCAATCCAATCCAGGCTTCCTATCAGATGATTGATATCAGGACCAAAAGCAAGCGAATAACCCCAGAGGACCCATTGAATTGAAATTATACCAAGGCAGATGAAACTTTGCATTATGGTGCTGAGTACGTTCTTGGTCCGGACCATTCCTCCGTAAAAGAGAGCCAGACCTGGAGTCATTAACATTACAAGCGCTGCGCTTATCAATACAAAGGTGGTGTCGCCGGTATCAATTTTTGGTGGTTCAGCCGGTGCGGCAGTTTCTTCAGCAAAAACGGCAGAGGCCAAAAGTACAGTGAAAACGAACAGTATACCCAGGATAGCGCATAACTTTTTCATAACATTTGCGTTCATAATTAAGCTCCTTTCTTTTATCCTTTGTGGGAACTATCTTAAAATTGCAGGGTGAATTAATAAAATTTAAACGCTAAATCAAATATTTTTGATAAATGCAAATTGCATCTATAATAGGGGTAAAAATAGGGGTAAAGTGAAGAGAATTAATGGACAAAGAATGGTTGAGCGGTATCGGCAGATTTTGGAAAAGTTGAGAAAATCGGTGGAAGAAATGGAAGCGTCTTTGGCTGAAAAAGCGGCCAGAGAGGCAATTGCGGCAGGGACCGACCCTATTGTCGCCATTAATGAGGGACTGGCCAGAGGGATGAAAACAATAAGTGACCTGTTTGACGAGGGAGAAGCATTTGTACCACATCTGCTGGTTGCTGCTGAAGCTTTTGAAATGGGAGTGGCTGTCTTGACGAAGGCTATGGCCCGAAATGGAAAATTAAGGGAACCGCTGGGAAAGGTGCTGATTTATACTGTTCAGGGGGATATTCATGATATTGGTAAAAATATTGTCAAGACTATGTTGGGCGCCAGTGGTTTCGAGGTAATTGATCTTGGCAGGGATGTGGCAACACCGGAAGTAGTCAGCAAAGCAAAAGAGTATGCTGTTGACATCATTGTAGCTACGGCGTTGATGCGGACTACTATGCCGGCGCAGCGCGATATTATCGAAGCTCTCAAGGAAGAAGGTATACGCGGACAGTTTAAATGCATGTTTGGCGGTGCTCCGGTATCAGTCGCATGGGTCGAAAAAATCGGTGGAGACGCCTACGCTGCGACAGCTTCAGAAGCGGTTGAAAAAGCAAAGGTATTAATGGCGGAAAAAAGAGCGGTGGCAAATTTGGGGTAAAGTGGTCATGTTTGACTTGACAATTTAATAAGAAACTGATATGATACGCCTGATTGTTTTAAAGATATTTTTATTTTGTGCAATAGCATTATGCCCTTGGATTTTTTTGCTTATTTTTCGGGGGTAACCCAATGAAAGGTTGAGTTTATGCCTAGGGTAGCAGTCAAGATTGAATTAACAGAAGAAGAAAGAACAGAGTTGGAAAAAAATATAAAGGGTCATAAAATTGAAAAAAGACTCTACATTAGGTCAAGAATTGTTCTTTTGGCGGCAGAGGGTAAGGAATGCACGGAAATTGCCAAAATACTAAATGTTTCGGAAAAAACTTGCCGTAAATGGAGAAACCGGTTTGCGGAAAAAAGGCTTGAAGGAATTCTTGATCTGGAAAGAAGCGGTGCGCCGGATGTATTTACGGAAGAAGAAAGGCTGGAAATTATCAAACTGGCATGTAGTCAGCCGGAAGTGCCCAAAAACTGGACTTTAGCCTATTTAACGGAAGTTGCCAAAGAAAAAATAGGGCGCTCGATTTCTATTGAGACAGTGCGTAAAATATTAAAATCGGCGGATAAAAAGTCGATTGTTGTTCCTCCGAGTAAACATAGAATGTATATTAAATCATCATCCGAGTCAATGAATGAATGAATCCTTGTAGAAAACTGTTGCCGGGAGTATTTTGCTAGTGAATTAAAAATCGAAACTAATGCATAATGCATAAAAGGTCAATGATGAGCGGACGGTGCGCTTGTCGTTGGCTTTTTTTATTATTCATTGAGTTCTTCACAAGAGTGGTTTATAAAGCGCCTATATGTTCAAATAATTTCATACTGTTATAATCGCAAAAAAATCAATGCAAATCAGGTCTGATTTTCTAAGATCGTATAGTTCATTAAAGGTAATAATTTAATAGACGATATAGGATAAAAATTGATATTATAAATTAAAAATATTAATAAAAATAGTTAAAATAAGACTATTGCTTTTGGTAAACAAAGGTGATATAATACGATTCATAAATTAACAAATAAATAATTACCGTTATTAAGTGTACCGAAATAGATTAAAGCATTCTTATAATTATTACTTAAATAAAGGTACTTTTTTATAAGAAAATAATTAATTTTGTTGTTCCGGGAAGTTTTCATATAAATTAAATTAATTATAATTTGCGAGGTGAGTAACAAATTAATATGAAACCAACCTGGACAAATTTAATAAAAAGAATGGGAGGGTAGTAAACTTCAATGGAGCAAAGTGAAATTTTAGAAAAGCTAAAAAAGTCAATTGAAGAAATGGACAGTGACATGGCCGAAGAAGCGGCAAGAGAGGCGATCGCTGCCAAAATCGATCCCATCGTTGCCATAAATGACGGCTTGGCTGCCGGCATGCAAACGATGAGTGATCTTTTCGATGAAGGTGAAGCCTTTGTGCCTCAGCTTGTTGTTGCGGCTGAAGCCTTTGAAGCAGCAGTAGCTATTTTGAAAGAGGCCATTCCGGAAGAACAAAAGGGAAAAGCAAGTAAAGGCAAAATTTTGCTGCATACTGTGCAGGGCGATATCCATGATATCGGAAAAAACATTGTTAAAACGATGCTGTCAGCCAGTGGCTTTGAAGTGATTGACTTAGGCAGAGATGTAGCGGTTGCAGAAGTAATAAGCAAAGCTAAAGAGTACAATGTTGACATTATTGCCGGTGCCGCGCTGATGACAACTACTATGCCGGCGCAACGGGATATTATTAACATGTTAAAAGAAGAAGGTATCCGCGATAAGTATAAATGCATGTTTGGCGGTGCGCCGGTATCGGCTGAATGGGTGAAGAAAATCGGCGGGGATGCCTATGCTGAGACAGCGTCCGAGGCTGTCGAAAAAGCAAAAGCCTTAATGGCTGAATTACGGGGGGTGAGCTAAGTGACAATTCCTAAAGCGTTAACCGTGTTTGACGTATACGAAAGAGCCAAAACCGGCCCGAAAATCGAAGAAAAAGAATGGGATTTTAAAATTATCCCGCAAACCGCAGCTAGGTTAAAACAAAAATATGGCATCAAAATGGATAAGAAACAAATTATTCCTACCGACAAAGAACTAATCAATAACTTGTTTAAAGCAGGTTTGGAAATGCTTGTGGAATGCGGCGTATATTGCATCGATACCAATAGGGTAATCAAGTATACCAGAGACGAAGTGCTTGCTTCCATAAAGGCGGCGCCAACCCGCGCTGTTTATGGGGAAGGCAAACAGGCGGTAGTACTGACGCCGCGCAGCTATAAAGATAAAAAGCCGCCAATTATTCAGGGCGGCCCTACCGGAGCCCCGTGTTCAGAGGATCAATTCCTGGCAATACATCAGTCTTATGCCCAGGAGCCACTCGTCGATACCATTGTTGACGGGGTTCTCCAGACAATCAAGGGGTATGATCCGGTTCCCGGCAGCCCGTGGGAAATTGCAGCCGTAAAGTCAGAAGCCATTCTGGTGCGGGCTGCGCAGGACAGAGCCGGACGTACCGGCATGGGCCTCTAGGGGAATGAAACTTCGCTGTCACCGGCAGGAGTAATCGCAGCCGATTTTCCTGGCGGCATGAGGCCTTCTGACAGCCATGAAGTATCCCAGCTCAATGAGCTGAAGATCGATGTAGGTGCATTGGTGTTCACTGCTCATTATGTTTTAGCCGGAGATATGATCATGTGTGAACAGATGCCTATCTATGGAGGCTATGCAGGTGGGTTGGAAGAAACAACCATCGTTGACGTAGCAACCACCCTCAATGCCTTTGTTATGACTCAGGCGACCTGGCATTTGGATGGCCCGGTTCATGTGCGCTGGGGTATAACTACAGCCAGAGAGGCTCTTGCTGTAGCCGGTCACTGCGCCATGGCCATTGAGGCCAACACCAATTTGATGCTGGGTAATCAATACTATACTCTGGCAGGTCCTTGCACAGTTATGTGCTTATTGGAAACAGCAGCCCAGGCGATTACTGACACCGCCAGCGGCAGGGAGGTATTATCAGGGGTTGCGGCCAGCAAAGGCGTAGCTACCAATTATACTACCGGTATGGAAGCCAGAATGATGGCTGAAGCAGCGCGGGCTGTAGCCGGAATGGAAACCGAAAAAGTAAATGAAATATTGGATAAGCTTGTAGCTCTTTATGAAAAAGACTATAAAAATGCTCCGAAAGGAAAGCCTTTTGAGGAATGTTACGATGTGGTAAAACTGGTTCCGTCTCAGGAATATCTTGACGTATATGATGAAGCAGTCAAGATTCTGACTGGTTTAGGACTGGATTACTGGACTGAAAAATAAACAGGTGAAAATTCCCCCTGAAGGGAATTTCGCGCCTGTATCCCGGAATTTCTTTCAGGGGGCAATACATTATTACGGAGGGTGGATCGTAGAGATCGCATGAACTCTAAATTCATGTAGCCGGGTGCGACTCCCGGACTCTCCGCCATATGGAGATATTGACATGCAATACACTGTCGTTTTTCAGCCGGCAGGCTGCCGGGGACTGGTTTCCGCCGGGGAAAATTTACTTCAAGCTTCCAGAAATTTAGGTGTTGCTATTGAAGCTCCCTGTGGAGGGGGCGAAATATGCGGTAAATGTAAAGTCATTATTGACTCCGCAATGTCCAATTTGTCCCCGCTGAGCGAAAAAGAACGAAAAGTGCTCACTCCGGCGGAACTGGCCGGTAATTACCGCCTGGCATGCTGTGCCCGGATATATGGAGATGTTGTAGTGTTTGTTCCGGAGCAAAGCAGGGGTGCCAACCAAATTGTTTTAGAAACCGGAAGACATGTGGCGCTTGAGTTAAAACCGGCGATAAACCTGTATTATGTGGAACTGAATAAGCCTACTTTGGAGGACTTTAGGGATGACTTTGCCCGCCTGAAAGATGCTTTGTTAAGCAGGTTTATTCAGATTGACAAGAATATAACCATTGACTACCGTGTACTGCTAAGGCTTCCTGATGTCTTGCGCCAAAGCGGCTGGAAGGTCACCGTTGCGGTGTGGAATGACACCGAAATCATTGCTGTAGCGCCGGGATCTGAAAGTAAGGCCTATGGTATTGCCGTGGATGTTGGGACAACTACAATTGCCGCTTATCTGTGTGATCTTGTGACCGGTGATGTTTTGACACAAGATTCAATGATGAATAATCAGGTGCGGTACGGTGATGATGTCATATCCCGTATCAGTTACTGCATGATGAATGATGACGGCCTTTCCCTATTGCAGCAGTCCGTTATTGATGATATAAATACGCTGGTAAAACGGATGACCGGGTCGGCAGGGATTCAGCCTGATCATGTTTTTGAGATCATTCTTGTTTTTAACACTGTCATGCATCATATTGCGTTAAAAATAAATCCTCAGTATATCGGAAGTGTTCCGTTTACTTCGGCAATTAGAGAGTCTGTAACTGTTAAAGCTCGGGAAATTGGCATTACTATTGCCCCGGGCGGATATATTCACTGCTTGCCTATTGAAGCCGGGTTTGTCGGTGCGGATAATGTAGCTGTGCTTATCGCGGAAGAGCCATACAAACAGGATAAAATGACGCTAATTATTGATATCGGGACCAATGGTGAAATCAATTTTGGCAATCGCGCCGGTATATTGTCGGCTTCGTGTGCTACCGGACCTGCATTCGAAGGTGCGCAGATTAAGTTTGGCATGCGCGCAGCGGTTGGGGCTATAGAACGGGTAAAAGTAGACCCTGTTACCAAGGAACCGGAAATCAAAGTAATTGGACAAAATACGTCTGACCATGAGGAAATAATCCTTGCCAAAGGAATATGCGGTTCGGGAATTATCGACGCCGTAGCCGAACTGTTCAAAGCCGGAATCATCCAAGCTGACGGGGGATTTAACAAAAGTATCAAATCCCCCAGAATTCGCCAAGGTCCGGACGGCAAGTTCGAATATGTTCTGGTCTGGGCCGCACAGACAACTATCGGCCAGGACATAACGATAACCCAGAAGGATGTGCGTGCTGTTCAACTGGCTAAGGCGGCACTTTATGCCGGGGCAAAAATTCTTATGCAGAAACAGGGCATAAACAAGGTAGATTCGGTAATTCTGGCCGGTGCTTTTGGCAGCTATATCGACAAGGAAAATGCCTTGGTCTTGGGAATGTTTCCTGATTGCAATTTGGAACATGTCGTTGCCGTAGGCAATGCGGCCGGTAGCGGGGCAAAATTGGCGCTTCTTAACAAGGATAAGCGCATCGAAGCTCAAGTAGTGGCTCAATCGGTGCAGTTTGTGGAAACGGCTGCGGAAACTAATTTTCAGACCGAGTTTTTTAATGCCATGTATCTGCCGCATGCTAAAGATTCGTTTACCCATATTCAGCATATACTTGACAAAATTCCCCAATGCTAGTATTTTTGCTTAAACGACAAAAATACTTAAGGAGATATTCAGCATGAACAAAACAAACGAATTTCAATGCAAATGGGATAGTGCTGAAGAAATACCGGTTTCCGTGATACGCTCCGCCGGTATTAGTTTTTATGAGGCTCATACCGACAGACATGCTATGGCATTGGTCGCCGAGGCTAAGAAAAAATTGGATGGTGATATCATCTGCAGAATTCCCTTCTGTGTAACAGTAGAGGCTGAAGCCTTTGGTGCCAGTGTCATCATTCCGGACGACGAAACAGGGCCTACTCTCGGAGATTATAAATACACCAGCTTGCAACAATTGGCCGGAATAAGTGAAATAGATTTAACTGGCGGGAGAATTAATGAGGTGTTGCACTGTGCCGAAATTCTGAAAAATAACGGCAATGTTGTGGCTCTTAATGTTGAGGGGCCGTTTACCATATTAGGACTGCTTATCAATTCTGTGGAAATTTTTAAAGGAGTATATAATTACCGCCAATTGCTTGAGGAAATTTTGCATGTGCTGGAAAATAGTATTGTCAATTACATATTGGCCGGCGTGGAAAAAGGGGTGCAAATTATCTCTTATGCTGACCCGACCGGGGCACTGGAGATCGTAGGTCCAAAATTGTACAAAGAACTAAGCGGCCAAAGTTCCTGCAATATACTAAAAAGAGTGGAAAAAAAGCTGAATGGCGCCGTTGTTCATCTTTGCGGGATCACTTCTCTCAGTTTGGAACGATCGGGTTTATGTACGGCTAAGCCGGTATCTGTTCCTCATGCGCAAACATACGGCGAAAGCATTTGCCAGGTACTCAGGACAGATAAGACAATTAAATTGCTGGGACATAATTGCATGAAAAGTACGCCTGCAGTTTTAAAAAGCCCGGTGGTATGGCAGATTCAATTGACCTAAGCCAATGGAGGGATTATTTTGCCGCTTTCGTGGACAGATATACAAAAAAGACGCTTAAGTGAGCTAAACTCGACTGAAGCGCAAAAGAATATGGTTTTTTCTACCGAGACAGAACGGGACGCGGCGTTTAAAAAGCAAGAAGCACTGTTGATTCATGCGGGAAAAAAGCGGCTTAATGAGCTTCGCAATGAAAAGATGCGCCCGTCATTGTGTAATTTAGAAACAAGGTTAGTTGAAATATTGACGAAAAATGGCTTTGTGCAAGTTACTACCCCGGTTATTCTTGCCAAAAATTTACTGGCGAAAATGACGATTGATGATGAACACGCCCTTTATTCCCAGGTATTTTGGCTTGATGAAAAAAAATGTTTACGGCCGATGCTTGCTCCCAATTTATATTACATTCTCAAAGATTTGCTGCGATTGTGGGAAAAACCGGTACGCATTTTTGAAATAGGTTCTTGTTTTCGCAAAGAATCACAAGGCAATAATCATTTAAACGAGTTTACCATGCTTAATTTGGTAGAATGGGGCCTGCCGGCCGAAAAACGCCATGAAAGGCTTGCTGAGCTGGCAAAAATCGTCATGCAGGCAGCAGACATTTCCCAATACCGGTTGGAGCAAACTTCTTCCGTAGTGTACGGAGATACAATTGATGTCATGTATGGCGGGATTGAATTGGGATCAGGCGTTATGGGGCCGCATTTTCTTGACGGAAACTGGGGAATGTCCGGTCCCTGGGTGGGAATCGGCTTTGGCTTGGAACGGCTGGTTATGGTTAAGGAAGGTGGTCAAAATGTGCGGAGTGTGGGGAAAAGTCTTTCTTATTTGGATGGAGTCCGCCTGAATATTTGAATCAACACTCAATAGGTTGGGCAGTAATCCTGGTACTGACATAGGAGGTAGACATGGCTAATCTTGACAAGATATTATACAAAGCACTGCATAACATTCCGATAACAACCGAAGAAATTCGGTATTTGTTGAAGCTCACTAAGGATTCAGCGCGCGAGCGGCTGTTTGCAACAGCCAGAGTGCTGCGCAGAAGATATTTTGGCGACAAGGTGTTTCTCTATGGCTTTGTATATTTTTCGACATATTGCCGTAACGACTGTACTTTTTGTTATTACCGCAAGTCTAATCAAGACTGTATCCGGTACCGGAAAACTACCCGGGAAATTGTTGACATAGCCAATGCTTTAGCCGAATCCGGGGTTCATCTTATTGATTTAACCATGGGAGAAGACCCGCAGTATCTTTCCCGTAGTAATGAGGGTTATGAACAGTTGGTGAAAATTGTTAAGCTGGTTAAGCAGAAAACCAACTTGCCGATCATGATTTCACCAGGTGTTGTACCTAAGGATGTATTAAAAAAATTAAAACAAGCCGGCGCAAATTGGTATGCTTGCTATCAGGAAACTCATAACCGCCGGCTGTATGACAGATTGCGGCTGAATCAAAGTTATGATGAACGGTGGGCAGCCAAAATCTTTGCTAAAACCATTGGGATGCTGGTTGAAGAAGGACTGCTTGTTGGGGTTGGCGATTGTATAGAAGATGCTGTTCAATCGTTTGGGGAGATGAGAAAACTTGGGGCCGAGCAGGTCAGAACAATGAGTTTTGTGCCGCAAAAAGGAACCCCCCTGTATGCTACCGGTGCAGTTAATGATTACTATGAAATAAATACCATTGCCGTAATGCGGCTGGTGTTTCCTGATAAGTTAATACCGGCTTCACTTGATGTTGAAGGGATCCAGGGTTTGAAAGAGCGGCTGGATGCCGGCGCCAATGTTGTAACATCGATCATTCCGCCTGAGGCCGGTCTGGCCGGTGTTTCGCAAAGTACCCTGGATATTTGCGAAGGGTACCGGACAGTTCCGGGAGTAACGCCGGTCCTGGAAGAGTGCGGTCTTACTCCGGCCACACTTGCAGAATATAGGGATTGGCTGGCCAACAAGCTGGGGAATGGTGCTAAGGAGGGCGTAATGTGCGAGTAGCTGTACTGGGCGGGCGGCTTCAGGGCGTTGAAGCGTCGTATCTTGCTAAAAGGGCGGGATGGCAAGTAGTGCTTGTAGATAAAGATCCGAATGCGCCGGCAGTTGGTCTGTGTGACAGTTTTTATTTGTTTGACCTTATGGATAAGAACAAGCTGGTAAAGTTACTGCACGGAGTGCAGTTTGCAATCCCTGCTTTGGAAGACAAGACTGTCTTGGATCATATCTATGAATGCGCGCTTATGGCCGGGGTAAAAGTCATCTATGACCGGCAAGCCTATGAGCTTTCAGCTTCCAAGCTCAAATCGGATAAACTGTTTGCCGAGCTGGGCGTCCCGGCGCCCAAACCATGGCCGTTATGTGCCTTCCCGGTTACGGTAAAACCGTCCGGTGCCAGTGGCAGCGCCAATGTTTATCAAGTCAACAGTTTTCCGGAACTAAACGAATTAATGAACACACTAGGGGATCAGGACGAGTGGGTGATTCAGGAATTTTTGGCCGGGCCTTCTTATTCTATCGAAGTTGTCGGGGATAATGGTCATTACCGGACATTTCAAGTTACTGAACTGGCCATGGATGCCGGGTATGATTGCAAACGGGTAGTGGCGCCGGCAGCACTTGCAGCAGAAAAAGTGGATGAATTTGCCGAATGCGCGCTGAAGCTAGCCAAACATTTGAACTTAACGGGAATTATGGATGTAGAAGTAATTTTACATAATGGCCAATTAAAGGTCTTGGAAATTGACGCCAGATTGCCGAGTCAGACACCTACTGCCGTGTATAAATCTACGGGAATCAATATGTTGGCAGTGTTAAAGGAAGGTGTCGGCCATGACAGTGAGCAAAAGCAATTTACGGCCGCGCCGGCCAAAGGCGTCATTTATGAACATCTAAAAGTGACCCACGGCCAAATTGAAGTGTGCGGCGAACATATTATGGCCCATGCCGGCCATCTGCACCTGTATGAAGACTTTTTCGGGGCTGATGAAGCCATATCCAATTATCGTGAGGATCAACAAGAATGGGTTGCCACGATCATTGTAACAGGCAAGGACCGGCAGCAGGCCTGGCAGCGTCGGTGCGCAGTTATTAAGAATATCATGGACAAATGCGGTATTAGCCAATACCAGGACCTTACACCGGCGCGGTTGCCCAATAGTGGAGAATGTTAAAGAGAGTTGTTTAGCCAAGCGACATAGGGGATGAGGATGTGACCAGACTTCGGGAAGAAGACATTTATGATGTTGGTGCAAATTTAAGTTACTATGACCGGCAGTTAATACATAAAGTCGGAACAAATTTGGCAGGAATTGCCGCACATGCTTTAGGCAAAACCCCGGGGGATTTTGTTGCAATACATGATACCGCCCTGATCGGGGTAATTCCCGTTACATGCGGCCAAGGCATCATTGGCGGTTTTTCAACTACAGTACAAAAGATCATTGAATTTTTAGGGTTTACGGCATTTGTTACCGCAACCAATGATGTAAGCGGTCTGGCAGAAGCTGTAAAAAAAGGCGCCCGGATAATTTTTTTGGCCGATGACAATGATTTTGTTGCCATCAACTTGGTGAATGGCCAAGTAAGTGACAATGGCGAGGCGACTGGGCGGGGATATGCAGCCGCGTTGGATTTAATGTCAGGCGGCGTGCAGGGAAAAAACGTGCTGGTTATTGGCGCCGGTCCTGTGGGTGCCGGAGCGGCGGCGTTTATGACGGCACAGGGGGCCAGGGTTTTAGTACACGACATTGATACCGAGAAAGTGGAAAAAATGCGGCAGGTATTGCCAGGTATTGAAGTGGCGAAAGAGCTTCATGCAGCTTTGACGGAGTGCAAATTGGTGGTTGAGGCAACTCCGGCTGCTGCTACCATAGATAAAAAATACATTGATCAAGATATCCTGATTTCGGCCCCTGGCATTCCTCTGGGAATTGATCAAGAAAGCTGTGTCCTGGTGTCAGAGCGGTTAATCCACGACGTTTTGGAAATCGGTGTTGCCACTATGTTATTTACCGTACTGTCTGAGTAAAGGCACTCGGGAGAGGAGGGAACCGGATGGCTGGTAAAAACGGTATTGCTATCGCGAGGGAAAGTCTGACAGATGAGGCTAATAAAAAGAAAAAATATTACAGGAAGAATGTTGGTTTCTTTAAGTTGGTAGAAAAGATTAAACTGTGGCCGTCGCGTTCGGGAATTTTGCATGGCATCAAGTCGATAAAAATTACCGGCAATATTGCTGAAATAACCACTCATTGTGGTGAAACGTTTATTGTATGGAATTCCCGCAACAGCCGGGCTGCCAGATGGTTACGCAATAAATGGTGTGCAAGTGCCTGCGGCAAGTGCAAAATACCGGAATGGAAAATTCAAAAATATACCAGTACTATAATGACGCAAAAATGGGGCTCGGGTTTATAGAAAATCGGCTTAATCTATGCGCAGGATACAGCGTTGTATCAACTGTCTTAGTTGTGACTTAACCAGTGAATCAGCTACGGTAGTTGACTTTTTTATGTCTTTTTTAGGGGGGGATGTTCATCAAGTTGATTTTAAGATATTGCCTATTATGGACGAAGGCAATGATTGAGATATTTTAGTATGCTGGAGGTATGCAACTGTGAATGGCAAAGAACGAGTTTTAAAAACATTGAGTTTTGAACCGGTGGACAGAACTCCCTGGGTCCCGTATGCCGGTGTCCAGACAGCTAATTTAATTGGTGTGGATGCCGAGACATATTTAAAAGATACCGACAATATTGTAAAAGGTATTTTAAAAGCCTATGAGATGTACCAACCGGACGGCCTGCCGATCGTTTTTGATGTCCAAATGGAGGCCGAAGCTTTAGGGTGTAAACTTAAATGGGCCAAGGATAATCCGCCGGCTGTAGACACTCATGTGCTGGAGGAAAAGGATCTTTCAGAATTAAAATTACCTACCGAGAAAGACGGCAGGTATCCTATTGCGTTGTCGGCAGCCAGAAGGCTGGTCGCTGAGCTTGGTGACAAGATAGCGCTGTATGCACTGATCTGTGGCCCGTTTACGCTGGCCCTTCATTTAAAGGGAACCGATCTCTTTTCCGATATGATCAAGAGACATGAAAAAGTAGATGCCGTTCTCGAATTTTGTACCAGGGTGGGCAAAGATTTAGCCAGAATGTATGCTGAGACTGGTGTGGATATTATTGCCGTAGTTGATCCGATGACATCACAAATTGCTCCCAAGCAATTTGAACGGTTTGTTAAGCCGGTTACGATCGAATTAAATCGTTATGTAAAATCCCTGGGGCTCAAGGTGACGAGTTTCTGCTGCGGTAACGCTACCAAAAATATTGAATTGATGTGCCAAACTGAGACCGACGGAATTGCTTTTGATGAAAACGTTAGCCTTGCTTATGCCAAAGAAATTGCCACAAAGTATAAAGTTTCTTATGGCGGCAATCTGCCGCTGACTACCGTCATGATGTTCGGGTCGCCGCTGGAAAATGTGGAAGAAGCCCGGCGGGAAGTTGAGATCGGGCAGGGCGTAGGCTATATCTTGTCCCCTGGCTGTGATATTCCGTTTGATACCCCGATCAATAACCTGGTAGCCATCTCTAATTTTATTAACGGCAAACCCTCTTCCCTGGAAATGTTGGAATCAGATCAGCAATTCCACGAAGATGAGGAAGTGGAATTTGAAGATGTAGAAATCAAACCAGGTCAAGTATTTATTGAAATAGTAACTTTGGATTCCGAAGGCTGTCCGCCTTGCCAGTACATGTGCGAATCGGTCAAAAAAATCCTGCCCCGTTACGACGGCCGGTTGACTTGGCGCGAATCGCTTGTAAAAACCCGGGCCGGTATCAAGCGAATGGCCAAACTGGGAGTGAAAAATCTGCCGGCAATGCTCATTAATAATGAGGTAGTATTTGACAATATTATTCCGTCTGATACTGAATTAATTGATGCAATAGAAAAGAGAATCGGCTAATTTAATTTTTGGGTCAGCGTGGGCTGACTGGAAGCATTTTAGTCAGCCCTGCTCACTAATACTATGGCAAGACCTGCCTGTGGATTGTGCAATATATATCAAATTGAGATATCATATTGCATTTTGAGATGTAAGTAAAAAAAGATTTGATGGTTTTTGTGTGTCAAGAAACCTTAAATTCAGTGATAGTAGCTTTGACTGTTATGGATATCAAACCAACCGGGATGAAATTTGTGTTGGCACAATTATTGCGTAATAATTGTACGGGACAGTGGTGTCCGGATTAGAGACTCTAAAAGAGGAGGGAGATGCCAAAAATACTGTCGGCGCATATGGAATGTGCAGGTAATATGTAAGGAGGGAAAGTTATGAGCAGTCAGCCTATAAAATTATTTTTAATAACCGGATTTTTGGGATCAGGAAAAACAACCTTTCTAAAGAGGATTATCGATTCTCTTGGTGACAAAAAAATCGGTATATTAATGAATGAGTTCGGCAAAATCAGTGTTGATGGAGTTATCTTAAGACAAAACGGAATCGATATCATGGAAATCAATAATGGTTCAGTATTTTGCAGCTGTTTGAAAGGTGCGTTTATCGATGCACTCATTACTTATTCGGAGCTGCCGATTGAGTATTTGTTTGTGGAAAGTTCGGGTATGGCCGACCCTTCCAGCATTGAGCAAATCTTAAATAATGTTATTGGCAAGGTTAAGGGAAAAGAATATGACTACCGGGGAACCATCTGCGTAGTTGACGGGCTTAATTTCCTCGACCAGGTTGATTTGCTGCTGGCGATTGAACGGCAGATTGCGGCCAGCAACTTGATTATTATAAACAAGGTTGACCTGATCGATGACAATCACTTACACGAGGTAGCAGAAAAAATAGCAAGTATCAATCCGAAGGCCGAAGTGGTCAAAGCCAGTTATTGTGATATTGGTGTTGACTTTTTGGACCATAAGCTGAAAAAAGTAACGCTTACCGCTGCTATGGAAAGCTGTAACACGCCGGCTAACAGGCCAACCGCGCATATAATTAACGCCGAGGGAACGTTTAACAACCAAAAATTTGCGGATTTTTTGCAGGCGTTAGTGCCATGGGCTCTCCGGATGAAGGGTTTTTTTCTGCTGGAAGATGGCTGGAAGCAGGTCGATGTAGTAGGCAGCCAAATTGAGATTAAGCCTACCGAAATATTACGGCCGGTCTCTGAACTGGTCATTATCTCCGATAAAGGTCTGCCGGCCCTGCAGGAGATTTATGCAAACTGGGATAAACGATTTACTGCGAAAATGGTGGTAAATTAAAGGGACAATTGATCTGTGACATATCTGCAAATTAATAGACTTAGTCTACTACATGTGTAAGTCTAATAACGGATTGTAATGCTGTAGTTATGTGCGTTTGACCAGATTGAACGGGGAGGGGGCAGGATGACGCTTTATACTCAAGTGATCAATAAGGCGCGAGAGAACGCCTTAAAGGGGTAAATTCTAGACCGGGACAGTATTATTGCATTGCTTGAAATAAATCCCGAATCGCCGGCGGCGGAGGAGCTGGGAGAGCTGCGCGGGACGTTGCGGCAGCGGCGACTTGCCTAGATTGCCGCCGTTACCCAGTTAGCGGCCGGCTATCATGCCCCGGATATTTGTATACATCCGGCTTCCGAGCTGGCCCTTGAGTGGGGGGCGAATGACCAGTTACCTTTGGCCGGGTGCTCATTGATTTTGCCTTAGGTAACTGGCAACTGAACTCCTATTCGGCAACACTGGGGGAACATTCGCAGGCCAGTGCTATTAGGGTGTACAGCGGATTTGGTTTGGCGGTGGTTTTGGGTTTGCCGCTGGGCTATTTGTCAGGCCGGATAACCGGCATTAACCGGCTTATTGACCCCTTGATACAATTGATTAGAACAGTGCCGGGGATTGGCTGGCTGCCGTTGGCGATGGTGTGGTTTGGCGTCGGTGAGCGGATGCCCCTCTTTGTTATTGCGCTAGCAGCGTTTTTTCCTATCTATGTAAATACTGTTCAAGGTATATGCCCGGTCGGGTGAGTTTGTTGGCATCATTGGCCCCAGCGGCTGCGGAAAATCAACCCTGCTGGATCTGATTGACGGGTTTGATGCACCGGACCAGGGCCAGATTATTTTAGAAAATCTTTAAAGAATGATATCATGAACCTATTAATGAACCAGGATGTAACCGGGTAAGCATTTTTGATACTAGGTGGTAGATACATGATAGACATAAAGAAATGTCCTTGTATGGGAATTAATCTTGATAAATTAATCCAGCCGGCAATACTCACTCTTTTATCTGCTGCCGAACTGCATGGTTATATTATCGTGCAAAAACTACAGGAGACTTGTATCCTGCAAGGGAAAAGACCTGATCCTTCCGGTGTTTACCGGTGCTTGCGCCTGATGGAGCAGCGGGGGCTGGTTACTGCCGTCTGGAATGTCTCTGATCCGGGACCGGCCAGAAGATTGTACACAATAACAGATATCGGTTTAGAATGTCTGCGAAACTGGATACATACGCTGGAAAACTATCACCGTTCGCTGGGGAATTTTTTGGTTTCGGCCAAAAACGCGATATGCAGCAGAGATTAGGATAACAGCTCTTGCTATTGCAAGGCGGGTTGTTACCGTCTTAGCGGGTGTTAATCCTCAGCATGTTTGGTTTGTAACCAAGGTCAAAGAGCAGTCCTGGCAGGCGCAAGAGCGGGCCGTATCCAGTCAGCGGCTGGCGCTGGAAAATGCTGTGCGGCAGTTTCGGATATAACAGTATAATGTTTTGGGTTTATTTTTGCGTTCTGTGTGTGTTGGCAGGACGCATTATTTTGTTGCTTTTGTTTGACGTTTAGAGGGTAAATACTATAAAATGCAGTGGTAATATGATAAAACCACGGGGTGAAATGTGTGAAGGTATTGGCAGTCGATGATGACGAAAAAATTTTGAAAGTGCTGACGGCTTATTTGGAAAAAGAGAAATATACGGTAATAACAGCCAGGGACGGTTGGGAGGCAGTGGACAAAGCGCTGCCATTAGGATAGAGGTCATTGACACGGGTATTGGGATTGCGGCTGACGATCTAGAGCATATATTTGATTATTTTTACCGGGTTGACCAGGCCAGGACGAAACAGAGTGGCGGCACTGGCTTAGATTGGCTTTATCAGGCAAATGGTGCTGGTGCACGGTGGCCAAGTATACGCAACCAGCACGCCGGGGCAAGGCAGTACTTTTACTTTGATGCTGCCGCTGCATGCCCATAAAAAGCGCATAATTTCTCCATAAAATCTCCACAATCTTGGGGTACAATAAAATCAACACGAAGGAGGTGCACATATCATGATGATGGGTTATGGATTTAGTGGTCCGTTCGGTTGGCTTGGCATGGGGTTCGGGATGATTATTCAACTGGCTTTTACCGCTTTGATTATCATGGCGGCCATTTGGATGTTTAAAGCGGTGTTTCGTGGCGGGCATTCGGTTGAAAGACCAATAGACGCGGTGGAAATATTGAAACAACGCTATGCCAAAGGCGAAATCAGCAGCGAAGAATATCAGCGCATGAGAAAAGAATTGGAATTCTAAAGGTAGATAAGACAAATCAATGAGAGGAGAGACAATTGATGAAAAAGAAAATTTTAATTGCGACCCTATTAGCAGCTTTAGCCGCTGTACCGGTATTTGCGGCCACTGCCGATCAGGACAAGCAGCCGACCGACTGGTTCAATCAGATGTTCAACAATCATCAGCAAATGATGCGGCAAGCCGTGGATAACGGCACTATTACTGCTGATCAAGCAGCCCGGATGAACGAGCACATGCAGCAAATGGCTCCCGTTATGCAGCAAATGATGCAAAATGGCGGGATGATGAACGGCAACATTATGCAGAACGGCGGCATGATAGGAAATTTCAATAACAATAATAAATAATCCACAGACAAAAACCAGGGCATTCCTGGTTTTTTATTGTTCGTTTTGGCGGCAAGCGCCAGTACTGTAAACGAGGACTGCAGCAACTGTCCCGCCATTTCAATGGTTTTTGCGCACCTTCTAAAACCTATATATAAGAGGACAAAATAAATGTTGTCTTGCTATAAGCGTTGCCGCTGGATAAGCCGCAGCGGCTGACAAGCCCAGCAAATTAGTTTAGCACCTAATTTTAGAAAAAATTGGATATAACTGTTTGATATACATAATTAGTACGACTAAGGCTTCTGCCGGCGTCCTGAGGGACTTGGCACAAGCCAAGTCTTTTCTATGTCTGGGCATAAGCGGCGCAACTGACAAAATTCGCATAAGTTATTCATAGTTTTTTCAATACTTCTTCATAATAGCGGTGTATACTTGAGTCAAAAGCATACAAGGAGGGGCTGTGTATGCTTGCTGAAAAATATGATGTATTTCTTCTGGACCTTGATGGTGTAATATATGTCGGAAATGAAATTTTACCAGGCAGTAGCGAGGCTGTTTCACGCTTGCGTAAAATGGGTAAACAGGTTTATTTTTTGACAAATGACCCGCGACCGGGGATACATGCCAAACCGGATGAATGTATCACGGCTGGTTGGGCTACAGCAAATTACCTAACTCAGAATTCTATCACCTGCGTACATGCAGTTGGCACTGAAGGCTTGAAGGTGCTCATAAGCTGGGGATTGAGGCAATTATGATAGCGAAACAACCCTGTTACTTTTCGGTAAAACGGGATTATCGCCATCCTGACGCTGTTATTCCCGGTCTGGCCGCTTTGTTTACTCCTAATATCGTTTCGCGGTGTTGGCAACCACCGGACTTTCCTTGGCCGGACAGCGTAAAGCAGGGGGAGCGGCAGTAATTTTTAATGAATTTGGTCATGTTCTTCTTACCTGAGAATCTTCTTGCCGTGCATTCCCGCTGGCTTTCTGGCGCCTTATCTATTCAGGACGGCCCATTCGTTCGATAGATAATTTTGACAAACAGTAAACAAAATGAATTCTGATGCAAGCTTACTAAATCAACAGAGGGAAAATATGTAAGGGAGGAGAATATCCTTCCTTACATGTTTATTGAAGACATATTTATTCAAGAGGTGCGATTATGCCTAAAATCCGGAAATCAATGGCTTCCAAGGTTGGCTTGCCGCCGGGAACACTGCTGCATATTGGCGACATGCGAGTTGAAAAGGCGAATATTAATGTATTGCATTATAACGAAGATTTCATAAATGAAACATATGACGCTAAGGTGTCTGAACTGTCCGGGCTGGTTACCCGGCCTGGCGTTACCTGGATAAATGTGCGGGGGCTGAATTCCAAAACCGTTGAATGCATTGGGCAGCAGTTCCATATTCATCCGCTGGTACTCGAAGATATTTTAAATACCGATCAACGCCCCAAACTTGGAGATTACGGCGATTATTTGTGCGTTATCTTAAAATCGCTGGTTGTACCAACCGGAGCCGATGATTATGCTGCCGAGCAGGTCAGTTTTATTTTGGGGCCTGATTATGTAATATCTTTTATGGAGAGTCTGCCAGGTGGCCGGGATGTTTTAAACGGGGTATACGAGCGTATTAAAGGCAGGCCTGGCAAGATCAGAAGGCAAAGCGCCGATTATTTGCTTTATGCGTTAATTGACAGCGTGGTCGACCATTACTTTTTAGTGCTTGAACATTTGGGTGAAAAAATTGAAACAATGGAAGAAGAAATTGTCACCCAGCCGCGTCCGGATCTGCTAAGCCGACTCCATGCGCTTAAACACGATATGCTGTTTCTTAGAAAATCAGTGTGGCCTGTGCGCGAACTGGTCAGCGTGCTGGAACGGGGCGAGGCTGCCTATATCCAGGAATCAACGCTGATTTATCTTAGAGACGTGTACGATCATGTTATTCAAGTCATTGAAACAGTTGAGATTTATCGTGATATGTTATCAGGTATGATGGATATCTATCTGTCAAGCGTGAGTAATAAAATGAGTGAAGTTATGAAGATGCTGACAATTATTTCAACCATCTTCATTCCGCTTACCTTTATTGCCGGGGTTTATGGCATGAATTTTGATAATATGCCTGAATTAAAATGGGAATATGGCTATCCGCTGATTATGTCAATCATGCTAGGGATAGCCCTGGTCATGGTGCGCTATTTCCGGAAAAAATGCTGGTTTTAAGGGGGATTTTAGGGGACAGGCCATAAGTCCTAAGAAATTAAACGGTTGGTCTGATAGGTTACATCCTGCTGTTGCATTACAATTTAAGTAAACGATACGAGTAACAGGGTAGGAGGGGCGCTATGATTAAGCTTTCCAATAAAGGGTTATTGGTGATTGCCGTAATTCTCAGTTTATTAACAACAGGCCTTGTATACAGCTATTTGAAAAAAGCGAGCGGCAATCAGTCCCAGGATACCGTATCGGTTGTGGTGGCCAAGACTGACATTGGTCCTAAGACCAGAATTACTCCGGAAATGGTGCAGGTAATAAAAGTTCCAGCCCCATACTTACAGCCGGGTGGTGTGCAGGACAGCAAAGAAGTTGTTGGCATGCTGTCCCGGGAGCAAATTGTGGCCGGCGAACAGATCACGGCAAGGAGGCTTTTGGTTGAAGGCAAGTCGGCAGGGTTTACCGGCCTGATTCCACCTGATAAACGCGCTGTAACGGTTGGTGTCAATGAAGTAACCGGGGTGGCCGGATTTGTTAAAGCCGGCGACTATGTCGATGTTGTCGTTACTTTTGATCAAAGTGTAACAGGCGATAATGTCAGTCACCTGGTGTTGCAAAATGTACTTGTATTGGCCGCCGACCGCGAAACTGAAGGCGGAGTGGCCGAAACAGCAAATAACAATAATTTTAAAGATAAAAAAGAGGTTATAAAAACAGCTACCGTAACGTTGGCAGTATCGCCGGACGAAGCAGCAAAGCTGGCGTTGTCTGAAGAAAAAGGCAGAGTACGATTGGCGCTCAGACCGTTTATGCAGAACGCAGGTGTTAGTATTGCCGGACCGGTCACACCTAAAGACATTGTTGGCACCCACAGTGCGCCGGCGCCCAATGATGGACCCCGGGAACAGTCACCACCAGCCCCCAATGAGGGATCCCGGGAACAGTCACCACCAGCCCCGGAAAAGCAACCAGTTTCCGGAATTCAGATGATTCGCGGCACTAAAACCGAGATAGTACCCATTAATTAGCAAATGTCCTGGAAGTTAAGGCAAATAGAAAGGTAGGAGTTCCATGAACAAACTTAAATTGCTTGTTGCCGGTATCTTACTACTGGCCATTATGTTAGTAAACTCCGCGGCATTAGCTTCAGGCGACAAGCTGGTGGTAGCTGTCAATCAGTCACGGATACTTAACTTTAACGCTGTCAGCCGTGTTGCTGTTGCTAATCCGGAGATTGCCGACGTACTGGTGGTATCAGGTGTAGAAGTGTTGCTGGTTGGCAAGGCGCCTGGGCTAACTACCCTCCATGTTTGGGCTGGCGGCAGCCGTTACAGTTATTTAGTTGAAGTCGGAGCGGCTGATGTAACCATTGCTAACGACATCAAAAATATTCTCGGACTTTCTGATATTACGGTAAGCAAAGTTAATAAAACCATCATTCTTGAAGGTGCGGTCAATGATCAGTATCAGAAGAACCGGGCCGAAAAAGTGGCTTCCGCCTATGCGGATAAAGTAGTTAATCTGCTTGAAATAACCCGGCCGGTGCAAGTCAAGATTGAAGCCAGGGTACTTGAAATAAACCGCGAAGCAGCTAAAAATTTAGGTATTAAATGGTCGGGTAATGCGGCCGGCACCCCCGGCAACTTTGAGTTTGGCCAGTCATCCAGCAATGCGCTGGCGCCGGCTGCATTTGGGAACTTAGGTACTTATAGCCCGCTAAATGCCCAGCTTGATGCGCTGGTTAAAAACGGGCTGGCCAAAATTCTTTCCCAGCCCAGCATGATTACTTTAAGCGGCGATAAGGCGAATATTACGGTGGGGGGACAAATCCCTATCCCTGTCGGTCTTGATAACGGACGTATCGCAATTGAATGGAAAGAGTACGGCATTAAACTAGATATAGCTCCGGAGGTCAATGCCGAAAAGCTTATCCAGAGTAAAGTCAAGGCTGAGGTTAGCACTCTTGACTGGACTGACGAACATAAAATTGAACTTGGCCTGGGTATGAAAATTCCTCCTATAAAGATGCGTAAAGCTGAAACTGCTATCGCTATGTCCTCCGGACAAACAATGGCGATTGGCGGCCTGATTTCCAGCGAGGCTACCAAAGATGTGCAGAAGATACCATTATTAGGTGACATCCCCGTCATCGGCAACTTATTTAAAAGTACCACGTTTAGTAAGGGTGAAACTGAAGTGATCATTCTGGTGACGCCGACCATTGTTAATCCGGATGAATACATTCCGGCGGAAACAAAGGAAATGAAGGAGTTTGCTAAAGAAAACCCATTTGGGGGGTAAGACAGATGACCGAAAAAATTAAGGTGTTCATAGCCGACGATATTGCGGCAACCAGGGAAAATATCTGTAAACTGATGGAGTTTGACCCGGAAATGATGGTGATCGGTCAGGCCGGGTCAGGCGGCGAAGCTGTGGAAAAGGTGAAAATACTGCAGCCGGACGTAATTTTAATGGATATCAATATGCCGGGCATGGACGGAATTACGGCAACTGAGCAGATTGCCGCCGAAGCGCCTAACGCCTGCATTATTATCATGAGTGTGCAGGGCGAGCAAGAATATCTCAGGCGGGCCATGGTGGCCGGGGCCAAAAATTATTTGGTAAAACCTTTCAGCGGCGATGAACTGTTGCAAGCTATTCGGCAGGGTTTTACTAATGAAAAAAAGCGCCGAAATATTGTAAGATTTGAGCCTAAACCTCAAGAGCAGGGGAAAATTATTACGATATTTAGCACCAAAGGCGGTATCGGTAAAACAACAATTGCAACAAATTTGGCGGTGGCGCTGGCGGCTAAAACCGGGTCGCGGATTGGTATTGTTGACGCCGACCTGCAGTTTGGCGATGTTGCTTTGTTTTTGAACCTTATACCGCGCGCTACTATCGCTGACTTAGTGCGGGATATTGAGCATTTGGATGCCAATCTCCTGGATGGTTATCTGACGCAGTTTAACAACAGTGTAAAATTGCTGCCGGCCCCTGTTCGCCCCGAACAGGCTGAGACCGTTACCGGGAGTCACATGTCAGCAATCCTTAAGACTATGCGCTCCAGTTTTATGTATACCGTTATTGATACCGCACCGACATTTTCTGACAATATGCTGGCCGTATTGGACGTTTCGGACATTGTTCTGGTAGTAGCGGCGCTCGACCTTCCTACAATAAAAAACGTTAAACTGTGCCTGGAAATAATGGAATCGCTTAATTATGGCGAGGACAAAATCAAGGTAGTTTTGAACCGGGCCAATACTGACGCCGGTATGGATATCGGTGAAGTAGAGGAAAGTTTAAAATACAAATTTTCCGCAATGGTTCCCAGTGATGGTAAAATTGTGGTGGCATCGGTTAACAGGGGGGTGCCGTTTGTTGTCAGCCATCCGGAAGCGCCGGTAGCTCAGAGCATGTTTAATTTGGCGCGGCTGGTAGCGGGTAGCGGCTGGCAAGAGCAGAGCGAAGAGCAATCGCCAATGGGTGTTGTCCAACGCTTTAAGCGGTTATTTGGCTAGGAAGGAGGCGTTAGGATGCTGCCGGTGATCGTCATTGCCATATTTGTCAATTTGTTGGTTATCTGGCTTTTAATTTACCGCTGGCAGACGCGTGATAAGAAAATTGTCAGTCAGCGTATGGGCCGGTACATTGAGCGGACTGTCTTACCGGAATCCGGTCAGGCAGCGTCTCAGCCAACCGGAGCACGTGAACTCAACGGCTGGCTGGCGCTGGTCAGACGGCTGGGAAAGCTATTTGAAATATCTGACGGCTCGTGGTCGAGGGGTGTTGAGCACCGCCTCATTCAGGCCGGGCTACCGCTTAAGAGCTCAGAGTTCTTGGTAATATGTCTGGGAACGGCTGTTGCCGGTTCGGTACTTTTCTTGATTCAAGGCGGTTTGCCTGGTGCAGTAATTGGCGGTATAGCAGGTTATCTAGCACCGTTTTTGTTTCTCAAGGTAAAAATTAAGCGGCGGGTTAAAGCTTTTAATGCCCAGTTGGGAGATACACTCATGCTGATTGCCAACGCGTTAAGGACTGGTTACAGCTTTATGCAGGCCATTGAAATGGTGGCGCGTGAAATGCTGCCGCCTATTTCGGTCGAATTTGGCCGGACGCTTAAAGAAATGAATCTGGGCATACCTACCGAAGAAGCTATGAATAACATGGCTAAACGTGTTGATAGTGATGATCTGGACTTGGTTATTACTGCTGTCTTGATTCAGCGCCAGGTTGGCGGCAATTTGGCGGAAGTTCTTGATAATATTGCCGGTACCATCCGTGAGCGGGTACGGATCAAAGGAGAGATAAAAACGCTTACTGCTCAGGGCCGCATGTCAGGAGTTATTGTTAGTTTGCTACCGGTTGCTCTATTGGCGGCAATGCAGGTTATTAATCCCGGATATGTCAATATCTTGTTTACGCATCCTGCCGGGCAACTTATGCTGGGGGTAGCCGTTATCGGTCAGTTGCTGGGGATTTTGGCCATTCAAAAAATCGTCAATATTGAAGTTTAAGCAGAAACTAACTATTAAAAGAGGGCGGATATATTTCCACCCTCTTTTAATAGTTAGTTTCTGCAGGATATGGTCTAATTATGGCGAATCTGCTTTATATTGTTTAAAAATACAGAGTGGTGAGGAACCTGAATGAAAAACTTAGATGTAAAAGTATTGGATAAAATAATAAAAACCACCATTGCTGCGGTAGAAAAAAGTAAATCCCAAATTTTTGACATATATGAAGCCGCTCGGGCTGAGATGGAAAAGGTCCGGCGAGATGTCGAACGGATCAAGCAGGAAACGGCTAACACCATTTTCAAAGTCGATGAACTGGAGAAAAAAGAACGCCGGTCGCGGCTCAGGCTGATGGAAGTCAGCCGTAACTTTCGTCAGTATACTGAGGCCGACATTAAAGCTGCTTATGAAGATACCAGTAACGTCCAGCTCGAGCTTGCCATGGCCAGGCTGCAGGAACAAAATTTGCGCCGTCAGCGCGATGACTTGGAACTTAGACTTAAATCACTGAAGAACACGGTGGAAAAAGCCGAAGGACTGGTGTCGCAGGTAGGAGCGGTGCTTGGTTACTTGGGCACCCAGATGGGGACGGTCGTTACCCAGATTGAATCTCTTCAGGCCAGTCAAATTTTTGGTGCAAAAATAATCAAAGCTCAGGAAGAAGAACGCCGGCGGGTGGCCAGAGAAATTCATGACGGTCCGGCGCAGGCTATGGCTAACATTGTATTCCGGGCAGAAGTGTGCGAGCGGCTTATTGATACTGATATTATCAGGGCTAAAAACGAACTTAGAGACTTGCGCGAACAAATACGGGTGGCTCTCAAAGAAACCCGGAAGATCATTTTTGACCTTAGACCTATGACACTAGATGATTTAGGACTAGTACCTACTATCAGGCGAGTGCTTGACACTATTAAAGAGCGCAGCGGCATTTTTCCTGAGGTCAAAATACTGGGAGAAGAAAAACGGCTGGATACGCATATTGAGATTGGGTTGTTCCGTATCATTCAGGAAGCCCTCAACAATGTCGAGAAGCATTCCAAAGCATCGTCAGTATGGGTGCGCATCGACTTTCGTCCCAGCGTAGTCTCGGCTGTGGTTGAGGATGACGGACAAGGGTTTGACATGTCCGAAAATGTCGGCAGCGAGAGTTTTGGCCTTATGGGTATGCGCGAACGGATAAATTTGCTGCGGGGCGAACTTACTATAAAGTCCGAACCTGGCAAAGGCACAAAAGTCTTTGTTACCGTGCCGCTTAAGACATAAACTTTTAGCGCTTAATAGGACTTTCTTCCTTGGACAAGCTGGGACCTTACGCCTACCAGAACCTGTCGTTAAATAAGCCTTGCCGCCTAAGGCTATTGAGACTTCAGGACGATGTTAACCTACCTCCTTGTTGATATAATAAAAACAGAACCAAACGAGAGAAGGATAACAAACGAAACGAAAAAACGGGAGGTATGGCAAATGTTAATGATGTATTGGGAAATATTTAAGGCTCGTTATCTGAATGAGAAAGGTCAAGGTATGGTGGAGTACGGCTTGATTTTGGCCCTCATTGCGGTAGTCGCTATGGCATCATTTACCAACATGGGCAATGGCCTTGTAACCAAGCTCACTGAAGTTGTAAATAAACTCGGCGGTTGATCATAAGAAGTTAAATGTTTTAATACGTCCGGTCTTAGCATTTATACATCGTAAAGTTTTACTGCCAACCTGTTATATACCTCCTGGCTTTTGCAGCCAGGAGGCTTATTCTTTTTCCGGTGAAGCCAGGCTAGGACCTTGCTCCTAGCCGGCCAAGGACTAAGTTCCTTGACCAGATAAGACTAAGGCATGATTTTACCGCTATAATATCGGTGCTACAATTAGATTACCAGAAGTGTTGGATCAGGGGTGAAAATATGAATATTACCCGTTATCTAAAGCAAAATCGCGGCCAGGCAATTGTTGAAACGGCATTGGTGCTTCCGGTTATTGTACTGTTGCTGTTTGCCATTCTCGAGCTTGGTCAGGTCATTAATGAATACTTGGTGCTGACCGCGGCTGCCCGCGAGGGAGCCCGCACTGCAGCTGTCAGCGATGACACGGCTGCGCGCGCCGCTGTTGACGACGCGGTAGCCGGTATCAGCAAAAATGGTCTTACAGTCAAAATCGAATATCCGGGCGGCAAGCGCGAGCAAGGTAAGCCTGTTATCGTAACGGTAAGCAAGCCTATTGAAGTGACAACCCCCATGATTAGAGAAATTATTGATAGAGCCTTTCCCGTAACGGCCTTAATTACCGGACGGTCGGTTATGAGGGTGGAATTACCATGATGAGGTTTATAAGTGACCAGAGAGGCTCTATTGCCGTTATGATAGGATTGGCGCTTACGACACTGATTGGTTTTGCCGCAATTGTTGTTGACGCCGGATTATTATACTTAAACCGGGTCGAACTTGTTAATGTGGTCGATGCGGCGGCGCTTGCCGGCGTGCAGGATTTGCCTGTTGATACTGTCAAGGCCGCGGTGAGCGGCCAGGCTTATGCCGCGCAAAACGGCCATCCCGGTGATGTAGTTGCCGTAAATGTTCCTACCAGCCGGGCCGTTACCGTCAGTGCGGTGCGGACAGTTGATCTGATCTTTGCGAAAGTATTGGGTCTAACATCAGCCGATGTTCGGGCCCGGGCTGCCGCCGTGCTGAAACCTGTCAGCGGTGTTATCGGGGTGGTACCCTTTGGCGTTGTTAAGCAGGACTTTATCTATGGCCAAACGTACAACTTGAAAGTTGGCGCAGGTGACGGGTATAGCGGCAACTATGCCGCGCTGGCTTTAGGCGGTACGGGGTCGCGCAACTATACCGACAATATTAAGTTCGGCTATGATGCCAAACTGTCAGTAGGCCAGTGGGTATCAACCGAAACCGGCAATATGTCGGGCGGGACGACTGAAGGCGTACGGTATCGCTTAAATCTTGATCCTACCGCTACTTTTCAAACGGTGGAAAAAGGTTCGCCGCGAATTGTTATCGTGCCGCTTATCGAATCAATCACTAACGACACCGGACGCCATGATGCCAAGATTGTAGGGTTTGCCGGATTTTTCTTGGAGGGAGTGGCCGGTTCAGGTAATCTCAACTATGTAAGCGGTAAGTTCATGCAAGTGGTAGTGGCGGGTGACGTGTCCGGTACCGCGCCCGACACCGGCGTATATAGTGCCACGCTTGTTCCTTATGAGTCAGTGGCAGCCAATTTGGCTGCACAATAAGTATACAGGTGGTGTTAGGCATGTTGGCCGTAATTAGGCTGGTAATCAACAAATTGACAGAAGAACGGGGCAGTATTGCTACACTTAGCATATTTGCTTTAACCGCGTTGATGGGGTTTTCGGCCTTGGTAATCGATGTTGGCGTATTGTATTTAAACCGGGTTGAGCTTGTCAACTTGTCTGACGCTGCTGTGTTGGCTGGTGTGCGCGACTTGCCGGGAGATATAATTGCTGCTCAAGCAAGTGCCGAGGCATATGCCCGGGATAACGGCAAACCTAATGATAGGATTAAGATTGATATCATTGACAATAGATATATAATTATTGATGCTGTACGGAGTGTGGACTTATTTTTTGCCAGAGTTTTCGGTTATAATACAGTAGATGTCAGGGCCCAGGCGGCTGCAGCTATTAAGCCAGTCAGCGGCATTGCCAAGATAGTGCCGTGGGGTATCGAGTGGAAAAGTTTTCAATACGGTGTTTCCTATCGGCTTAAAGAAGGCGGCGGCAGCGGCTATAGTGGTAACTACGGCGCTTTGGCGCTAGGCGGCACAGGAGCTAAAGTTTATGAAAAGAACATTATGGATGGCTATAACGGTATCATCCGTACCGGCGACTGGATAACCACAGAACCGGGCAATATGTCCGGCAAAACTCAAAACGGGGTTGCCTACCGTATTGCGCAAGACCCGAATGCTACTTTTTCCACGGTAAAAGAAGGATCGCCCCGTATTGTTGTTGTTCCGGTTGTTGAGAGTTTGGAGGTGCATGGACGGAGCGACGTTAAGGTCGTTGGTTTTGCGGGTTTTTTTCTTGAAGGTTGCGGCGGTTCAGGCAATAAAAACTATGTTGAAGGCAGGTTCATGCAGATGGTTGTGCCTAATGCAGAGGTTTCCGAATCGGCATCAAGCTATGGTTTGTACAGTTCATCTCTGATACCGTTATCAGAAGTCGAGTAACACCGGTTATTACTGGTCAAGGAGGAAGCTATGTCGCTGTTAAAACGGCTGGAAGAGGCTCAAAATAAAACCGAGCAGCCGGCGAAGGGGGCGGAAAGGCCAAAAGCGGTGCTGCCGGTAAAAAATGATCCCTATCAAAATCTTAAAGTCAAAATCCATAAAAAAATTATCGAAGAAATGAGTTCGGAAGAAAGCAAGGTGCTTGTCGATAAAGATGCCGACCGCAAGACGCTGGAAGCTGTTGTGGCCCGTATTGCTAATATTGTTATGGACGAGGAAACTGTACCGGTGCCCAGAAGTGAGCGGTCGCGGATAATTATCGAAATTGTTGACGAAGTCCTGGGTTATGGCCCCATTGACCCGCTCTTAAAAGATGATTCGATTTCTGAGGTAATGGTCAACAGCGCCAGCCAGGTATACGTCGAGCGTAAAGGCAAACTGATCTTGAGTGATGTCCGGTTTCGTGATGATGCCCATGTAATGCATATCATTGAAAAAATTGTTGCGCCGCTAGGCCGCCGCATTGATGAAAGCTCACCCATGGTTGACGCCCGTTTGCCGGACGGTTCGCGGGTTAACGCTATCATTCCGCCGCTGGCGTTAAAGGGACCGTGTTTGACGATCCGGAAGTTTGCGAAAAATCCACTGACGGTTGATGATCTTATTAATTTTGGGACTTTAACTCAGGAAATGGCTGATTTTTTACGCGCCTGTGTTGAAGGCAAACTTAATATCGTAGTATCAGGCGGCACAGGTTCGGGGAAAACAACGACGCTGAATATTTTGTCATCGTTTATTCCGCACGACGAGCGGATTATTACTATCGAAGACGCGGCTGAACTGCAGCTTAGACAGGAACATGTTGTCACCCTTGAGACCCGGCCGGCCAATATTGAAGGCAAAGGCGCCATCTCCATGCGGGATTTGGTTCGAAACAGCCTCCGGATGCGACCTGACCGCATTGTTGTCGGTGAGGTTCGAAGCGGTGAGGCGCTTGATATGCTTCAGGCCATGAATACCGGTCATGACGGTTCACTTACGACCGGTCATGCCAATACACCGCGCGATATGCTTAGCCGGCTTGAAACCATGGTGTTGATGGCTGGCATGGATTTACCCGTCAGGGCCATCAGAGAGCAAATAGCATCAGCCGTTGACCTCATTCTTCAACAATCGCGCCTTCAGGACGGCAGCAGGCGGATTACTCATCTGACCGAGGTGCAGGGAATGGAAGGTGATGTTATTACCCTGCAGGATATATTTGTTTTTGAACAGACAGGTAAAGATGCGAGCGGCAAAATTACCGGCCGGTTTAAGCCTACCGGCATTAGGCCTAAGTTTCTGGAGAAGCTGTCGGCTAATGGGATAAATTTACCGAATGAAACGTTCTGGCCGAAGTGAAAGGAGGAATACTTATGCTTATCGCCATCATTATGCTGATCTTTATAACTGCATTTATACTCCTTTATCTGGTGCTTCACACCTTTGTGCCGGTTGCCGGGCCGGTTGAGATGCGGCTCAAAGCCCTGGACGGCGCAGTAGCAGGACGTCCTGATATTGATGATGAACTGGCTAAGCCATTTCGCCAACGCATTCTGGCGCCGCTAAGCGGCAATATGGCCGGTTTGCTTACCGGCCTTACCCCCAAAGCCGTACGAGCTACAATTGAACAAAAACTCATAATGGCCGGTGGCTTTGCCGGACTGACCAGTGGTGAGTTTTTATTGCTTATGGGTTTTCTGGCTATTGCTCTGCCGGTCATTGCCGGGGTGCTCAGTATACTTGCCGGCTTGGCGAGCGGCAAAGTAATCGGTTTTACGCTTATTGTCTTTGTTATTAGTCAACTATTGCCGTTTGTATTGTTAAATTATAAGATTGCCGTTCGCAAAGTTAGTATTCAGAAAGATTTGCCTGACGTGCTGGACTTGTTAACTGTGAGTGTTGAAGCCGGTCTTGGCTTTGACGGGGCGCTGGCTAAGCTGGCGGAAAAGATGAAGGGTGCGCTTGTTGAAGAATTCAACCGGGTGCTGCAAGAAATCCGTATGGGAGTAGCCAGGCGCGAAGCACTCAGTGCCATGGGCACGCGGTGTGATGTGCCTGATTTATCGCTGTTTACAACTTCGCTCGTCCAGGCCGATCAGCTTGGTGTAAGCATCGGTAATGTGCTGAGGGTTCAGTCGGCCTCTATGCGGGAAAAGCGTCGTCAGCGGGCAGAAGAGAAAGCCATGAAAGCGCCGATAAAAATGCTGTTACCGTTAGTGTTGTTTATCTTCCCGTCGCTTTTCGTGGTGCTTCTAGGTCCAGCGGTTATTCAGATGCTTGGCAGTTTGATAAAGTAAATAAATAAAACATATGGGAACAGGCTGTGATGAAATGGACTCACAGCCTGTTAACATTCCCTCTGTAATTCCATATTGGCATCTCCCGATGTTCCGGGCAGTGGATTAATATCATCTTACTGCTTTCATTTTTGAAGTCAAACTTCGCCTATCTACAATTGGATAAAGCGAGGCTTATAATTCTACTTTATCCTTCAAACCTGGGGTGACTACGATCTTACCGTCAGTAGTCACAAATATAGCTTCCACTCCGGGAAACTGTGTTAGCGCGGCCATTCCTTTTTCCAATCCCAACACTAAAAACCCCGAACTTGCGACATCGCCTGCATTGTATATGTCTGTATCTTTATACACTAAAGTTACACTGGCTAGTTCGGTCGGTTGTCTGCCAGTCTTTGGATTGAGTATATGAGCATATCGTACCCCATTTTTAATAAAATAACGCTGGTAATCACCCGAGGTTTGCAAGGTATTCCATTGATTCAGCTGAATTTTAGCGATAACGCCCTCTGAATTTCGGGGGTCTTGTACACCAATACGCCAAGGTGTCCCGTCCGGTTTAGTTCCAATTACTTGAATGTCACCGCCGGCGTTAACCAAAGCTGATTTGATACCATGAGCTTTTAATATCTCTACAGCTTTATTGAGAGCATAGTCTTTTGCTACACCGCCCAAATCCAGCTTCATTCCTGCCTTAGGCAGATATACGGTCTCATTGTTGGAATCCACCTTTATCATACGGTAATCAACAAGAGGCAATACCTTATCAATTTCTTCCTGAGTCGGTACAAAATCCCCTTTATGCCCAATGCCCCAAAGTTCAGTAAGTGCGCCAATAGATATGTCAAACGCGCCATCCGTCTTTTTGGAGATATCAATTGAATCGTTGATCATTTTAATCATATCGGGACTAACTTTTACTGGAGAAATTCCAGCCATCTGGTTTATTTGGGATACCTGGCTATCCGGATTATATCTGTCGCTAAGTGTCTGAATACGTTTGAATTCACCAAAAGCCGCCTTGACAGCCGCTTCACTATTTGAGCCATAGGCTGCAATTTCTATAACTGTATCCATTAGGAACTGTGTTTCTTTATAGGGCTTAGGTGATAAGAGAGCCTTCGGCGAACATCCAATGGTAGAAAAAGTCATGAATAAAATTAGAAAAATACCTATAATTCTTTGGTGAAAACTCATTAATTTACCGCTCCCTCTGCAAATATAATTGGAATTTATGCTGGTTTATTCAATTCTAAAAGTTTGAAAAATCTCACTTTGCCGAATTTGATACTCATTAAGGGTATTATAAATGATTTCACTGAATAGTAACAGACGATTGTTTAAAAAAACCCCCAGGATTGACATCTCATTTTGAAACGCATAATAAAAAGGCTATTGTCATCACAGGATTTTAGCCCTCATTGTTTTCGGGTTTATTTTTATCCGATAATTATATATGAAATCCAATAAAGATTTTTTTCTAGGCGTGTTGTTAGTAACGCTCCACCGCTGGCGCTTGACTTACGCTTATACTAACAACACGCCTGTAAATCTTTATTGGATACTATATAGAAAAAGTTACTTTTTTTAATAAAATATAGCAGGAATTTGCGTTTGTAAGTAGAAACTAACAATATATGGTCATCAGAGATGAGTAGGCGTGTGCTTATCAAAATAAATGTTATTGCTGTATTAACTTTCTAATTACTCATTATTGATGTGCAGTACTGCGACTGGAAGTATATTGTGTGAGAGCTTTGAAGCAGGTGATGGACGTACTTGATGTTGAAACATTTTTTCTCTGCCCAAGCGAGCAGGAAGGGCCCGGCTTATGGTAAATCCGGATATCGCCTTTTGGGTAATCGTGATTGCCATGATGCTGGCATCTTGATAAAGCGACATTGGCCGCTTTAGGCCAGATTGCCGGTGTATGGACGGGTGGTGGAACGATCATTCCTTAGGGCTTAATTCCGGTTGCCGCCATAACCGGTGTTAATCCCATCAAGCTGGCTCGTAATAATTTTATTCCCGTTATTTTAGGGTTTGCCGCTAAACCCTTGTAGCTATACTTCTCATGTAATTTTAAGACTGCATTTTACCGTACACGCGGACTAATATCCTTGGATTCTAAAGTCTGAAGCACCTTCTTTTTTCCAATAAACATTTCCAAAAGGATTTATCGTGTGTTGTCGAGAACTATTTGTGAAGTCAATTGTTTCTTTAGGAGGAAGACGGGTGTTGAGTAACAAGGAAAAATTAGAGTATGACGTACTCATGATAATAAAGGAAGCTGAAGGGCGGCCAATGGGGTGCGGTTCGATTGGCATCAAACTGCAAGCTATGGGTCATTCCCTCAGTGAGGCTACCGTAGGCAGAATTTTACGGGACATGGATTTCGCAGGCTTGACTGAAAAAGCAGGTTTCCGCGGCCGGAGACTATCTGACAGCGGGAATGAACGGCTCTCTGAACTTGATGGTAAAAACCGCCGGTTAAAATGGGGCGAAGAACTGATGGCTGCTGTGCAAGGTCACACAAGGGAGCAGCTTTTGGAAGTTCTTATTGCGAGAAGGGTAATAGAAAGTGAGCTTGCTTATCTTGCTGCCCAAAATTCTAAGCCTGATGAGGTTCGTGCCCTAAAATCAGTACTGGCCCGGCAGCGTTCTGTTTTGGATTCAGGCGATGGCGCGGCTGCTGAAGATGTTGAGTTTCATAACCTTATTGCCCAAATGGCGCGTAATCGTGTACTCGCCGCTGCCGTATCACTCATTCGCCAAGATACCCAATTGTCACCCGTACTTGAATATATCCGGCTTCATGTCCGTAGTCTTGTTTATGTTGATCATAAGAAAATTGCCGAAAACATCGAAAGCGGCAACGGGGAGGGAGCCCGGGCTGCTATGATTGAACATATTAATAACCTTATCAGTGACGGCGAAAAGTACTGGGAAACTATAGAACAACGATGGAAGTAATTAATCAAACCAGACAAACATCCTTAGGTGGCAATATTAATCTTGCCGACAACTTTTTTACCCGCCTGGTCGGCCTGCTTACTACCAAGAAGCTGCCAAGCGGGGCGGGACTTATTATTAAGCCATGCTCCGGTGTGCATACTTTGGGTATGCGGTATTGTATTGACGTGTTGTTTGTAAATAAAGATCATGAGGTGGTAAAGGTTATTGCCGCGATGAAGCCGGGCAGAGTGGCTGTTGTGTCCGGCAGTGCATATGTAATTGAGCTTCCGGCAGGAACTGCGGCGGCAACCTGCACAAAGCCTGGTGATAGGCTGGCGCTCATTGACTAGCGCCGGTCTTTTTCCTTGTTGGAAGCTTGTACCATATGGGGGTGTGTGTTAAAATATTTACAGCCCGGAAGGGTATAATATTGGAATGAATGCAAAAGGCGGTGGTGGAGTGCTTAACCAAACCGAAGTGCCGTTACTGGCAGCCATGAAAAATTATGTAAATGATGGAGTAATTCCTTTTCATACACCAGGACACAAAATGGGCAAAGGAATGCATCCGGCCTTGGGTAGTTTGATGCCTCAGGAAACACTGGCGCTTGACTTGGCGCTGATGGCTGAATTGGATGATTTACATGAACCGCATGGGCCGATAAAGGCTGCCCAGGATTTGGCGGCTGATTTATACGGTGCTGATTACAGCTATTTTGTCGTCAATGGCACAACTGGCGGTATTTACGCTATGATCCTTACTATTGCCGGGCCTGGCGACAAAATTATTGTGCCGCGTAATGCCCACCGGTCGATTATCGGGGGCATTATTTTAAGTGGGGCCATTCCGGTATTTATGCAGCCGGAAGTCGACCACGAACTGGGTCTGGCTATGGGTGTTACCTCTGAGACTGTTGCGCGGATGCTGCAGCAGCATCCTGACGCTAAAGGTGTGCTTATTATTAACCCTACCTATTACGGTGTGGCTACTGACTTGAAAAAAATTGTTGATATTGTGCATGGTTATGGCATTCCCGTCGTGGTCGACGAGGCCCACGGCCCACACCTTAAGTTTTCTCACCGGCTGCCTATACAGGCTTTGGACGCAGGCGCCGATATTGTCGCCCAAAGCACTCACAAAATTATCGGGGCGTTGACGCAGTGCTCGTTGGTGCACTGCCGCCAGGGACTTATCCGGGTGCCACGCCTTAAAGCCATGCTGCAACTGGTGCAGTCAACCAGCCCTAACTATATTATGATGGCTTCTCTGGATGTTGCCAGAATGCAGATGGCAACCCAAGGACGCCAGCTTATTGAACGGGCAGTTGACCTGGCCAATTGGACACGGCAGGAGATCAATAAAATTCCCGGACTTTATTGCTTTGGTGATGAAAAGTTAGGTAACCCGGGGGTCTACAGTATTGACCCCACCAAAGTGACAGTTACTGTCAAGGGGCTGGGACTAAAAGGCGCTGAGGCCGAGCGTATTTTACGCCACAAATATAAAATTCAGGTTGAACTCTCTGATGTATATAACATTTTATTCCTTATAACCTTAGGTGACAGTGAACGTGAAGTGCAGGCACTGGTGGCGGCGTTACGAGACATGGCTGCTACTACTCATGGCACGCGTGATTTTTCGGCCATTAACGCGGTATATTCAGCCGGAAAATATCCTGATCCGCCCGAACAAGTAATTTCGCCCCGTGATGCGCTGTTCGGCAATACCTGCATGGTGCCGTTCCAAGATGCGGCCGGCATGATTTGTGCCGAAATTGTCACCTTTTATCCGCCCGGCATACCGCTATTGTGCCCTGGCGAGCGGATTAGCCAGGAGATTATTGACTATTGTCACGTTCTGCAGGGTGCCGGATTGCACATCTCGGGTCCTGAAGATTATCTTCTCAAAACAATCAAGGTAGTAGATTGACGGAGGAATCATGCCGGGGAAGTTAATAGTTATTGAAGGCACCGACGGTTGTGGCAAAGCTACCCAGTCGGACAAATTAGCGCTCAGGCTCATGGCTGACGGTCTAAAGGTGCGCAAAGTGGATTATCCCAACTATCAAAGCCAGTCGTCAGCCTTGGTCAGAATGTATCTAAACGGCGAGTTCGGCAGCCGGCCTGAGGATGTTAACGCTTATGCGGCGTCGGCATTTTACGCTGTTGACCGCATTGCTTCCTACAAAAAAGAGTGGGAGGAGTTTTATTTAAACGGCGGCATAGTTATTGCCGACCGCTATACTACCTCCAATATGATTCACCAGGCGGCCAAAATTACTGTTGAGCCTGACAAAACCGACTATCTTGACTGGCTGTGGGATTTTGAATTTAACAAATGCGGCTTGCCGGTTCCGGACAAAGTCATTTTTCTGGCCATGCCGCCAGAGGCCTGTCAGGAACTTATGCGCGGCCGGGAAAATAAAGCTGGCGGTGTCAAGGATATCCACGAGCAAAACAGCGCATATTTGGCGCATTGTTATGCCAACGCTTGCGACGTGGCCGCCAGATATGGCTGGTATAAGATCGATTGCATTTCTGATGGAGGGATAAAAAGTATTGAAGAAATTCATAATGAAATATTTTCCGTTGTTAGCAAAGTGATTGGCAGGGCATAATACAGGCCCTGCCTTCTTTGTGGTGTTAAGCTGCCCAATATTTGATTATTTCATTAAAACCAATTATAATTTAAGGGATAAGAATGTTGCTGCCAGAGCCTTTCTAGGCAGGAGGATTATGTTTAATGAGCATGAAAATAAATAAGCTCGGTATTAAAAATCAGCCGGTAATGACAGACCGCGAGCAAGGCGGCAAGGCCGAGAAGACAGGCGACTATTTTTCCTCCGACTTATTGAAAACACAAGAAAAGCAGTCAACCGAACGACTGCAAGCACTTTTGACTGAAATTGATGAAAGTGGCCGCCGTTTGTCCCACATGCCGACCTATAGTGAACTCAAGTCGTACCGAGAGCTTGTCCGGAAGTTTATTGGTGAAGCGGTATCCCGCATGTATACTCTAGAGTCACGGGCCGGTTGGGACCGCCACGGCCGGCAGAAAATGTTTACAACCATTCGGCAAATAGATGAAAAACTGGCCGAGATGGCCGAAGACATTAGGAGCGGTCAGCAGCGCCAACTGTCAATCATGTCTAAACATGATGCAGTGCGCGGCATGCTGGTCGATTTGTATACGTAAATGAATTGGGATGAGTTAATTGGTCATAAGGATGTCGTAAAAATACTACAGGCTATGCTGGCTTCCGGCAAGGTTCCGCACGCCTTATTATTCATTGGCGCGGCCGGTATTGGCAAAAGTTTGGTCGCCCGTCTGTTAGCCGCCGGATTATTATGCGGTAACAGTAGTGCTAAACCGTGTGGGCATTGCCAGGCATGTTTAATGTATAGCCACGGCGCCCATCCTGATTTTACGCTGGTATGTCCTGACGGTGCAAGCATTAAAATTGATCAAATTCGTGCTCTTAAACAGTTTGCTGCCTTGGCGCCGTCGGTAAGCTCCGGGCGGGTATGCATTATTGAGGACGCCGAATTTATGACCGTTCAGGCGGCCAACAGCTTACTTAAGCTTTTGGAGGAGCCGCCGCCCGGCTTTGTGTTTATTTTGGTTGCGGGAACTGCTCAGCCGCTGTTGCCGACAATCTTATCCCGTTGCCGGAAAATTCAGTTCCAGCCGCTACCACCCACAATCCTGGCCGAGGCGCTTGTCAGCAAAGGGTATGCGGCTGAATCGGCCGTTGTTGCCGCCAAATTAAGCGGCGGCCGGATGGGAAAAGCCTTAGGACTTTTGGCGCCGGATGGCTTGGCTGCCAGGGATATGGCGGCAGGTATGATTGAAGGTCTTAGTGGACAAGATACCGTAAATATCTGGAACATGGCGTCCCAACTGGATGGTCTTGAAACCAAAGAAATTTTAACCGTACTTGGTTTTCTCCTGTATTTGTTTCGGGATATGGTATTACTAGCCGGTAAACATAATGAACAATTATTATATAATATTGATCTTGCGCCTAAACTGGTAGCGCATACGGCAAAGTGGCCCGAAGGACAAAGCCTGGCGGCGCTTGGAGCAGTTAAAGACACAATCCGCGCTATCAGCGGCAACGCTAACTCCCGTTTGGCGCTTGAAGCTTTACTAATACATTTAAAGGATTTGGCGGGAAAAGGAGATTAAGCATGCTGACAGTGGTTGGTATCCGGTTTAAAAAAGCCGGAAAGATATACTATTTTGATCCGGGTGACATTGATATTGCTGCAGGCGAGTGCGCCATTGTTGAGACTGCCAGGGGATTGGAGTTTGGCGATGTTGTTATCGGGCCGCGCCAGGTGGAAGACAGCCAAATTGTCGCTCCGTTAAAGCCGGTACTTAGAAAAGCAACGCCTGAAGATGAGGAAAAGGTCAAAGACAACCGGAAGAAAGAAAAAGAAGCTTTTAAAATTTGTGAACAAAAAATACAGGCTCATGGTTTGCCCATGAATCTTGTTGATGTTGAATACACATTTGATGTGAACAAAATCATATTTTACTTTACCGCCGAAGGGCGTATCGATTTTCGCGAGTTGGTTAAAGATCTGGCCAGTGTGTTTCGTACCCGCATTGAGCTTCGGCAAATCGGCGTGCGGGATGAGGCTAAGCTCATGAACGGTATTGGCTGTTGCGGCCGGTCGCTTTGCTGCGCGACCTTTCTCGGCGATTTTGAACCGGTGTCCATCCGGATGGCTAAGGACCAGAACCTGTCACTTAACCCGACTAAAATTTCCGGTATCTGCGGGCGGTTGATGTGCTGCCTGAAATATGAAAGTGACTGCTATGGCGGCTGCTGTGCCAAAAAGGTCCCCCCGCCAACAGTGGGCAGGGAAGTAGTTACTGTTGAGGGGGAAGGACGGGTAATGTCAGTGAATCAGCAAAAACGGACAGCCACGGTCAGTCTGGCTGAAGGCAAGATGCTGGTTATTCCTTGGGACGAATTAGTGGAAAAAGAATAATGGACGTGCCGGAAGTTGAGTTAAAATCCGGTGAACGGATTGATGATCTTGTTATTAATAACCTAAAGCTTATTCAGCATCCGGACGAATTTTGCTTTTCTCTGGATGCTGTTCTCTTGGCGCATTTTGCCGGTATACGGCCAGGCGGTGCCGCCGTCGACCTAGGCGCCGGAACAGGTGTTATCGGATTACTCCTCTTGGCGCGGGGGGCAGCCACCGTTACCGGAGTTGAGATAAGCCCGTCTATGGCTGATATGGCTAGACGGAGTGCCTGTCTTAACGGTCTGGCTGAGCGGCTTAGCATTATCAATGGTGATATGCGCCGGATTAAAGAATTTTTGCCTGGCGGCTGCTGGGAATTGGTGGTTTCCAATCCGCCTTATCGTCCGGTAGGCGGTGGCTATATCAGTCCCAATGACCGGGTAGCCATGGCGCGGCATGAAGTAACGGCCAATTTGACTGACGTTGTAGCGGCCGCAAAGTATCTTGTTAAATACCGCGGCAGGTTTGCCATGGTGCATTTGCCTGAGCGGCTGGCTGAAATTACGCAAGCCTTGTGTGCGGCCGGCATTGAACCTAAACGGCTGCAGCTCGTGTATCCGGCGCCGGGTAAGAAGCCTAATATGCTGCTTATTGAAGGAATCCGCGGCGCCAGGCCGGGGCTTGATGTATTGCCGCCTTTAATTGTATATAATACTGAAGGGAGCTACAGTGAAGATATTAGGAAGCTCTACAGGCAGGGCAGGTGATTTGTTTGACTAAGCCAGGTACACTTTATCTGTGCCCCACGCCGCTCGGCAATCTGGAAGATATGACTTTCCGGGCTGTACGGGTGCTAAAAGAAGCGGCGGCTATTGCCGCCGAGGATACCAGACATACTCTAAAGCTGTTAAATCATTTTGATATTCACTTGCCGCTCATAAGCTATCATGAACACAATAAGGCCGAACGCGGGCCGGAGATTATTGAACGACTGCTAAAAGGTGAAACCATCGCGTTGGTAAGTGACGCCGGGATGCCGGGCATATCTGACCCAGGTGTTGATTTGGTGCGTTTGGCGGTAGAAAACGGCGTGCCGGTGGTGCCGCTGCCCGGTCCTAACGCCGCGTTAACTGCGCTGGTAGCATCAGGACTTGATACTACCATGTTTACCTTTGTCGGTTTCTTGCCTAAGACCAATAAACACCGCCGGGAGTTGTTGGCTAAGCTAACCAGACATCCGTATACCATGGTGTTCTATGAAGCGCCGCACCGGCTGCGCGCCACACTGGATGAACTTTATGCGGTATTTGGTGACCGTCAAGCTGTAGCCGCCCGGGAGCTTACTAAGAAGTTCGAAGAGTTTATCCGGGGCAGTCTGGCAAGTATCATTCAACACTTTGCCGCAAACCAGACTCGCGGAGAATTCACCCTGGTAGTGGCCGGCAATCCGGAGGGCGAAGAACTGAGGGAGGTTCCGGACGCATTGGCCGGGCTGGATGTGGTACAGGCTGTCAGTCAGCTTATGAGCCGGGGAATTAATAAAAAAGACGCCATCCGTGAGGTGGCGTCCCATAGAGGTTTACCGAAACGTCTGGTTTATCAGGCTGTACTCAATATGCCTGAATAGTTTACACAGCCTTTTGACTCATAGATTCCAGACACTCTTTGCAGACATTTTTGCCTTTGAAGTTGGTGACATCGGCAGCGTTACCACAGAATACACAAGCTGGCTCATATTTCCGGAGAATGATACGGTCGCTGTCTACATAAATTTCAAGAGCATCCTTTTCCTCAATGTCAAGAGTGCGGCGCAATTCGATAGGAATTACCACTCTGCCTAGTTCGTCAACTTTGCGTACAATACCGGTTGATTTCATTTTCTTTTTCCCCTTTCACTCTTCTTCAATAAAATTAAATAATCAATCAATCAACAAGATTCGACAAAACCTGCTCAACTAAATAATACCAAATATTACAAAGCTTGTCAATCTAAAAATTTCCAAATGGCAAAATATTTTCGGATTACGCCATTTTGCAGTGCATAAATGTGCCGCACATTGTCATATGATACTACTTTCTGTCGAAAAAGACAACTATTGACAATCATGCCGACAATGTCTATAATTGGTAAAATAAGTAACGTACGTCAAGATGAAGGAGGACATCATGCCGAAAAAAACCTTTTACATTACTACGCCTATTTATTATCCCAGCGACCGGCTTCATATCGGGCATGCCTACTGCACCACTATTGCTGATGCTATAGCCCGTTACAAGCGGCTGGCCGGGTTTGATGTGTTTTTCTTGACCGGCTCAGACGAACACGGCCAGAAAATTCAGCGCAAAGCTGAAGAGAATAATACCACGCCGCAGGCTTATGTGGATAAAATTGTGGCGTCGTTCAAGCATTTGTGGGAAAAACTTAATATTTCCAATGATGATTTTATCCGCACCACTGAACGCCGTCACCATGAACTTGTGCAAGCGGTATTTCAAAAAATATTCGACCAGGGAGACATCTATAAAGCCGAGTATGAAGGCTGGTATTGCACACCGTGTGAAACCTTCTGGCTGGAACGCCAGTTAAATGACGGCAAATGTCCGGATTGCGGCCGGCCGGTTGAGATTGTTAAAGAAGAAAGCTATTTTTTCCGTATGTCCAAATACCAGGACAGACTGTTAAAATACATTGAGGAAAATCCTGAATTTATCCAGCCGACATCCCGCCGCAACGAAATGATTAATTTTATCAAAGGCGGTCTGGAAGACCTGTGCGTATCGCGGACTACTTTTGACTGGGGCATCCCGGTACCGTTTGATACCAAACATGTGGTATATGTATGGTTCGACGCTCTGACCAATTATATAACGGCTGCCGGTTACTTAAACGACCGCGAGAAGTTTTCCAAGTACTGGCCGGCAGATATACATTTGGTCGGTAAAGAAATTGTCAGGTTCCATAGTATCATCTGGCCGATTATTCTTATGGCTTTAGGTGTTGAACTGCCCAAGATGGTCTATGGTCATGGCTGGCTGGTGGTTGAAGGCGATAAAATGAGCAAGTCTAAGGGCAATGTTATTGACCCTATTGCTCTTATCGACGAGTTCGGGTCTGACGCCATCCGGTACTTCCTGCTCAGAGAAATTGCCCTTGGGCTTGATGGTAATTTTTCGCGGGACGCGCTTATCAGCCGCATTAATGCCGATTTGGCCAACGACCTTGGCAACTTGCTGCACCGCAGTCTTAACATGATTGGCCGGTTTAACGGCGGCGTAATTGAGGCGCCCGGAGAAACCGAGGCTATCGACCAGGAATTGCACGACTTGGCCCGGACCACTGTTGCGCAATACGAGAAACACATGGAACATCAGGATATCAATACTGCGCTTAAGGAAGTATGGGCCCTTATCGGCCGCACCAACAAATATATTGATGAGACCGCACCATGGGCGCTGGCTAAAGACCCGGCCAAGAAAGACCGGCTCAACACGGTACTTTACAACCTGGCCGAGGTGCTCAGAATTGCCGCCATCTTAATTTCACCGTTTATGCCGGTAACTGCCCCGAAAATTTGGGCGCAGCTTGGCATTAAGACAGATTTTGCCAGTGTAACATTAGGCGAAGCCCAGGCTTGGGGACGCCTGCCGGCAGGCACTATTGTCGCCCAACCGGAGCCACTGTTTCCCCGCATTGAAGACAAACCGGCGGCAGAGGCTGAAACAAAACCGGTCCAAACCGTAGCAACCGCAGCGCCTAAAGCTGAGACAACTGACCAACCGTCTTGCTTGCCGGAAATCACCATTGATGAATTTGCCAAACTTGACCTCAGAGTAGCTAAAGTCCTGGCGGCCGAGAAGGTTAAGAAAGCCGATAAGCTGTTGCTCTTGACTGTTGATTTGGGCACCGAGCAGCGTACCATCATTTCCGGCATTGCCAAGCATTATGAACCTGAACAGTTAGTTGGGCAAAATGTGGTCATGGTAGTTAATTTGAAACCGGCAAAAATCCGGGGCATTGAGTCGCGGGGCATGGTACTGGCTGCATCCTGTGACGATAAGCTGCAGCTTGTTACTGCTGATATGCCGCCTGGCAGCAAGGTGAAGTAAAAATGTTGTTTGATTCACATGCCCATATTGATGACAAGCGTTTTGATGCCGACCGGGAAGATGTAATCAAACGTGCGGCTGAGGCCGGGCTTATAGGCATATTAAATGCCGGTGCCTGTATGGAATCGTCGGCGCGGTCAGTGGCGCTTGCTCAGCGTCACGACATGGTGTTTGCGGCGGTCGGCATCCACCCGCATGATGCTAAAGACGCCGCAGATGGTGACTACGATCAGTTGGCTGCCTGGCATTCGCAGGCCAAAGTTGTCGCTATAGGCGAAATTGGCCTTGATTATTACTATGATTTATCACCCCGCGAAATTCAGCGGCAGGTATTTATCCGTCAAATTGACGTAGCGCGTCAACTTAATAAACCGATTATTATCCATGACCGGGACGCGCATGGCGATGTGCTGGCTATTGTTAAAAAGGAAGCTAAAGGCCTGACCGGTGTATTCCATTGTTTTTCGGGCAGCGTGGAGATGGCCAAGGAAGTAATTAAGCTGGGCTTTTACGTTTCTTTTGCCGGACCGGTGACTTATGCCAAAGACGGCAAACTTAAAGAAGTTGCGGCAAGCGTGCCGCTGGAACGTTTGTTAGTCGAGACCGACTGCCCGTATCTTACACCCCAGCCGTACCGGGGCCGCCGCAATGAGCCGGCTCATGTCAAGTACACGGCTGAGGAAGTGGCCCGTGTCCGGGGTTTGGAATTTGCGGCGCTGGCCGAAGCGGCAACTGCTAATACTAAAGAGCTGTTTGGTATTGTCCTATAACCTAATTGTGGCGGAACCACAGCAAAATTTCATGTCGGCAGGAATAAAATGGTAACTTGACGAATATGTTAAATTAATGTTAACTGTTTGCCAAGTTCTTTTTTTAGTATATTTTTTACATATAATGGCAATGCTTCTAATGTAATCTGGATAATTATGGATAAATTTATTAGCATTCCTTGACTATTTAACCATCTTATGGTATAATTGCAAAATTCACAGAAAGGGGGGGTTTCATGAGTGATGAAAAGTCCGTACTGGCAAAGTACGGGCGCAATAAAGCAGTGCTTATTGTCGCGCTGCTCCTGGCATCACTACTGGCAACCGGATTTGTTTGGGCGTACAAGAAGGTCCACATCGTTGCCGATGGGCAAAACTATACTGTAAATACACTGTATAAAACTCCGTACAAAATATTAAAGCAAGTTGGAATTGCACTTAACCCCGAAGATGAAATCAGGTTGTCTACAGCCAGTGTAAATAACGGAACTGTAATTGAAGTGTTCAGGGCTGTACCGGTGACGGTAACGTATCAGGGTAAAACCACCAGCATTATTACCGGTAAGCCTACGGTTCGCGAAGTCGCGACCCAGTTGGGAATTCCCGGGGACAAGGTAAAGCTGGTGCCAGGGGATGAAACCAGGCCGGTTGCCGGGATGAACATCAGGGCTGTTACTTTGAGTGAAAAAATTGAAGAACAGGAAATTCCTGATCTGTACCAAGTTATCCGTCAACCTGATGCCACTATGGAAAAAGGCACGGAGGAAACCGTGCAAGATGGGGAAAATGGCCTTAAAAAAGCTACAGTACGCGTGCGGTTTGAAGATGGCGTTAAGGTATCTGCCGATGTACTTTCAGAAACTGTAGTAGTAAGCTCCAAGCCCAGAATTATCCGGGTGGGGACCCGGGATACCGTAGATACTTCGCGGGGAGCCGTACGGTTCCGCGATATCCGCTGGATGGAGGCTTCCGCTTATTTGCCGGCAGACGGCTCAGGCCGCGGGCTGACAGCTACCGGAATTGCCGCCCGGCGGGGGATTGTTGCCGTTGACCCTAATGTGATACCCCTGGGTACGCGGGTATATATTTCCGGCTATGGTATGGGGCTGGCTGCTGATACCGGTGGCTCAATTGTTGGCAACAAGATTGATTTATGCATGGACGATCCCAGTGAAGCTTGGCGGTTTGGCCGCCGGACAGTAAAAGTTTATATTTTAGCTGAATAAAAAGAGTAGGGCATAAGCCCTGCTCTTTTTATTTTCACCGTTTTTATGCCAGCGAAATCATGGTAGTTAGTAAAGCATGCGGATGTGATATAGTTTCCGGTGGTGAGAAGGAATAACCCGAGCGAGCAGCGAAATATGCATGAGGTATAACTTGATTGCTGAAGGGACTGGTGTACTTGTCTGGCTTGAACCGTAACTTTCTTAAACATACCTGGGAAATTATCCGTGAGTACTGGTGTTCAGAAGAAAAGTGGCGGGCCTGGGGACTGCTCGCGGTAATTGTAACTCTTAATCTAGGCCATGTGTATATATTGGTTCTAATCAATCAATGGTACAATCGGTTTTACAATGCCCTGCAAAACTTTGACAAAGACGAATTTTTCAGCGCATTGGGTGAATTCAGCCTGTTAGCCGGAATTTTTATCATAGTGGCTGTGTATGAGCTCTATCTCCAGCAAATGCTTGAGATTAAATGGCGGCGCTGGATGACGCAAAACTATTTGAGCAGTTGGCTCAAAAATCAGACCTATTACCGGTTGCAGCTTATTGACAATAACACCGATAACCCGGACCAACGCATAAGCGAGGATTTACGTCTGTTTACCAATTATACGCTGAGACTGGCATTAGGTTTATTAAAATCGGTGGTTACCCTGGGATCATTTATCGCTATTCTCTGGCAGTTATCAGGTGCGCTTACCCTTCCCTTTGGTGGGCAGCAACTGACTATTTACGGTTATATGGTGTGGGTAGCTGTCTTATATGCTATCATAGGCACCTGGCTGACCCATAAAATTGGCAAGCCGTTGGTTAAACTTAATTTTAACCAACAACGCTATGAAGCAGATTTCCGGTTTAGTTTGGTGAGACTCCGTGAAAACTGCGAAAGTATTGCTTTTTATGGGGGTGAAGCCCGTGAAGGCCAGTCGTTTATGATTCGATTTGGCCATGTTCTTGATAATTTTTGGAAAATTATGCAGCGTCAGAAGCAATTGACCTGGTTTACTTCTGGCTATGGCCAAATAGCAATAATCTTTCCTATTTTAGTGGCCGCTCCCCGTTATTTCGCCAAGGAAATCCAGCTCGGCGGCTTGCTCCAAACAGCTTCAGCTTTTGGTAAAGTACAGGACGCTTTATCTTTTTTTGTTGATAGCTACCCGTTGCTGGCTGAATGGAAGTCGGTTGTTGACCGGCTTACCGGGTTTATCGGCAATATGCATAAAGTAAGCGAGCCTCCTCAACCCAGCGCTGTTATGCAAACGGCATCTGTTCCCGTATTGGCAGTGACCGGGTTAAACATTAATTTGCCTGATGGGCGGAGAATACTGACTGAACTTAATTTGTCGTTAACTGCGGGTGAATCGCTCTTGGTGGCAGGACCCTCAGGCAGCGGCAAAAGTACTCTGCTAAGGACATTATCCGGATTATGGCCGTATGCCCAGGGCTGTATCACGCTTCCTGAGAACGGGAATTTTTTGTTTTTACCGCAAAAATCCTATCTCCCGTTAGGCACTTTGCGTGATACTCTGCTCTATCCCGGCCCCAAACGGCAGGTATCTGACGAAGAAATTACCCAAGCCATGTCATTGTGTAAGCTTGACTGGCTGAAAAACCATCTTGACAGGATAGAGGACTGGTCGCATGTATTGTCATTAGGGGAGCAACAGCGGATTGCCTTTGTCCGGGCGCTTATCCACAAACCCGAGTGGTTGTTTATGGATGAAGCTACGTCGGCGCTTGATGAACCTACTGAACGTGTGCTCTATGCTTTACTGCGCGAACAGTTGCCAGGAACTGCCATGGTCAGTGTCGGCCATCGTAATACCCTAAACAGCTACCACCAAAAGAAGTTAACTTTAGACGGTGCCGGCAATTGGAGGTTGCTTAATTTATAATTTGGATGTAAAACCGCCTGGTAGGCGGTTTTGCCATTTTAAAAGGCTAGATAAAAAGTTGGCAAATGTGGTAATATATTCATACTGTGTTATGTTTTGAAAATGGAGTTGTAAAATGATTAAAGAAGTCATTGTGGTTGAAGGCAAACAAGATATTGCCGCTGTCAGGCGGGCGGTAGAGGCCGAGTGCATTGCCACCGAGGGGTTTAACTTATTGCCGCGTTGTCTAAGCCGGATTGAGCAAGCTTATAAGAAAAGGGGTATCATAATTTTGACCGACCCTGACAGCGCCGGTGAACGTATTCGCAAGTATCTTACCCAGCGTTTTCCAGAAGCCAAGCATGCCTTTGTACCACGGGAACAGGCTACAGCCAACGATGATATCGGGATTGAGCAGGCTTCACCTGCGGCAATCCGGGAAGCTTTGAGCAAAGTGCGTATGCATGAGTGGCAATCATCAAACCAATTTACCTGGCACGATATTATGGCGGCCGGGTTAAGCGGTGTGGCAGATGCTGCCCTACGACGGGCAAGAGTTGGTCAACGCCTGGGCATAGGCTACGCCAATGCGAAAAGCTTTTTATACAGGTTAAACAATTATGGCGTTACCCGTGCCGAATTTGATGAAGCGCTAAAGGAGCTGGATACTGCAACCAGTCAAAGCGACGCAATGGAGGAACCGTAATATGGGAATTAAGCCGTGTATTGCGCAAAAAGACGTAACCCTGCATATTTTAAAAACTTTTGGCATTCATATGAGCAAAAAATTGGGGCAGAATTTTCTCATTGATGGCCATGTTGTTGACGGTATCGTAGCGGCGGCCCAGGTTGCCGCCGGCGATGCCGTGCTGGAAATAGGGCCGGGAATCGGTACCCTGACCCAGGGGTTGGCCGAAACCGGGGCTGAGGTTACGGCAGTTGAGCTTGACCGTCGCTTGTTGGATGTACTGAATAGAACGCTGGAAGGGTATAATAATGTCAAAATCGTGCATGGCGATATATTGAAAATCGACATTTCCCGGGAAATAAGCAGGAAAAAATACAAGGTTGTCGCCAATCTGCCATATTATATTACGACACCCATTATTATGAAACTTTTGGAGGAAAAATTACCGGTAGAAGTTCTGGTGACTATGGTGCAAAAAGAGGTGGCTGAGCGCATGGTGGCCAGGCCGGGTGGTAAAGACTACGGGGCGCTGTCAGTAGCGGTTCAGTATTATACTGAACCGGAAATTATGTTTATTGTGCCGCCAAAAGCGTTTATACCTTCTCCGGCGGTGGAATCGGCTGTTATCCGCTGCACGGTTCGTCCTGAACCGCCGGTTAAGGTCGACAGTGAAAAAATGTTTTTCCGCGTGGTCAAAGCGGCTTTTGCCCAGCGCCGCAAAACGTTGGCAAATGCTCTTAAAGCCGGCGGTCTGGATAAAGAAGCAGTAGATAAGGTGCTGGCTGCTGCCGGAATTGACGGCGGGCGGCGCGGCGAGCAACTATCGCTTGCTGAGTTTGCGTCTATAGCCAATGCCTGGGTAAAACATATATAAACGGAAAGCCCTGCTCATTTTGAGCAGGGCTTTCCGTTTAAAAACAGGTCCAATAAATCAAAACGCCGATCAATGTGATAACCTAAGTAAGTCTTGTTCTGCCATTGACGGTTGCGACTTTGGTTATGGAAGACGGCAATGGCTTCAAGGCAGTCGCCGACAATGGTATCGATTATTTTATTGGTATGAATTTGATTTTTCACCGATGAACCCAGACGGTAATGGGGAATAGTAGTAGCCACATCAACCTTAAGTTTGTTCATGCGCGCGAGCGCCATCGTGACCGGTGGGATGGCCAGTTCGCGCAAGGAAATTGTTTCCAGAAGGCGGCGGGATACTGCGTGAGGGCCGTGGGCCGGGCTGGCCAGGCTGATTTTTTTATCGAGTCCCAGTTCTTTATTGAGGTTGAAGCGCCACTGAAAAGTAGGGTTATACCGTTCTATATGGCGAGGGGGGGAAGGGTAACAGTTGGTAAGAGCCATATCCAGGTGTTTTAACAATACACCGTCCACCAGTTCCATCAAGTTTTCATTAAACGTGCCTACCATGTCGCCGTCGACAAAGGCGACAACATCGCTGCCCAGAGCCAGAGCCACTTTAGCACCGATGGCGCGGGGAATATCAATACCCAGACATTCGTGAAAGTAGATAACTTGCAGCTTGGGGAGACGCATTGCTAAGGCTTCGTGCATAGTGCTGTCTTTGGAGCCGTTGGCCACCAGAATAATGTGATCAATAGGCAAAGTCCCCAGATTTTGCAATACTGTAGTAATGCGACCTCCCTCATTTTTGGCCGGAACGACCACGCAAATCACGTCTATCACCTCGGCGTAAGGATGCGTATACAGTGCCATGTTGATAAAGCGGCCTTATGGGGGCTCACTATAGTATATTGGGAGGATAGGCTATTTGTCACCGGGTGCAGCGGGATATTTTTGTGGCACATTAACTAAACGGCTCATAGTATGTAATAGTTATAGGTCCCAGGTAAGGAGGTAGTTGCAGGTGGACATTGAAGTAGGCGACCTGGTCATAAGGAAATCTCACGGCGGCGATATTGTTTTTAAAGTTGCTGATATCTTTGTTGATGATTCACAGCAAATCCACTGTGTGCTTAAGGGCTTGCACCTCAGACTCATGGCTGACTCACCGATAGATGATTTACAGCGAATTGATGCCGAACATCTTCGTAATGAGATTGTGCGCATGGAAACTATGTGTAATGATATACTCAGGCGGGTCATGGTACGCCGCAGCCGGGAACGTGAGCAAGTTGAGCTCAGACGCTCTGAGGCCACCAAAAAATTTACTTTTTTTGATTTACCCGGCAGGGTGCTGCACCTTGACGGAGATGAGGAATATCTTAAAATGTGCTTAAAAACATATGACCATCTTAATATTGACGCAGAGGGACGATGGGCAGAAGAAGCTAAGCAGGCTGATGTTGTTATGGACTTATTAGCGGAATTTAGGCCTGACATACTTATTCTCACCGGTCATGATGCCTTGACCGGTCTCGGTAAAAAAGATTTGAGTGATATCAATAATTATCGCAACTCCAAGCATTTTGTTGCAGCTGTGAAAAAGGCCCGGATATTTGAGCCGTCCCGGGATGATTTAGTCATATTTGCCGGGGCGTGTCAGTCTCATTTCGAAGCCATCCTGTCATCTGGGGCCAATTTCGCCAGCTCGCCCAACCGCATTTTCATTCATGCCTATGACCCGGTCTTTATTGCTGAAAAAGTGGCTTTTACTCCTATCAACAAGACTGTTAAGCAAATGCGAAAAAGCTACCCCTGTCTATGGGTGGCTAATGGCGAAACCAAAATTCGAAATCTTTTCCGAGGCGTTTAACGTGAACCTCTAATCCGTAGTGCAACAGAATTCTCCGTTTTTCTTCGGTAGTAGTTTCATTCAGCACGGACGCCGGTGAGATGGCTGGCCGTTTTTTTATTTTGTCCTGAACTTTTTGCAAGCCGGCCAGTTGCTCGGAAAGGGCAGTTACTTCTTTGGCGACGGTTGCAAGTTCGGCCTCAGCCGTAAGGGGGTCAAGCAGGTTGGCTTGATACCATTTTACAATATTGGCTTGTCTTTTTTTGGCATTTTCCTGGCGGAGAGTGAGTTCGGCAATTTTGCGGGAGTGGTCGGGTATAGTATCGGTAAGCAAATAGTCGCGCAGTACGGTCTCATCCTTTACTATATCCAGAACCGCTTGCCAGACTGCTTTTTCCAGCGTGTCAACCGGGATATACCGATTGGGGCAGCGTTCGGATTTAGAGCGGTATTGCGGGCTGCTTTTGGTAACACAACGGTAATAGCAGCGGATTTGCCCGGCATCACTCATATGGCTGACCACTAACCCCATGCCGCAGACGCCGCAACGAATGATACCCTGAAGGAGATAATCCCGCCTGGTATTTCGCCTTGATAACTCAGCATTATGCTTCACTATTTGCTGGGCTTTTTCCCAGGTTTCGCGGGAAATAATGGCCGGAACCGGAATAGGTATCCAGTCAGCCTTAGGGCGCTTAACGGTTTTCCGGCAGTATTGCCCGGTCTTAGTTGTGCTGATCTGTCCCGAATAAGCTGTGCCACAGTATAATTCCTTGGTCAGGATACGATAGACAGCCATGGGATTGAAAGGTTTGCCATTGCGGTTTACAATGCCTTTTGCGGCTAACTTGGAGGCTATCTGGGGACTGCCCCAATGATTGATAAGACACATGTCATATATTAATCTTACAACAGCGGCCTCATGCTCATTAATGGTATAAATAGATTTTTCGGCGTCCCAGCCAAAACCATACGGCTTATTATTAATAGGAATTTTGCCTTGTCTGGCTTTGGTTCGTTTACCGCGCAGCGTCCGTTCTCGGATCTTGGCTTTTTCAAATGCGCTGATAGCGCCGCGGATACTAAAAAATAGCCGGCCTTCGGGCGAGCAGTCATAATCGCCGGTGACAAACAGCACCTGTGCTCCCGCCTTCTCAATTTCGTCGGCGATAAGTAACTGGTTAGTAAGATTACGGCTAAGACGGTCCGGGTCATAAACGGCGATAGTTTTAATGAGACCTTGCATTAGGTCTTCCCGTAGGCGCTTGAGTGCGGGCCGGTCCAGGAATTCGCCGCTGTACCCATTGTCGATATATTCCTGGATGTTGGTAAGGCCCAAGCTTTGAAGTTTCAGGCGACACTGGCTGACCTGGTCGCTGAGGGAATAGCCGGACCTGGCTTGCTCATCAGTCGAAACACGGGCGTAGATGGCGTTCATAACTGCCTCCTGGTCAGTGTTGTTAAAGTATGGGCTGTTCTCAGAAAGAAGACAAACGGTAACAGCATAAATTTTACTAGGGGGTGATATTGTTGCCGAAAGATTATCGGCCGAAGGTATTAAAACAACGCAAGCCGCGGGAATATGCCAAAGGAATATTCCTGGGCTGGGAGAGGAAAGCAACCCCCGGTGTAATCTATTCGCCGGGGCAAATTCCCCCGCATGAGGCGGAATTTTTAGCAAAGGTATGTATCAACGTACTCAAGCAACGAAAGTCTGAGCCGGAGGATTCCGGCCGGCGCCGGGGTGGACAAGCGGGCTGATGCTCGCAATACCGTCTACCAATTATAAATATTGTATGAGTGCCTGACTTTTTCAAATTCAGAGTACTGTAACAGCTCACTCACAGTGACAAATTCATAACCCTGCTGTCTTAAATTATCTATTACATATACGATTGCTTCCGGGGTAGGTAACGGATACTGACCGTCATGCATAAGAATAATACTTCCGGGTTTGATATTGTCCAATACTTCATTGACAACTTTTTGCATGGGCGGGCGTGCCCAATCATGAGGATCAATTGTCCAAAGAACAGTAGTATATCCTTTTTCTTCTGCCGTTTCTAATACTTTTTTATCAAAAAATCCTCCTGGAGGACGAAAAATCACTGGCTTAGGGGCCAATGCCATAATTATCTCTTCGGTCCGGCTCATTTCCTGTTCAACATTTTCTTTGGTCATCTCAGTTAAATGTTTATGACTGTAGCCATGATTACCAAGCTCGTGGCCGTCAGCTAATTCCCGTGCCAAAATTTGGGGGGAATTCTTAGCATTTACACCTAATATAAAGAAAGTTGCCCGTACCTGCTTTTCTTTTAATACATCAAGAATTTTGGGTGTGGTTTTATAATGGGGACCGTCATCAAATGTTAGGGCTACTACCTTGTGAGTTGTGGTTACGCTTTTAACAATATGATTTTTATACCATAATTCGAGGTTTACCTGATTTTGAGCAAGCAAGAGTAACGGTAAAACACAGCATAAGAAGAAAAACCACTGTCGCATGCATATCGCCACCTTAATTTATTACAATAATACTTATGTGCAATTTGGTGCAAGTATACCGCAAGGTAATATTCTTGCTCATTGTGGGAATACTAGCATCGGAGGTGAGATAGTTATGATGAACGCGCTCTGGTTTTTAATTATTGGCGCGGTTGCCGGTTGGGCAGCAGGAAAACTGATGCGCGGCCATGGTTTTGGAATTTGGGTTGATATTATTGTAGGAATAGTTGGCGCCTATGTCGGTGGATTTGCGTTAAGGCTGCTGGGTTTTGCCGCTTATGGCACAATCGGTGAGCTTATTACCAGTATAATCGGAGCTGTAATACTGCTCTGGGTTGTACGGTTGTTTAGCGGTAATACGGTAGAAAGTAAGTAATTTTCACATTTAGCTAACAGCCATTAACAAGACTGTAGATGTCAGTGATGCCATTACGGCTTCAGTGACCGGCATTGACGGAGTAGGTGGGCTTGAGACCAGAGGCAAGTTCCGGCTCGGGATGCCCAAAACCCCAATAAATAAATAAGAATTTTAAATACGCCCTGAGTGGGGCGTTTTTTATTCTGACAGAAAATAACTCTCTGCCAGGATAAGGGCAACATCGGCTTCCGCTTTCGCCCAAAGGCTTGGCGCAAGCCGTGTTTTCTTTATTGAGAATTTATTGGCCGCGACAGGGACGGGGGAAGGGTATAGCGAATTATATTGGTGTAATTTGGGTGGCGGAGGCGTTGGTGTGGAGGAAAACTATGAGCGGCAGGTTGACCGGATGGGCCGTAAATCTGCCGGGATTTTTTATACACCGCAATTTATCGTTGATTATATTCTTAATCAGACACTGGCGAGACATGATGTGCTTAGCCGTCCTGTGCCAAAAGTACTTGACCCGGCCTGCGGCACAGGTAATTTTCTATTAGCAGCGTATGACCTACTATGGGACAAGTTTAATGCCAATCTTGATGTACTGAGGATTCGGTACGCTGACAGGCAATATACCGTACGCAGTGGCAACACCATACAATTTCTTTCGGGCGAACAATACTGGCGACAGGAAAATCTCCATTACCATATTGTCAGCCAATGTTTACACGGGGCAGATATTGATGCTGACGCAGTCAATATTGCGAAAACGCGCTTGACAAACAAAAGCGTCAGCCCGCTGGCGCTCCACGATGCTCTTAATTTACTTATATGCGATAGCTTAACCAAATGGGAAGAAATTACTGCGGCTGGGCCAGGGGATCCTTTTAGTGGCAACCCCCATGCTTCTCTGGCCGGGTTTTGGCGGCAAAAGTATGATTATATTATTGGTAACCCGCCCTATATAAGTTTTGGTTTAAACCGGGTCGGCAAAATGGCTCCTGCTCAGGCTGAATATCTCAGAGTCCACTATCCGCATTCGGCTCAGTATAAGTTAAGTTATTACGCACTTTTTTTTGAACGAAGTATTACAGCTTTAAAACCCGGCGGCTATCTGGGGTTTATAACGCCTGACAGTTATCTATTAGGGCGTTATTATTCCAAAATCCGGGAATATATATTAGAAACATGTGAGGTACGGGAACTAACGCTGGTAAATAGTGATGTATTTCCGGGAGCTTTAGTAGGAATTCCGGTAATTACTGTCCTGCGAAAATGTGGAAAGGAGGGCTGCCGGCCAGTTGCCGCGGTAACGGTAAATAAACTAAGCAGTTCGGGGTTACTTTCAGCATCCCATCAATATGGACAAGACTACTTTGAACACCAGGTGTATAAGCGTTTTCGTCTGTTTTTTCATCCCTGTGATAAAGCGATCATTGACAAAATAGAGCAAGCGCCCTATATGTTGGGCCATATCGCTAAAATTCGTACAGGCATGCGCTCGCTTACAACTCAGTCTGATATTAAAAGTAAACGACAGCAAGGGGAGACGTGGAGAAAGGGCTTGGTATCGTCAGGGCAGGTATTGCCGTTTTGTGTTAAATACCAAGGTGATTGGCTTGATGTTAACCCGGCTAAACTTTATAAAGGCGGCTGGGATGCGGCTGTTATGGCCGGGCCTAAAATTTTTTTGCGGCAAACAGGTGATAGTCTAATTGCTACCATTGATAAGTCGGGGTTTTACCATCTGAATAATATTCATTCCCTGGCTGTTACTGGAACTGGCGTAAGTCTGGAATATTTGGTATGTATTCTTAACTCCACACTTATGAATTATTATTATCAGACTGTTACGTTAGAGAAAGGCCGGTCTATGGCCCAAGTGGATATTGAAATGCTGGAAAAACTACCGTTAATCATTGATAATAGCCGTACCGGGGAACTTGAACTCATGGGGGAGCGGCTCACTGAACTGGCAAGCACTGATGATCCGGCCATAATTACCGAATTTAACTCTTTATATAATGAAATGAATAAAACGGTGTATGAGATATATGGTCTTTCTGAGACCGAAATTATACATATTGAACAGGGTATCCACGGTGGTCTGTTCGCACGCCGGAGAACGAGAGGACGTCGTAGTTAGACGTCCTCTTTGTTACGTGCAAAATCATTGTTATTACTTGGGGCGGGCCTTAATATCTTTAGTTGGCGGCAAAACATTGGCAGCTTGCTTGTTGGTTAAGTTATCAGCGTCTTTTCCGCCGTACGGCCCCTGATGGGTTTGTGCTTCGCCAAAGGGGCCATGCGTGGATTTAAGGTTATTGTCATAAACGTTGCCCATAAAATCACCTCCTGCCGATAGTGTTTCCCAAATCAATGATTTCAGCAAGTGGCAATTTTAGTATGAGCAACCAACATTAAGCGGATAACCATTCATGTAGAAATTGCTAACAGTCTCTGAACAGGACTTTAGACAGTATGGTCGAATATTTACATAACATAGGACTGAATTATTAGTATAAACTAAGCACCAATTGCCAACGGTTCTATATCCAAACCAAAACTAGAAGGCAGGTTGATTTGGACATCATGAGAATTGGTAAATTTATTAGTAAAATTGTTTTCGGTGCAGTGATAATATCTCTGGTGACTACTTCATTTGGCGGGGCGTGGGCTACAGCCGCTTATGCGGCTCCGGCTGAAGAACAGGCAATTGAAGCTGGCGGCGGTAACAATGCGGTTGTTGGCGGATTACTGGTGCTTGGATTACTGGCAATGCTGTCTGGTGGTAAAAAAGGCGGTAACAGTGCGACACCGGCCAAAAGTACCGATACCTCTCAGCCCCAGACGACGACTACTACTCAGACCCAAACTACGACTCCTTCAATTACAAGTCCCCAATCTACAACTTCTCAATCGATAACTTCCAATTCAGCATCCTCCGGTCTCACTACTGACGAATCCAAGGCATTTGACCTACTCAACGCCGACCGCCGGGCCAATGGCCTGCCGGCACTAAAAGTAAACATGAACTTGGTGCGCCTGGCTGGAAACTATGGTCAAGATATGATTAACCGTAACTATTTCTCTCACTACAATCCTGAAGGTCAGTCGCCGTTTGAGCGGATGCGTCAGGCTGGCATCAGCTACCGTTACGCTGGCGAGAACTTGGCTATAAACAGTAGTGTAACTGCTGCCGAAAAAGCATTTATGAACAGTCCTGGCCATCGTGCCAACATTTTAAATTCCAATTATACCGAAGTAGGCATTGGCGTTCGCTATGACGCGAATGGCAGGGTTTATGTAGTTCAAGAATTTATTGGTAAGTAATATCTATATGAAATCCAATAACGATTTTTTTCTAGGCGTGTTGTTAGTAACGCTCCACCGCTGGCGCTTGACTTACGTTTATACTAACAACACGCCTGTAAATCTTTATTGGATACTATATAAAAAAAAACCCGCAACTTTTAAGCGCGGGTTTTCTTTTTGATTTAAAACTACATACACTTAGGGCAAGCGCCGCGGTGTTGATGATAATCAAACTCACAACCACAGTACGGGCATACTTTATATAACCGGTAAGTGCAGATTTTATACAACTTGTAGTAGCATTTATACGTTTTCACACATTCTTTGGTAGGTTGGCATTTGATTTTAGGGGGACAGCTACACATATCTGTGTCACAGCAGTCATCCATCATTTCATACTTTTCTTGGTAACCGCATTTAGAATAATCGTCATCACATTTCCAGTAAGGGTACTTTTTATAGGGTTTCATTAACAACATAACCTCCTTATGATTATAAAGTAATTTTAATACCCGCAAATAGGGGGATGGGTATCTTGTTATATACTATGAACCATACGGAAAAATTGTTATGTTGTATATTACATAACAATTTGATTTTTTTAGTCAAAACCCGGCACATTACCAGCTTGTTTAACAAGATAATGTTAATTTTTACTTCATATGATTTTATTTAAGTTATGTTTTACCAGGGGTAATCATAGTTATAAATTAGGATTTGCCTGCGTTAACAGGATTCAGATATATATTTTACCGTTTGCCATCTTTTGATTTTTTGTCACATAAAAATTAGAGCAGGCATATATATAACTAGAATATACAAAGGGGGGGGAATCTGCATGAACGATAGAGCCAATAACAAGTGCACCCTGGGTGAGCAAACAGGGCCTATTATTGTACGGCAAATAGTTGGAGAAAAAGAAAAACAGAAAGCGTTAGATATTCATGTGGTTGTTCCGGAGAGAAAACCGGCCATTGAGCAAATTGTTGATGTTTTTGTTAAGGATGTGGAAGTTGACAGCGTTGACGTCATTACCGATAAGGTTATTGTTCGCGGCGAGTTTGAAATAAAAGCCATTTACGTAGCCGATCTGCCTAACCAGCCTGTTCACGCTGTGGAAATCAAACACTACAAATGGACTCAAGATATTGATATTCCCGGAGCCAGAAGAGGTATGGATGCTGAGGCCAGCGTAACTGTCGAGTTTGTTGACTATGATGTTGAAGACCACCACCGCGCATACAAGTATAAAAATTTTGAGCCTGTTTGTGACGATGATGAGGACGATAACAACTGCGATGATCATGATCATGATCATGATCATGATGGCTGCGACGGACATCACCACCACCACCATCGCCATTGCCGCGAATTTGACGTATCTGTAATCCTCAAAGTTACTGCCAAAGTTATGACCGACCGTGAAGTTACTCTCGGTATAGGAACTCTGCCGACTACACCAAAAGGATAAGTAGTGGCACCAGAGTATTAATAAAAGGGGGGGGAATAATGGACGATAAAACAAGAGTAGTTTCAGCTTCAACCGAGAGCTTATCCAAGACAACTGCTACTACCACCGGCTCGACTACTGTTGATAGTGCTGAACTGGTATGTGGCTGCCCCGAACCAGGTCCGGAAACAATCGAGGTTGAGCAAGTCTTAGGCGCCGAGATGTCTCAGCGGGTGGTTGAGCTTGATATGTTTGTTCCGGCGCAAAAGCCGGATATTGAGCAAGTTGTCGATGTATATGTCAAAGATGTAGAAATTACTAAAATTGATGTAATTCCACATAAAGTAATAGTACGCGGCGAACTCGAAGTAAAGGTAATGTATATAGCCGACCTGCCGGATCAACCGGTACACGCTTTTGAGAAAAAACATATCCGGTTTACCCGGGACATTGAGTTAGAAGGTGCCGAGCCGGATATGAAGGCGACTGCCGATGTTGCGGTAGAATTCGTTGATTATGATTTTCACAGACACCATAACCGGCGTAAAGTGCATATTACCATTGTACTTAAAGTTTGGGCCCGGGTGGTTACAACTACTCAACTTGACGTATATGCTTTAAGTCCGATCGATGAGGTCGGTTCGTTTGAAAATACCACGGCCAGTATGTCGAACTCAGACCATGCCAGTGCCAGCAGTTTTAGCGACGAAAGTGTTTCCGCATCCGAGACCGGCGGCGGGGGTATAGCAGGTTATGGCGAACAAAACGTCATTGTTACCGGTCCGGTTACTCCTACAGCCGGTACCGTTACGACTGTTAGTGGTACAGCTACAGTAACTGGTAATGTAGTTAATATCAGAACAGGGCCTGGTACTAACTTCCCAGTTGTTACCAAGGTTAAGAAGGGTGCAACTGTAACCATTAAAGAACAGGCCTTTGGCTGGTATAAGGTAGTATTGGCAGACGGTACTACCGGTTGGATTGCCAGTTGGCTGGTAGGAACTCCCAGCCAACCCAAAGGGTAAATAAATAACGGCCCAGGGATAGGTAAATCCCTGGGTATTATTTTAGTAAAAAAAATCCCGGTAGTTATTAAACTGCCGGGATTTCAGATGCTTTCAGAAAGGAGTTGGCCTAATGTTTCGGGCGGTAGAGTATATAGGACCGGTCGGGCTGGGCGCGACATCGCCGCAACTGTTCCGGGCTCAAACCACGAATGGTGAAACCAAAGTGTGTGTGGTCAAGTTGTCAATCAACCGTCTTGGTTCTAAAGTGCTGGTAAACGAATTGTTGGCGGCCAGGTTTGGTGATTGGCTGAAGTTATGTTTTCCCCCGGGAGGGATTATTCATATACCGCCGGAAGTTATAAATACCAGCAAACGCCTGGTTGCGTCAGGAACATTGCCAGGCAGGCATTTTGCCTGTGAATATTTAAAAGGGGCCGGGTATGTAACCAAATATAATTTACACCGGGCAATAAACAAGGAGCAAATGGCCGGAGTTATGTTGTTTGACCATTTGTTCCACAATCCTGACCGCACTGAAAACCGGAGAAATTTATTGGTACGTAAGGAGCGGGACGGGTATAAGCTATATGCCATTGATAACTCCCATTTGTTCCGACGTGGCAAGTGGACAATTGACATGCTTGCAAAACTGGCGGACAACATCACAATAAATCACCGCCGGGCTTATGGGGTGCTTTTAAAATACTATCTTAAACCTATAGATCTTTTTGCTTACGCTCATACTATCAAAAATATTCCGGATGTTGACCTTTCGCATCTGCTGGAAAGTATTCCGGAAGAATGGCTGCCTGATATGGCCGAGCGTCAGGCACTACTTGAATTTCTCATTGCCCGGCGTGATAAAGCCGATTGGGTTGCCGGCCAGGTAGCCGGCTTAATCCCTGATATAAACCGGAGTGCCAAGATTGACTAAAGCGAACAATTCCTCGGCGTTGGAATTGTGCATGCGGATACATCCATTTGAAACCATTTGGCCAATGAGCCAGGGAGCGTTAGTTCCATGCATGCCATAGGTATCATAATTCAGACCCATCCAGCGGGTGCCAAGAACGCCTCCGGGATTCATTATTTTTGTAGCTATAGCAAAGTTCCCAACAGGTGTTGGGGTTGACGGCTTGCCAATGGCTACAGGATATTGCCGGACAGGAGAATTGCCATCAAATAATGTCAAATGGCGCTGAGATTTTATAATAAGAATATTGGCCCTGGCTAGCCCAAAACTTGCTCTGTTGCCCCGGTAAACAGGATCTACGCTGGTGATAGTCGCAGGCTGGTTCTGACAGTAAGCAATAAGGCTTTCCCCTTCAGCCAATTTAATGGTTTTTAATCGTTCGGGGAGATATATCCTTCTAACATTCATAATATGCCAACCTCCGTTTCCAATTTATCTGCTTCATTATATTCGGTGGCAGCTTATTTGGTTAGTGCGACTGTGGTATAAAGTCTGAACATTTTTGGTAAAAATAGGAGTAAAGGTGGAAACAGGAGAAAGTAAAAGCTATGAGTGATAAATCAGCGGACAATAAATCTGGGCCGTCAGGCAGCCTGCTTATTATTGGCGGTAATGAGGATAAAACCGCCGAGTGCTTAGTATTGCGCAAATTCATTGAAATGGCCGGTGGCCGGGACAGCCGCATTGTTGTTATAGCTACCGCTACCGGGCAACCGCGGGCAGTTGGTAGCGAATATCAAGAGATATTTTCTTCACTGGGCGCGTATGAGGTTACAATTATGGCTATGGCCAACCGGGAGATAGCCAACCAAAGCCGGCAAGCGGAATTTATAAAAGACGCCAGTGGTATATTTTTTACTGGCGGCGACCAACTGCGTCTGACCAGTATTCTGGGCGGCTCGGCAGTTGATGCCGCTATTCGCATTGCTTTTGCAAAAGGGGCGGTTGTTGCCGGGACAAGTGCTGGTGCGGCTGTAATGAGTGAGACTATGATTATTGGGGGCAACTCCAAGGATGCTCCTAAAAAGTCGTCACTCAGCATGGCTCATGGCATGGGTTTTTTGAGCGAGGTAGTCATTGACCAGCATTTTGCCCAACGGGGGCGGATGAATCGCCTGCTGGCTGCTGTGGCGCAAAATCCGCATGTGCTCGGAGTCGGCATCGATGAAGATACGGCGTTAATAGTCGGTCCTGACCGGCGTTGTGAAGTAATAGGATCGCAGACTGTAACCATTATCGACGGCAAAAATATTATTTATTCCAATATATCGGAATCCAACCCGGGACAGCCGTTAGCTATATCCAACCTGCTGCTGCACATTCTGCCGGCAGGATTTGCCTTTGATTTAAACATTAGGTTACCGATTCAGCTTGATAACCACTAGGTTAGGAGGATTGATTATGCAACTGTTATCTACACGTTTTATTGCCGGACCCAATATTGATAGCTACCGCCCGGTTATTAAAGCAATACTTGATATTGGAATGTATGAGGAAATTGCCAGTAATGCCATAGTTGGCTTTATTCCCCGCTTATCGGCATTGTTGCCGGGGTTAAAGCAGCATGCTTGCTCCCGTGGGTATCCGGGGGGATTTATTGAACGCTTGCGCTCTGGCACTTATTTAGCGCATATTTTTGAACATGTAGCGCTCGAACTCCAGGCGTTAGCTGGTGAAGAATATGCTGCAACCTTTGGCAAAACGCGGGGGGCCGGCAGGCCCGGAGTGTATAGCGTAGTTTTTGGCTGTAAATCAGGTCCGGTCGGATTGGCAGCTGCTGACGGTGCCTACCGGTTGTTGTTGGCCGTATTAGCTGGAGAGGAGTTCAATGTTCCTGAACTCATTGCTATGTTAAAAAGAGTTGGCGAAGACGTTAAAATGGGCCCAAGCACTCAGGCGGTATACAACGCTGCAAAAAGGCGTGGTATTCCGATTTTACGACCTGATTATGAAACTAATTTTCTCATTCTTGGTTATGGCGCCAAACAACAGCGGGTGTGGGCGACCATCACCGGCAGGACAAGCTCGGTAGCTGTTGATTTAGCTGGAGATAAGTTTCTTACCAACAAAATGTTGCAGCAAAACGGCATTCCTGTACCGTATGGAACTGTGGTTACAAGTCTGGATCAAGCTCTGGAAGCTTTTGCCGCAATAGGTCCCCCGGTCGTTGTGAAACCTGTCGGGGGCAATCAGGGTAAAGGAGTTACGCTAAACATTTTAGACCAGGCCGGACTTGAACGGGCTTTTATACTGGCTGCCCGGTATGATGAGCAAGTGTTGGTGGAAGAGTATATAACAGGTCGCCAATACCGGTTGTGTATTGTTAACGGCAAGCTGGCTGCAGGTGCCGAGCGGATACCGGCTCATGTTACCGGCGATGGCGTGCATAGTATTGAGGAATTAGTTGAGATTGCCAATCTAAATCCAGCGCGCGGTCGCGGTCACAGTCGTGCTCTAACTCAGCTCGAGCTGGATGATACTGCTTTGGCGGTATTGGCCAGACAAAAGCTATTGCCCCAGTCTGTACCTAATGCCGGTAAAATTGTATATGTCCGTGACAACGCTAACTTAAGCGCCGGTGCTACCGCCGCCGATATTACCGATAAGATACATCCCGATACTGTGAAGCTGGTCGAACGGGCTGTACGGTTAATTGGACTTGATATTGCCGGGGTTGACGTTGTTGTTCCGGATATTTCCCAGCCGGTAACGACTGGTTTTGGCGCCATAATTGAGGTTAATGCCGCTCCCGGTATTAGGATGCACCTGTATCCGAGCGCCGGAACACCGCGTGATGTTGGCGCTGCTATTGTTGACTACCTATTTCCCGGAGGGGCTGACGGTCGGATACCCATAGTGGCAATAACCGGGACTAACGGCAAAACAACAGTAACCAGGCTTATAGCTCATATCTTCCGCAAGGCCGGTTATAAAACAGGAATGACGACATCTGACGGTATTTATGTTAATCAGGATTGTATCGCCGCCGGCGACACCACCGGTCCAGCCAGCGCGGCCATGGTATTGGCCGATCCAACGGTTGAGGCCGCTGTACTTGAAGTAGCGCGCGGGGGCATCATCAGAGGCGGACTTGGCTATGACTTTGCCGATGTCGGAATAATTACCAATATTACCGAAGATCATATTGGACAAGACGGTGTTGAAGATCTCGACGACTTGGCCTACATTAAGTCCCTGGTTATTGAGGCAGTACGTCCCGGCGGGACTGTAATCCTCAATGCTGATGACCGGCGGGTAACGGCCCTTAAGTCGCGGACTAAGGCTGAAATCGTACAAATTAGCACCAATCCTGACAATATCGCCGTTCGCCGCCATTTAGGCGAAGGGGGTAAGGCCTGTTTTGTCAAAAACGGCACTATTTATGTGGCGAATGGTCAAACAGAGCAGGCAATCATTGACATCGTTGATATTCCGCTAACACTGGGCGGTATTGCCGAGCATAATATTCAAAACGCCGTTATCGCTGTTGCTGCGTGTTTTAGCCAAGGTATTTCACTGTCCGTTATCCGCCAAGGTCTAAAAAGTTTCAATAATAATCCCGGCCGGCTCATGCTGATCGATATAGGCAAATTCCGGGTATGTGTCGACTATGCCCACAATCCTGCCGGCTGCCAGGCATTGGTAAATACATTGCGCCAGCTCAACCCCGGCAGACTGGTTGGCGTAATTGCCGCGCCGGGTGACCGGCGTGATGATGTGATCATCAGTCTCGGGCGGGTAGCCGGACAAGGGTTTGACGTTATCTACATCAAGGAGGACCATGACCTGCGCGGTCGGCGACCGGGCGAGACGGCGGCTCTTTTGGCCTGCGGCGCGACGGAAGCAGGTTTCGCTCCTGAACGGATTATAACAATACTTGATGAACGCCAAGCTGTGGTTGTCGCATTAAAGCAGGCCAAACCCGGTGATTTAATCGCAATTTTTTATGAAAAGTATAGTGTCGTGATGGATGCGATAACAACTTTCCGTAGTGCTGCTCAAGCGGTTAGCGATAAGCAGAATGCTGAATATCAAGAGTTGGTGGTAGCCGGGGTACGTATGGAAAGGTAAAAAATTCTGAATTGTAAATTGGCAGTTGCAGGCAAATACCTCAACAGGTAGAATATAATTTATAAGAATCTATGTGGAGGTGTTCCGGGATGGAAATGAACAACATAACGGCCGACCAGGAACTGCAACTGGTTATTTTCCGTTTGGCAAAAGAAGAATATGGACTGCCGATTACTAAGGTACAAGAGATAAACCGCCTGGTGCCAATAACAAAACTGCCGCAAACTCCGGCATTTATGGAGGGAATTATAAATTTACGCGGTCGGATTATCCCGGTAGTGGATCTTAGAAAACGTTTCCAACTCAAAGTCTCTGACCATAATGACGATAGCCGCATTATCATCGTTGAAGTAAATGGTCAGACAGTGGGGATTATTGTAGATGCTGTTAACGAGGTAGTACGGCTGTCATCAGCCAGTGTTGAACCACCGCCTCCGACGTTTATTTTGGATGCCAAATATATTCATGGCGTAGGTAAACTTGAGGACCGTTTACTCATCTTACTTGATATCGACCAGATTCTGACTTCGCAAGAGACTATTGCTTTAAGGCAACTAAACGTATAAAAGGCTCTGTATGCTAACACTTAACGCTTATGCCAAAATCAACTTGGCGCTTGATGTTCTTTATAAACGCCCTGACGGCTACCACGAGGTAGCGATGATTATGCAAGCCATTAGTCTTTCTGACACCGTAACTTTGACCAGACAGCCGGAAGATATTGAGCTTAGCGTCAATATACGGGGATTGGCTGCAGATGCCAGCAATTTGGCTTACCGCGCCGCCGCATTGCTCAGGGATTATGCAAAGACAGCGCAAGGCGTTCATATTAAGCTGGACAAGCGCATCCCGCTGGCGGCAGGGTTGGCTGGCGGCAGCGCAGATGCTGCTGCTGTGCTCAAGGGACTTAATCTCTTGTGGGAACTTAATCTTGACATGGAAGAGCTTAGCAAGCTGGCGGCCAAACTTGGTTCAGATGTGCCGTTCTGCCTGTATGGGGGCACGATGTTGGCTACTGGACGCGGGGAGAAGGTAGCGCCGCTTTCGCCGCTCCCTTCTTGTTATGTGATATTGGCCAAGCCGGCAGTCGAAGTTCCGACTGCGTGGGTGTATGGGCAATTCAAAGCAGATAAAGCCTTAGCCCGGCCTGATATTGCTGTTATACGGCAATATCTCGAACTGGGGGATTTGGCCGGAGTTGCCAAGCGTATGGTCAATGTGTTGGAAAGCGTAACCATTCCAGCCTATCCGGAAATTGCCAGAATTAAGGAATTTATGTTGGAATATGGAGCTATGGCCGCGTTGATGTCAGGCAGCGGGCCAACAGTGTTTGGCCTGACAGAAAGCCTTGAACAGGCGGAAACTGTTGCGGGCCGCCTAAAAGCCCGAGGTGTACCGGAAATATTTATAGCAGAAACCGTTTCAGAGGTGGAGTGATTGTGGAGAGACGATTAGTACCTATTAAATTAGACAGCTATAAGCCGCTCAGAGAAGTGGTAGCCGAGACGCTGAGAGAAGCCATCGTCAACGGTGTTTTAAAACCAGGCGAGAGGCTGATGGAAATTCAACTGGCTGAAGAATTGGGTGTTAGCCGGACGCCGGTACGGGAAGCCATCCGTAAGCTTGAACTTGAAGGTTTTGTTGTTATGATTCCGCGTCGTGGCACGTATGTGGCTGATTTGTCAATTAAAGATATTAACGAAGTATATGAAATCCGGACTGCGCTTGATGTTTTGGCTGCTGGACTGGCCGTTGAGCGCATTACCGAAGATGAATTAGAACAACTTGAGCGATTGTTAGTGGAAATCGGAGAGCTTATCGGCGGAGGCGATACCGATAAGATTGTTGAAATTGACAGT